>CAJUNZ010000171.1 GCA_910587755.1 uncultured Acetatifactor sp. | reverse complement strand
ACGAAAAGCTTCCTGTACATCTGCCTTCCTAAAGGCCCCTTGGGAAGCATGCCCTTGACTGCCAGCTCTACAACTTCCTCGGGCTTCTTCTTCAGCTTCTCCTTAAGGGTAACTTCCTTCAAGCCTCCCACATAACCGGAATGATGATAATAAACCTTCTGGTCCATCTTCTTGCCGGTCACTGAGATCTTCTCCGCATTTACGATGATCACATAATCCCCCGTATCCAGATGAGGGGTGAAAATGGGCTTGTTCTTACCTCTCAAAACCTTGGCAACCTCTGATGCCAGACGGCCAAGTGTCATGCCAGCAGCGTCTACTACATACCATTTTCTATCGATTGTAGCCGGACTAGCCATAAATGTATTCATGATGTTCCCTCCGTATTGCGTTTTCCGCCTCCTGTCCCATGACTGTCATGGACTGCAGATGTCCGGGCTGCGTCCCATGTACTCCGGAACAGTTAGTTTTCTCTATTTCAAATGCATTGCCGGGGCTTTGGCTCAGCATTTAAAAACATCGTCACAGTTTCATATTTTACTATAGGCTGTACCTTCTGTCAATAATATTTTCCAGTAATTTTCATCTATTTTCAAGTAAATTCATACTTTACCAGGGTGAGGCCGCAGGCCGGCGCCGTGGGGCCTGCGGCACTGCGATCCAGGGCCTCCAGAATACCAGGGATCTCATCCGGCTCCCGCTTTCCCAGCCCTGCCTCCAGAAGCGTCCCCACAATAATCCGAACCATATTGTACAGAAACCCGTTTCCGCACACCCTTATGACCAGATCCTGCCCCTGCTCCTCCACCTGCAGCCAGTAGAGGGTGCGCACGGTGCTCTCCACCTGGGCCCCCGCCTGACAGAAACTCTTAAAATCATGCTCTCCCTCCAGATAAGCCGCCGCCTCCCGCACCCGCCCTACATCAATGGGCCGGTACACAAAGTATGAGTAAAATCTTTTGACAGGCATGGGAAATTCTGCCCGGTAGATCCGGTACTCATAAGTCTTACGGCTCCCGCAGTGCCTGGGATGCCAGTCCGGCGGCACTTCCTCGGACTTTTGAACACGGATATCCTCCGGAAGTCTCTGATTCAGGGCATAGGAAATTTTTCCGGCCGGCATGGGGTTCACCGTGTCAAACACCGCAATGTTTCCCAGGGCGTGAACCCCGGAGTCTGTGCGGCTGGCTCCTATGACCTGTATGGGCTCCCCCAGAAGCCCTGTCAGACATTTATTCAACACTTCTTCTATTGTAATTCCGTTATCCTGCACCTGCCACCCATGGTAGTTGGTTCCGTCATAGGCAACCGTCAGCCGGACCCTTTTCTTTTCCATCTGTCATTACTCCTGTCTCTTTCCTGTCACAAGTACCCATAATGCCGAAAAAACCTTCTTCAACCTGCGCCGCCAAACAGGGAGGCAACCCCCACGGCCCCTATCCGATCCAGCGCCACCCCCGCCGCCACATAGAGCACAAGACACAGATAGCCTATCCTATCCCGTTTTGCATAGCACAGGGGTTTCATCTTCGTCCTGCCCTCCCCGCCCCGGTAACACCTGGCCTCCATGGCCATGGCCAGGTC
>CAJUNZ010000170.1 GCA_910587755.1 uncultured Acetatifactor sp. | reverse complement strand
AAAAAGATATTATATGTAGAAGATGATTTAAGCCTGATTGAAGGCCTGAAATACACACTTGAGAAAAATGGTTTTCTGGTAGATAATGCCCGTACTGTAATGGAAGCATATCAATTCTTCCGGGCAGGCCAGTATGACCTTCTGCTGCTGGATGTCACGCTGCCGGATGGGACAGGCTTTGATATCTGTAAAGAAGTAAGAAAGACATCTGCTGTTCCGATCATATTCCTGACAGCCTCAGATGAAGAGATCAGCATTGTAAAAGGGCTGGACATGGGCGGGGATGACTACATTACCAAACCCTTTAAATTGGGGGAGGTTCTTTCAAGGATCAACGCATTGTTGCGCCGTTCGGGGCAGCAATTTCATAAGAATGATACGATTCTGGAATCCGATGGGATCCGGATTGACCTGTCTGAGCGGATCTGCTGGAAAGGGGAAACGGAGATTCCCTTAACATTGGTGGAATATAAGCTACTCTGCCTGTTTTTGAAGAATCCAGGCCGCATCCTGCCAAGGGAACTGATCTTAGACCGCCTTTGGGATGGGAACGGCAGCTATGTGGATGACAATACCCTTTCCGTCTATATACGCAGGTTGAGGAGGAAGATTGAAGATGACCCGAATTCCCCCACAAAGCTTCTGACGGAAATCGGTTTTGGCTATAAATGGGCCGGGGAGTGATGGAAGATGAATACAATGGGAAAAGAAACAAGGAGGATGCTGTGCTGGCTGCTTGCCATCTGTCTGGCTGCGGCGGCAGGTTTCACGGTCGTTTTGTCTTATATGACGAATGATTTCCAGAAAACAATGGTGGAGCATGATTATGGGACGGCAGGGTATCTGGTCAACCACCCGGACACAAATGTGGCAGCCGCGTTTACGAAAGACAAAACGGACTCTGACCTGGAGGCCGGAAGGCGGATCCTTAAGGAAGCGGGCTACCATGGAAATGCAGATCCCAGACTGATCCCTGCCGTATACGCTTACCGAAAGCATACCGCCGCCTGGTTCGCAGGTTGTTTTTTTTGCGTTTTTCTGGCTGTTTTTCTGACAGTCTGGATCTACATCCGGAAACAAAACAAAGCGATAGCAAAGGCGGATACTGTGATCACCCGGTTCCTTTCAGGGGATACGGGACAGAGGATCGACAGTGAGGAAACCGGGGACTGGTACAGCCTGTTCCACAGGATCAATGAGCTTGCCGCCATCCTCTCTGCCCAGGCAGAACATGAAAAACAGACGCGCGAATTTCTGCAGGGCATGATCTCAGATGTTTCCCACCAGTTAAAGACGCCCCTGGCAGCGCTAAAGATGTATGATGAGATTATGGCGCAGGAGGGTACGGATAGGGAGACCATCCTTGCATTCAGCCAGAAATCCCTGCGGGAAATACGCCGGGTGGAGGATGTGGTTTATACGCTCTTAAAAATAGCCAGGCTGGACGCAGGCACGGTCAGGATGGAAAAGGCGGAGGAAAACCTGGAAATGCTCCTTAAGGATGTGACGGAACGCTTTGAGACACTTGCCACTCAGGACGCGAAAGAAATTGTGTTATCTGGGAGCAGCGATGTTTCTCTTTACTGCGATGCCCTCTGGATGTCGGAAGCTTTGGGGAATGTGGTGAAAAATGCGCTGGAGCATACCGG
>CAJUNZ010000169.1 GCA_910587755.1 uncultured Acetatifactor sp. | reverse complement strand
TTGAGGGGTATGATCAAAAAGTGCAGCTGTTGGCGAAGGTACAAGGATATGTGGAAGGTACTTATACTATTTTCCCAGAAAAGAAAAAGGGCATACAGGAAGAGATACAGATCGGGGACAGCGTACAGCTGTCCTTATTTGATTTTATGGATATGAATGCTGCGCCTGTGGAGAAAAAAGAACCTCCAGAGGAAGTTTTGAAGGAATATTCCGGGCAGGAAGCCCCGAAGGAACCAGTGCAGGAACAAAGGGTTGATATTGTGGAAGCAGAAGAGACCGAAGAACGGAAAAACTTTCCCGCTCCAGTCAACTTCCGCATTACCGATGATGACCTGGGTGCGGGTGGACCGAAACAGAAGTTCCGTGCCAATATGGAAGCAATCTTGCTCCTGAAAAAAATAGAAGGGGAACACCGTTCCGCCACGCCTGAAGAACAGGATATTTTGTCCCGGTATGTGGGATGGGGCGGTCTCCCGGCGGCTTTTGAGGAAGAAAACGGAGCATGGGCGGCGGAAGCCATGCAGTTAAAACAGACGCTGACAGAGGAGGAATACCGGCAGGCAAGGGCTTCCACCTTAAATGCGTTTTATACGCCGCCTGTGGTCATAAAGGCAATGTATGAAGCCCTTGGAAATATGGGATTGAGGCAGGGAAATATATTGGAGCCTTCCTGTGGCACAGGGAATTTTATGGGGCTTGTGCCGGAAGAGATGGGCGGGCTTAAGATGTACGGTGTGGAGATCGACAGTATTTCCGGCAGGATCGCGGGGCAGCTTTACCAGAAAAACCATATCTCCATACAGGGATTTGAGCATGCACAGTATCCTGATAGTTTTTTCGACTGCGTAATAGGGAATGTGCCTTTCGGCGTATACAAGGTGGCGGACACAAGGTATGACCGTTTCAACTTCCTGATCCATGACTATTTTATTGCAAAATCCCTTGACCTTGTGCGCCCCGGCGGGGTGGTGGCGGTGGTTACGTCAAGCGGCACTATGGATAAGCAGAACCCTTCTGTGCGCCAATATATCGCAAACCGCGCGGATTTATTGGGTGCCATAAGGCTCCCGGAGAATGTGTTCTTAAAAAATGCGGGGACGGAAGTGGTGGCGGATATCCTGTTTTTCCAGAGAAGGGACAGGGCGGCTCTGGAACAGCCGGAATGGGTGAACCTTGGTGTCACACCGGAAGGGTACAGCGTAAACAGTTATTTTGTTGCCCACCCGGAAATGGTGCTGGGAAAGTTTGTCATGGAAAGTACCCAGTTCGGGAAGCAGGCGCTCAAGGTAAAGCCCATAGAGAGTGCAGTTCTTTCGGAGCAGCTAAAGGAAGCGGTAGCGCATATACAGGGGAGTATCACGGACCGGGAGCCAGAAGATATTTTGCCGGATCAGACGGAGGCTTCCATCCCGGCTGATATTTCCGTGAAGAACTTCAGCTTTGCGGAAGTAAAAGGGAAGGTGTATTACCGGGAAAATGCAAGAATGAATCTGGTGGAGCTTCCGGCAAAAACTGTGGAGCGTGTCCTTGGCATGATAAAACTGCGTGATATTACGCAGGAGCTGATCCGCTGCCAGATGGAGGATGAAAGTGACGCAGAAGTGGAAGCACTGCAGAAAAAGCTGGACACGGAGTATGACAGGTTTACTGCTAAATACGGACTGATCAGCAGCAATGCCAATCGCCG
>CAJUNZ010000168.1 GCA_910587755.1 uncultured Acetatifactor sp. | reverse complement strand
ATTGTTTTATTGCCGCTCCTAACTATATCCCAACCGCACAGGTGGAAAAATTTTCTGAAAAAGTTTGTGAAACTTTCAAAAAAGGATTATAATCGAACAAGTTTTCTGGTATAATATCCTCTGGAGGGAACTCATGAGCGGGAAAGAGCGTGTATATGTAGCAATAGATTTAAAATCTTTTTATGCGTCTGTGGAGTGTGTGGAGCGGCAGCTGGATCCGCTGACTACGAACCTGGTGGTGGCGGATCCGGAGAGGACGGAGAAAACCATCTGTCTGGCGGTCTCTCCTTCTTTAAAGGCATACGGCATCCCCGGCAGGCCAAGACTTTTTGAAGTGGTGCGGAGGGTGAAGGAGATCAACAGGGAAAGGCGCGGCAGGGCGCCGGGGAGGCAGTTTTCAGGCTCCTCCTGTTATGGGCCGGAGCTGGCGGAACACCCGGAGCTGGAACTGGCCTACATTGTAGCTCCGCCAAGAATGGCTTTCTATGTGGAGTACAGTACCATTATATACGATATCTATCTAAAATATATTGCCCCGGAAGATATTCATGTCTATTCCATCGACGAAGTTCTCATGGATGTGACAGATTATCTGCAGACCTACCGCCTGACGGCCAGGGAGCTGGCGGCCAGGATGCTGCGGGATGTTTTGGAGGCCACGGGCATCACCGCCGCCGCAGGCATAGGGACCAATCTGTATCTGTGCAAAGTGGCAATGGATATTGTGGCAAAGCATGTGGCCCCGGACGAAAATGGTGTCAGGATAGGGGAATTGGAGGAGAGCAGTTATCGGCGGCTGTTGTGGAGCCACAGGCCCCTGACTGATTTCTGGAGGGTGGGGCAGGGCTGCCAGAGACGTCTGGCTGAGGTGGGGCTTTTTACCATGGGGGACATTGCCCGCTGCTCTCTGGGCGGGGACAGGGATTATTATAATGAAGATCTTCTGTACCGGCTTCTGGGCGTCAATGCGGAACTGCTCATAGATCATGCCTGGGGCTGGGAACCTGTGACCATGGAACTGATCAAAGCCTATAAGCCTGAGAGCAGCAGTTTAAGCTCGGGCCAGGTGCTGCATCGTCCCTATGAGTTTGAGGAGGGGAGGCTGGTGGTCCGGGAGATGACGGATCAGCTTGTGCTGGAATTAGTGGAAAAGAGGGCTGTGACGGATCAGATGGTGCTTACCATAGGGTATGACTCGGACAGCCTGGCAGATCCGGAAATCAGGAAAAACTACCGGGGGGAGACCACCGCGGATCGCTATGGCCGGAAGGTTCCCAAACATGCCCATGGCACGGCAAATCTGGGGTGCAGGACTTCTTCCTCCCAGGTGATTGTGGACGCTGTCATGGAACTCTATGGCCGGATTGTGGCTCCGGATCTGCTGGTGCGCCGGGTGACGGTGGCTGCAGCCCGTCTGTGGGAGGAAGATCAGGCCCGGGAGGAGACATATGAGCAGCTGGATCTGTTTACGGATTATGAGGCGCTGGAGAAGGAGAGGAAGGCCCGGGAGGAGCGTCTTGCCCGGGAGCGCAGGCTGCAGGAGGCGGTACTTTCCGTGAAAAAGAAGTATGGGAAAAATGCCATATTGAAGGGTATGAATCTGCAGGAAGGGGCGACGGCGGTGGAGCGGAACCGTCAGATTGGAGGGCATAAAGCTTGAGGCAGGAAGAACGGCGCAGGCAGGAGCGGATAAAACCGGAGTCAGAACAGCATCAGTATGATGATATAAT
>CAJUNZ010000167.1 GCA_910587755.1 uncultured Acetatifactor sp. | reverse complement strand
GGAACGAAGAGTGGTGGTCAGCGAGCTGAGCACCCTTTTCGGCGTCTCGGAGGAGACCATCCGCCGGGATCTGGAGAGACTGGAGAGGGAAGGCCTGGCCGTAAAAAGCTACGGGGGCGCCGTGCTGAACGAAAACTCCGGCTTTGACATGCCCTTCAACATTCGGAAAAAGCGCAACGCCCAGGGGAAACAGGTGATAGGGGAACTGGTGGGCCGTCTGGTGCAGGAAGGGGAACATATTATTGTGGACCCGGGCACCACGGCGGTGGCAGTGGTGAAGGCATTAAAGAGCAGGAGACAGTTGACTGTGATCACCAATTCGATAGAGGTATTGGCGGAGCTGGCAGATGTGAGCGGCTGGGAGGTTATCTGCACCGGAGGCACCCTGCGGGAACACAACCTGGCTCTGGTGGGGGCCCGGGCGGCAGGGGCCGTCAGCTCTTTCTATGCAGATAAGGCCATTCTTTCCTGCAAGGGCCTCCACAGGGAGAAAGGGGCCACGGATTCCAGCGAAATGTTCTCCCAGGTGAAACAGGCCATGCTGAAATCTGCCCGTCAGCGCATTCTGGCGGCGGATCACACTAAGTTTGACCAGGTGGCTTTCTCACAGATCTGCGATTTGTCCGCTGTGGATATGGTGGTCACGGACATCCGTCCTTCCGGGGAGTGGATGAAGTATTTTGCAGAGAAGGGAATTGAATGCATTTATGGAGGGGAAGAGGCAGGAGGGTGATATGAGTGATTCTGTGATTACTCTTCAGGGGAAAGTTTTACCAAGTTTCCTTACAGGGATGGATGCGTAGGGGCAGCCAGTATCTATTTTGACATGAATATTCTCAATTTCTGTAGTACCAAGTCTTCTAATTGTCAGATTCACATCAGCCCGTATTTCGTTGCGGCGGTTCAATTCAAGCAAGATAAATTTATTCCTCATAGTATATGTCTCCCTTCAGTTCAAGGCTGGCGTTATATACAGGACATACTCTTTTCCTTCAGCGTGGGTTTTAGATCTGCGGTCTGCCCGCCATGGATATGGCAGTGACGGCCAACCGCCCCTTCTGGGAGCGGTTGGCCGAAGATAACAGTGGGTGGAAGCTGAGCGTCTCTCATTGGTGGGTCAGCACCCAGTCCGGGAACCAGCGCAGGTATTTGTCCACAAAGGCAGCTTCCACAGGCTGCCCCGAGAGTACAGGATAGAACAGCAAAAACAGTCCCACCGCCGCTGCGCCGTAGACCAGCAGCAGGGCCGGGAAGGCCCGGCGGTTGTGTTTCTCCATCCGGCTCTTCCACTGGAGCAGGCTGTACATTATCATCAGCACCACAAACACCACGCTGGGGAAGTAGTGGTAGATGAAAGTGATCCGGGTTACAAAGAACCAGGGAAGGTACTGGGCCAGGTACCCCACAAAGAGGAAGGCGGCAGTTCTGTCCTTTTTCTCCCACCACAGGTATATCATGTAGAGGGCGGCAGGTATGCCCAGCCACCACACGGCGGGGTTGCCAAAGGAGCTGATGCCTTCCCGGAGGCCTCCTTCTTTGTATACTCCGGTGACAATGCGGGAGTAGTACCATATGGGGCGCTTCATGGAAGGCCATTCGTGCCAGGGGGAGGCAAAGTCATGGGTGGCCTCCAGGCCGCTGTGGTATTCAAACATGGTCCCCTGGTTGTGGATCATCCTGCTAAGGAGCCATCTGTCACCGTAGTCCCGGAAGGGCAGGTAGGACAGCAGGTTGATCAGGGCGGGGATGGCCACAAAGAACACCAGGCAGAAGCGGATGGTCTTCCGGGTATGGGGGAGGAAGCGTTCCACAATATGTTTGTGCTGGATTCCTTCCGTCCTTCCGGCAGGGTTTTTCTGGGCGTACAGG
>CAJUNZ010000166.1 GCA_910587755.1 uncultured Acetatifactor sp. | reverse complement strand
TGAATTTACGGCATTCTCAGCAAAACACCCAAGTTGTACAAGACGCAATCTGGGGGCGCGTGACCATAAACAGGGAAACACACAAATCTACGCGTCTTTACATAGACGAATTCCACCTCCTGTTGAAGGAGGAGCAGACCGCCGCCTATTCGGTAGAGATCTGGAAGCGCTTCCGGAAATGGGGCGGTATCCCCACAGGCATCACCCAGAATTCCAAAGACCTGCTGGCCAGCCGGGAGATTGAGAACATTTTTGAGAACAGCGACTTTGTGTATATGCTGAACCAGGCGGCGGGAGACCGGCAGATTCTGGCGAAGCAGCTGAATATCTCACCGCACCAGCTCTCCTATGTGACCAACTCCAACGCGGGGGAGGGGCTTTTGTTTTACGGGAATGTGATTATCCCCTTTGTGGACCATTTCCCGAAGGATACCCATCTGTACAGGCTGCTTACCACCAGGCCCGAGGATTTGGTGTAGAGGGGCAGGAAAACCGGTGTCTGCATAACTATTTATTGTCAAAATGGAGAACAGAGTATGATTCATGATTGGTACAAAACAGATGATGGCTGTTGCGCTGTAAATAAGTTTCATGGTTATCTTTGGAATTTATTTAGCAATATAGAGGGCTGTTGATATGGAACTTATTTTGAAAGAACAGCAGGCCGCGATTCAGCGAAACCATGTCTACAACACAGACTGTATCCAGGTATTGAAGCGCCTCCCTGCACAGAGCGTGGATCTGGTCATTGCGGACCCGCCCTATTACCGCATGAAAGGTGACTTCGATTTTAAGTTCCAGTCGGCCCGGGAGTACCTGGAATGGTGTTCCTCCTGGGCCGCTGAATGTTACCGGGTGCTGAAACCCACAGGCGCCTTTTACTGCTGGGGGAGCGCCCGGATGATCGACCGGCTCTCCGTATATGTGATTGAACCTTTGGGCTGGGTGAAAAGGAACCTGATTGTCTGGAATTACAGGACAGGGAGGCCCGGGAAAGCGTCTTACCGCTATGAGACCGAGTTTTTATGGTTTTACAGCAATCCCCGGCATGAACTCAACCAGGATGCCGTCCGCATCCCCTACAGCCCCGGAAATGAGAAGGACAAACGGAAAAACCCGAAAGGAAAATCCTGCGGGAATGTGTGGGAGTGCTCCAGGGTTAAGCCCAACTACCGGGAAGCCACGGGGCATCCCACACAGAAGCCGGAGAAGCTGGGGGAGCGCATGATACTTGCCAGCAGCCGCCCCGGGGATCTGGTCTTTATCCCCTTTGCCGGTTCAGGAAGCGAGGTGGTCCAGTGTGTCAAAAATGGGCGGGATTTTATCGCCGCCGAAATCAATGCGTCTTATGTGGAGGACATCATCCTGCCACGGCTGGAGAGAACCACAGGGAAGGAATGGAAAAGCCTGTGAGAGAAAGCGTTTATTTACATTGTAGCGGTATTTTAACGTATTTCAGAATCGGAGGAGGAAAGAAAAAAGTGGGACTTTTTGCAAGACAGCAGAGGCCCGGATGGGACTGTTGGGGGAACGAAGCGGACGGAAGGAGGATATATGGCACAGAATCAACCACTGGCGGGAAATGATGCGGTCAGGGAGTATCTGAATCTCCTGATGGGAGCCAGACCGGAGGCAGGACGGGAGTATGCGGCCCTGCTTTTTGAGATGGACGGAATGCACAGACGGCTTGACGCGGCTCTCCAGGAACTGGCCCAGGTGCGGGGGGAGCTTGCAAGGATGCAGGAAGGCCCGGAGAAAGGGTTCCTTACCCATGCCATGGAAGCTGTAGAGAAGCGGCTCCATGCCATGCGGCAGGGGCTTTTGGAGATGAAGGAGCAGCTGATAAGCGGCGCAAAGGAAGCCGTGGAGGGTGTAAGGAACTCGGGGATAAAGGCTCTGGATAAGGCGGTTTCCGCTGTGGGCA
>CAJUNZ010000165.1 GCA_910587755.1 uncultured Acetatifactor sp. | reverse complement strand
CTTGTCAATAGCCTCCTGTCCAGGATGCTTGTCCATCCATTCGGAGCCGAACGCCGTCCGACACAGCTTGCGCAGATCCTCCTTAAAAGGCTCCACTGGAGTATCCAGAAGAGCGCGATAGTCCTCGATAGTGTAGAGTTTCTGCTCCATAGTACATCGTCCTTTCATATTTGGGAAATAGCTTATGATTTCTCCTTCTGATTATCAAAACCTATTCTTTATCTGCCTCAAAAGGATAGCAGTCCAGTGGAGTACTCCTCTGGCAGAATCCCCTTTGACTGGTACTCCGTCCGAAGAATTGAATAATGTACCGGCGTGGCGGTGAGAGCTGTTTTCAACGCGCCTTGGATCAGACCCACCAACTGCCGGAACACGGGCGTCTGATAGACCAGCTCCATCGCTTTCTCAACATCCTTTGCTCGGTTAGATGGACAAGGCGTATTAGTGAGCTTGATACAGATATCTCCCAGCATCGACAACATTTCGTCCATACCGCCGAAATCTGCCTGTATGTCCAATTCATCCACTTCAAACTCCTCAAAGTCCAGTTGCACGCCCAGACGTCCTCTGGGATTGGTTAGGGTTGCTTCGGCACATATCCAGAACCGCCGCAGGTCTTGCACACCTTTCCAATATCCAGCTTCAAAACCCGCTTTGCGGTAATTCCCTCTCCCTTGCAGTCTGGACAGAGAACGCAATCACCTTCCGGTTTCGGCCTCACAGAGCCAGGGCGAGTTTTTCTGTATTCCTCAAACTGCCCAAAAATCTGCTCCGCGCTCCGTTTGAAATCCTCTGCTGTTGTGATGCCGATCCGTTTCAGCACCCCAGCTGATTCCATTGTCCGCTCAAAATCTTTGAACCCAGCCGAGAACCGGCTAAAGCCCACTTTCCGCTGCTGTCCTCCGACCAGGAGCATAAACATATACCCGCCCTGCCAGGGACCGGCCTGAACTCTGTCTCCCGGAATATCATCCCAACGGAAGCGGTGCTGTTCCCGCCGGGAGCAGTGGAAGATTACTGTTTCCGCATCATACTCTGCCCAGCCGATTCCCAGATAGAGCCCACGATAGGCAGCGAATACAACCAGGCCCCCGAACAGGATTGCCCCAGCGAAAAACAGGAGCCGCCCTTCATGGGACAGTGCAGGGTCGAAAACTGCCAGGTACAGGAACAGGCCCGTCATTGGCAGGAAAAACGCAGCAAAAAGCAAGATCACCACAATTTTAGAGAACATTCCCGCAGTGCATTTTTTCATGATTGCTCCCCCAGCTTTTCTTCCTCTGCTCTCAAAAGCAGCTGAGCTTTTTCGCCCTTCATGGACTGCTGTGCGGCTTCCAGCAGAGCGAGTGCGTCCTCTCCACGCCCTGCCTCCCGAAGCGTCCGGATTTTTAGGATCATCACATAATCCCTGGCCGGTATCCCCGAGAGTACAAAACTTTTAACTCCTGGCATCTCACAGCAGGTGTCTATTTCCCGCAGGTACGCATCCACATCGTGAGTCTCCAGATATGTATAACCAGCCTTATCGAGCCGTTTCATAAATCTGTTCAGCCGCAGGCCTGTAAATATCCACCAGCAGAAGAACGCCGCGATGCACAGCATGACCCACAGCAGTACTTTGAATAATACCCCGCTGAAATCCCAGCCGCCGCGATGGGCCAATATCCGCGCGATGACCGTAAGCAGAGCCGCCCACAAAATAAGCGAGAGGATTCCCAACGCGCCTTTATTCTTATGAGCGTTCACGTTACGAACCTCCCAGCTCCTCCAACACAGGCATGGTCAGGCCAAAGATCTCCTCCAGTTCCTTCAGCACAGCGGGATATTCTTCGTCCACCAGCTCAGGCAGGCCCGTGATCTCCCGGAGCAGATACCAGCCCTCCCACTTGCTGTCCGCGTACAGGACGGCCTGGCGCTTCTGGCCGTTCTCCT
>CAJUNZ010000164.1 GCA_910587755.1 uncultured Acetatifactor sp. | reverse complement strand
GCGCCGCTTGCATCTTCCCCGAAATTGATGTCCGCCATCTGAGAAAGCTCATCCAGGATAGTGTCCCTGCTGTCCCTTAAGTCATTGGCCTTCTCCACCCCTCCCGCTTCTACCTTGCGGATGGCATCGTTCAGGGCAAGGATCTTCTGGCCATAGCTGTTGATTTTATCCACCTGCTGCTTAACCTGGGCATTCAGGTTGTCCTGGTAGGCGCAGAGACCTTCATACACCGCCTCCGCCCTCTGGATAAACTCCGCAGCCCTCTGAACCAGGAGCCCCTGGGTCACAGAGCTTGCGGGATCCTTCGCCAGCTCCTGGACAGCCGTCCAGAAATCCGTGATAGTGGTCTGGAAAGCCTCGCCGTTCATCTCGCCCAGCTGGCTCTGGACTTCCTCCATGACTTCCGTGGAAACCTGGTAAAACATGCTGCGCCCGGACTCGCGCCGGTACATTTTGTCAAGGAAATAATCCCTCACATGCTTTACCCTGGAGTAATTGACTCCCAGTCCCGTCTGTTTGTTGTTGATGGACTTGACATCGATAGAAAGAGTGTTATAACTTCTCGAAGACTGTTGCACCTGCTGTCTGGTATAGCCGACAGTGTCCATATTAGAAAGATTATGCGCTGTGGTGTTCAGCGCATTTTGACTGGTCTGTAATCCTGATGATCCAATGTATAAACTACCCATTAATGGCATATTCTTCACCTCAACGATCTACAAGGAGCAGCGCCCTTCCGGGGCTACTGCTTTGCGTCAAAACTTCCGCTCACGGCGCCTATCTGCATGCCGCTGTTATAGGCATCCCTGGTGTAATTTGCCGTCTCCGGGGCCCCCTTGGCCGCCTGCAGCAGATTCATCTCAAATTCCACCATTTCCAAAGCGTTTTCCAACAGTTCCTTATTCTGCTCATTGGTCCGCCGCAGTTCCCGGACCGAATTCTGCAACCTGTCATGAACCCGTGCCAGCTTTGCCTGCTCCGCAGGCCTTGAAGCCATCATCTCTATCAGGTTGGAGAGCTTAAAGTTTTCAACATCCTTGTTTAATACGTTGGCCATATCGGCAGTCACTTCTGTCCGCCTTTTCTCCAGACGGGCGATCCTGCTTACAACTTCCTGTTCATCATCCGTGATTTTCTGTAACTTTTCCAGATCCGCACTTGCTATGATCCGGGTTTTTTCCTGAGATAAGGTCAGGAGCCCTTCATACTCATCGCTCTCCTGACAGAGAACCTCTATCAGGTTTTCCATTAAACTCGCCACGGAACTCCCTACCTCATTTCTTCCAGCTTCTTCAGAAGCTTATCAGCAAAAGTCCCTGCATCCACGCTGTATGTGCCGTTCTGGACCTGTGCCTTGATGGAGGCCGTCAGTTCCTCCCTCACATCGGGTGCTGCAGCAATGGCCGTCTGTGCCGTCCCGATGTCCCTGCCCAGGCTGGAAAACTGCAGCTGGTCCCCCTTGGACGCGGTACCTGCCTGGCGCGTCTTGCCCACTTTACCCGGCTGATATACCTGTTGAATCTGATTATATGCCTCAATACGCATGCCGGATTCCTCCCTTCATTCGGTCTCCCTGTCGTTTTGCTTATTAAGATTATCGGCACCCCTGTCAAATACTTTAGCTCTTCCGCAGCTCTTTTTTTCCGTGCAGTACCCTGTGACCTGGCATTTGGGCACAAAGAAATGCTCCACCAGGTATTTCCACTCTTCCGAATACTCGCTGAGCGCATCCATCACATCCTGCATCAGCTGCCGGTATTCCCAGTACGCCCTGGAGCAGAGTCTCTGATGGGACATTTCCACCAGGCTGCGGGCATTCCTCCGGTCCACAATTCTCGTGGTCATCCCCAGGGGCAGAAGCATGGCGGCGTCCTCCCGGGGGATTTTATATTCCTCCTCCAGACAGGCCGCCGCCCTGGCAATGGCTTCCATGGTATCCCGATAGACTTTCTCTGCCTCTGGCAGGGCCGCCACACTGGGAGGGAGCACATAGGAAAAATCCTTATAATTTACATACCGCGTGCTGGCCTGAAGTCTGGTGGGCGCCCCGCCGATATGGGTGTACCACTCTCTGATAACCCGGGCGGAATAT
>CAJUNZ010000163.1 GCA_910587755.1 uncultured Acetatifactor sp. | reverse complement strand
AGGGGATGAATACAAACACGGACTTCCCCAGTTCAATCTTGTCATAGGGATTCAAAGAGGAAGGGACATATACCGCATTCTCATTCAGATACACAAGTCCGTTGGAATCCCCGGGAAGCAGAACCGTTTCCTTTTTCTTCGGATCAAATACAATCACCGCATGATTGCGCCTGGATATCTCGTTATCGCCCAGAATCTGAATATCCATGTCATCCGCTCTCCCCACAAAGTTCTTCCCGGAGACAATTTTGTAGTCTTTTCCCTGTCTGGGACCGGATATGCATACGATCCATCCGCAGACCGGCTTGATATCCTCCTGGAACAAAGCTTCCTCCATATCCACTTCCGACTTCCCGATTTCCTTTTTTTCCGGGGTTGCCGTCTCTATATTGCAGTAGGGGCAGACCGTTCCGTAACGCCGTCTGCTGAACATATGACCGTTCTGGCAGCGGATTAAGTTTGACTCTCCCATCGTTTTATCCTCCGTTTCTCAAAAGCATCTATGGGGTTTCAGGCAAACCCAAAGTCCCTTATAAAAGCTGAAGCCTGGTCAATCCCACAAAGATAATATCCCCCAATTCCAGTCTGCAGGGTTTTCCGGAAGAAATCTTATATTTTCTTCCGTCATTTTTCTGTATACTGATTCCGTTCTGGCTGGAAATATCTTCGATGTACCACGCATCCCCCGAAAAATTCAGAACCGCATGCTCTATATCGATCATTCCTGCGTAGGTTGTATGATCCAGGTTAACAGTTACATGGTTTTCACCCACATCCCGGCCAATCACGATCCCGTTTTTTCCATAAATTTCCCAAGAAGCCTGCCGGCCTCCCTCTTCATTCAAAAGCACCAGCTCCACAGGGGTATGAGAAACCATTTCTTCCTCCCGGAAACCGGCTTCTCCTTTCCGACTTTCAGCCTGCGGCCCTGTAGGAAGCAGAAGATGCAGGATGCCAGCCAGAATCCCACAGCCGGCCCAGGGCCATCCCGACTGTATACCCATTTTATAACTGATCAGAACTGCGGCAGCAAAGCAGAGTACAGCCGCTGCGGCATTGAATTTTCTCTTCATCTTACCTCTTTATCCCCATAAACTTTTCAAACACCGCCGTGGTGTCTAATGGGTTCCCGGTGTTCCTGTCCGGATTCAGCTTTTTTTCATTGACGATCTCTTTTGTATCCGGATGAAAGCCGAAAAAGCTTTCAAAGTTCCGATACAGGTTTTCAAAATCCACCTGTCCCGCTTCTGTCCCTGTCCGATCCCCGGCTGTATTTTTCCGTTCCTTTCCATCCTTTTTATCCCCAAGCTCAGCATCATACTTCCGACGCTTTTCCGGATCAGACAAAATGCTGTACGCCTCGGAGATATCCCGGAACCGACGCTCACACTCCTGGTCGCCTGGATGCGCATCCGGGTGATACTGCTTCGCAAGCTTCCGGTAGGCTGCTTTTAATTCACTCTCAGACGCCTGCCGGGAGACGCCCAGAATTCGATACCAGTCTTTCATATTTCCTGCGCCTTTCTCAGCATCCTTTTACGAAGCTTAAAGAAAGGGGCATGTCCGCACGGAACATGCCCCTTTCTCCGCGCTTCTGTTATGATTAGGCGCCTATGTATCCTCCTTCGATGGAAATTGTAGCCAGCTTATCCTTTTTCTGTTTAATGATAAGCTTAAACTGTCCGATTCCATCACTGTTGGAGAAATCTTCTTTATAGTCAACTACAAATGCCCTGGGGAAGCTGTACTTTCTTTCTACAATACCGGCATTGATAATCTCAACCTCTACTTGGCGGTAAGCTGCCGCTTCCTCTGCCGGAACTACGGACCACAGGGCCAGCTGCCTTGTGCTGTCAAAGGGATCGCCGTCCGTTGCTACAAGGATCTTTCCGGATATCTCCAGCGTGCTGCCCACATCCTTTGTCCTTGCGTTGGAATCCAGAGGAATATCTGTGCGGAATTTGATTTTCTGCACACAGTCTTTTGCCACCTCAAAACTTGCAGCCCCATTCACTGTTACTCGTAATGACATATATCTCTACACCTCCTATGCGCCAAAGCCGCCTTCAATCTTTGTAAGCCGGGTCAAATCCTTTTTCTGCTTTACATGCAGATAGA
>CAJUNZ010000162.1 GCA_910587755.1 uncultured Acetatifactor sp. | reverse complement strand
GGACGCCCTTGGCAATATGCAGCGCATCAGCAACGCCCTTGCAAGGATACCGGAGGAGCTGAAAGAGACAAAGCAGAAGCTGGAAAACGTGCAGCGCCAGCTTGCCATTGCGAAGGAGGAAGTGGAGAAGCCTTTTGTGAAGGAAGCGGAGCTTCAGGAAAAGTTAGAGCGACTGGCAGAGCTGAACGTACTTCTCAATATGGACGAAAAAAGCCCTGCGGAGGCAGTGGGGCTGGATGGTGAGGACAGGGAGGCGGATGATATTCAGGATATTCCGGAGAGAGATATGGAAGAAGATATAGAGAAAAAAACTGCCGGAAACAGCAGGGAAAATAATCCGGGAATTTCCCCGGTTGTGGAAGAGACCGGGGAAGGACGGACAGAGGAACCGGAAGACCTGTGGGAAGATGAGGAAGGGTATGCCTGTGAAACAGGGAACGGATATTTTTCGATCCAGGAGACGGAAGGGGGATATGACTATACTTTTTACGGGGAAGATTACCGGATACTGGACGGTGGAATATATGAGAACCCGGCTGTGACGGTCAGGGAAGCAGCAGAGGATATCCTTGCAGATGAAGGGCTGTCCGCAGAAAAAATAATGACGGTGGATTATGGCTGGCTCATGGAGAAGGCAGAGGAAGCGGGGCAGACGGAAATACAGATGCTTCCGCTGATATCAGGAAATATGGAGCCGGAAGTGGCGCTGAACGGATTATGCAGGGCAGAAATTGAGGAAACGGTACTCTGTTATGCACAGGCGCAGATCGAGGATGCCGGGCTTAGCGGGGACGTGGAACTGCTGGGCGCAAGGGTATACGGGAGCCGCACAAGGGAAGGGCTGTACCGGGAGGATTCGGATATTGATGTTGTGATTTCCTATACAGGGGATATCCGGGAGGACGCTTTTTTTAACCTTCTGCATGAAGAAGATTTTGGAATGGCAGGGCTTCCCGTTGACATGAACCCCATATCTCTGGAAAAGACAGGGACGCTGGAAGAATACCTTGAAAATGCGGAGAAATACCTGGACAGCAAAGAGGCGCGGTTAAAATCCGCAAGGGCTGGACGGGAAGCTCCCGGCAGCATGGAAATGGGGCAGGCACCAGAAAGCAGGGAAAGGAGGTCGGTGCTGGCGGCACTAAAAGAGCGGCAGTCGGCCATAGAAAAGCGGGAAAACAGGGCGGACAGCCCAAAGGAATGTAAAAGAAGGGAGCAGGAATTATGACTATGGAAAACCAGTTTGAAGTTTACCAGATGAAGCAGACACCGGAGACGAGGCAGATACGTTTCCGTTCCTATCAGACGCTTTTGGAGAAGGGAATCCGGATCAGGCAGGAAGATTATGGACGGGTATATGCAGGAGTTTTGTACCCGCAGGATACCCCGGAAGGAGTAAAGGAGCGGCTCGGGCGGCAGCCGCCCCGTTCCTTTTCGGGGCATTCCGTCAGCGTCAGTGATGTGCTGGTGTTTTACAGGGAAGGCATGGTTATCTCTTATTACGTGGAAAAGAACGGGTTTACCGTGATAGAAAATTTTATCAGTGAGGGAAGCGGTTCATCAGGGACAGCAGTCTCCATTGACACAACCAATTTCAAAATCGAAGGGAAAGCCGGGAGCTGGCTTGCCTTTGACAGTATCAGGCTGGAAGGGCAGGAGTTTTTCCTGATGGAGCATGAGACATATGGGAAGGAAGCGGCATGGGTGGTGGTGGACGGAGCCGGGAAGCTGGCGGTGGATAATGTGAGGAATGGTTTTGATAAAGAAGTGCGGGAGAAGCTGGAAGAGTACCTCCGCCCGTCACAGTCCGAAGCGGAAGGGCGCTGCAGGGAAGAAAACCGGCAACAGCCTGAACTACTTGAACCGTCAGAACCGGAAAGGCAACAAATTTATCAGGAAGAACCAGAACCACACCAAAAAGAATCCAAGGCAGATACGCCTAAGCCTGATAACTGGCAAAAGTACATGGAAAACGGGGAATATTTAAGGAGCACGGAAATCAGCGGAGAGCAGAATTACAATTTAATTGACGGGAGAAAAAACAACGGATATAAGTCTGCGTCTGCTGTAAACAGCATGCCGCCGAAAAAGAAGCCGCAGGGCAGGCCTTCGGTGCTGGCAAAGCTCCACAAAAAGCAGGCGGAGATTGCAAAGCGCAGTGGGAAAAAAGAGCGGCAGGCGGCGGTAGAAAATGATGCGGGGCGTGAACAGAAATAGAAAAAGGAGTGTCTGGCATTGTGCCGGGCACTTCTTTTTTTGGAATATAATTTAGTCTACAATTTAAGAATCCAGTTTTTAAAGAATTCTCGATTAGCAT
>CAJUNZ010000161.1 GCA_910587755.1 uncultured Acetatifactor sp. | reverse complement strand
CAAGAATGTACTTACTCTGTACCATGTGAATTCTTCCGGACTGATCCACCAAAAACAGGCAGTCCCTCTTCCAGATTCAGGAACTGCCTGCTATATTTCTATTCATTTTATGACAATTATTTTCTCTCTGCCATCAGCTTCACATCAATCGCAACCCTTATGCTAAAGGACATGTTGAAAGCATAGAAATGACATTCATCCCCTGTTTCTCAGTTCGTCTCCCCCAGATACAGCCCAATCCGATTCTCCAGGTGCTCAATCAGCATATCCTTCGTAATGCTCCCAGACAAGTACTCTTCCCTTTCTTCAAATATGATACTCCCCAGTTCCCTTGGAAAAGATCCCTTGGGCTTTGCCCTGTCAATCAGATCTAACAGCGTCGCTCTGTCCTGATCTATATCCACCTTGCTCCCCAGACTGACCTCCCCAGAGTAAGGCACATTCATTTGCGACCCCATAGAAGCAATCTGCTCCTCCAGCACATCTCTGCGCACGCTTATTTTAAAATTAATATTCTTTGCCGCATGAATCTGCCCCTCATAAGATAAATACAGGGCAAGAAAGGCAGCAGCAGCCTCCTTTTCCTCCTTTGTAGCTGTTCTGCGGATAGACAGCATGCAGGAAGGTCTCATATAGTGTGTTCCCCCATCCTTTGTGGGGTATCCGATATAATTCACATCCTCTCCATAAATAAGACGATACTCTGCAACATCCTCCGGCTCCAGGATATCCAGTATATTGCACAGTGTTTTCCCCTCCAGCAGGGAACTTCCGGGCGCCACCCCCTCCGCGCGGTCGCCGTACTTCTCCGCCAGATCCAGGATCTGGCGAAATCTGACACTGTCAAAATGCATCTCCCCAGTTTCCTCATCCGGGACAATAAAATAGTTATCATCCAGTCCATGATTCAATAAAACATAAAGACTATTAAGTCCTTGCGCCCTGTCATAATAGTTACATACCGCCTCTAACTCCGGCCTGTCCTGGATACACTGGAAAAACGTGTCATAATCCCAGTCCTTAAGATCCGGATTGGCGACCACTGTCTCCAAAGTAAAATCCCTCACTGCTCCATACAGGATTCCATTGATCTTACCCATCTCCATGACAGTGGGCAACAGCTCCTCCGTGACACCCAGCTGCTCCATCACGGAATCCAGAGGCTCCCACAGTTCTTCCAGTTCCTCAAAGCCCAATATAGACGGCTCAAGCAGTACCGGCCCCTTCCCCGCCGTCAGCTGCGTCAGCAGTGCGGTTTTATCCTCATAAGTATACTCAACTAATTCTATATGACAAGTAGGATACCTTTTGTTAAACTCCGCAACCACCCATTTGTAGGAATCCGCAACATAAGGCCCTACTCCCACGGTAATTTCACAGACCGCCACATCTTCCGTGGTAGGTTCCAGGCAGAGGTAATTATCATATTCGGAGTCACTGTAAATGAGCTTAATCCGCCCTTCTTCATCCGCCTGCAGAGCAGATACCCTGTGGGCAATGATACCATGGTTACTCCAACGGTAAATCATCTCCGGATTCTCCCCTGACAGCCCGCTGCGGTATACCCCTTCCCTATCCGCATACAGCAATGTCTCTTCGTCCAGGAATGTAAAACAAAAAGCATCTTTTTTCAAAGTAGCCAGCGTCACTGGACTGCCAGTCTCCTCATCCATATACTGCAGAATCGTCCCCCCGCCGTCCTCTTCTACTGTTACCTCAAAGGCAATACGGCCGTCATACAGAGGCACTAGTCTCTTGATATAGCCGCCTTCAGGAGTGTGCTCCCTCAGGATCTCCCCCTCCTGGGACACAAGCATATACTTACTCCGTACCAGGTGGACCCTTCCGGACTGATCCACCAAAAAGTCTGAAAGGCTTGTAATTACTTCACCCACTTCTCCACTCAGGAAATTCAGGGGAAACTCCCGCAGGTACTCATGGTTTTCGTCTCTCTCGGTAAGGAACCACCCGTATTCCCCATCCTCCTGTAGTTTTTCATTGAAAACTACATAATGGTCTGTTCCCACTACCGGGCCTATACCCCAGAGCTGGTCTTTCACCTCATAGCGTTCCGAACCTGCTTTCCCCTCTCCAGTTACAAATAAAACCTCATCCCAAGATTCAGCCGCAGATGAAAGGATATGTTTTTTAAAATGATAAGCTCCTGTGGCTCCCAGAACGGATTCCGCCATGCCGTTATCTTCCATAACGTTCTCCGGCTTTTCCGGCTGCAGCGCCACCCTCTCTGCCGCAGAATAGGCATCCAGGGAATTGTCTTTTATGGAGAGATTCAAAACTGCCGAAGGATCCAGTATGCCCCCTGCGCCCACAGATATCTCCT
>CAJUNZ010000160.1 GCA_910587755.1 uncultured Acetatifactor sp. | reverse complement strand
TACCAGGGCGTGTTACGGACTTTCACCGATTAGATTGCGCCCATACTGGGCGCACTTCCAAAAAAAGAAGTGCCCGGCACAATGCCAGACACTCCTTTTTCTATTTCCGTTCACGCCCCGCATCATTTTCTACCGCCGCCTGCCGCTCCTTTTTCCCACCTCGCTTTGCAATCTCCGCCTGCTTTTTGTGGAGCTTTGCCAGTACTGAAGGCCTGCCCTGCGGCTTCTTTTTCGGTGGCATACTGTTTACCGCAGACGGGGACTTATACCCATTGTTTTTGCGCCCGTCAATCAGATTATAATTCTGCTCTCCGCTGATCTCTGCGCTTCTTAAGTATTCCCCATTTTCCATATATTTCTGCCAGTTGTCAGGCGTAGGCGTATCTGTTCCAGATTCTATTTGGTGCAGCTTTGTTTCCTTTTGACAGGTGTGCGTTCTTTCCGGTTCTGCCGGAACAGGCTTTCGCCGGGTTTCTTCCTTGCTGCACCCTTCCGCTTCCGGCTGTGATGAGCGGATGTACTCTTCCAGCTTCCCCCTCACTTCCCCGTCAAAACCGTTCCTGACATGATCCACCGCCAGCCGCCCTGTTCCGTCCACCACTACCCATGCGGCTTCCTTCCCGTAAGTTTCATGCTCCATCAGAAAAAACTCCCGTCCTTCCAGCCTGATACTGTCAAAGGCAAGCCAGCTCCCGGCTTTCCCTTCTATATGGAAATTTATTGTATCAATGGAAACTGCTGTTCCAGATGAACCGCTTTCTTTATCAACAAAATTTTCTATCACGGTAAACCCGGTCTTTTCCACATAGTAAGAGATGACTGTGCCTTCCCTGTAAAATACCAGCACATCGCTGACGCTGACGGAATGCCCTACAAAGGAACGGGGCGGCTGTCTGTCAAGCCGCTCCTTTACTCCCTCCGGGGTATCCTGCGGACACAGGGCTCCCGTATAGACCCGTTCATAATCTTCCTTCCTGACCCGTATTCCTTTTTCCAGCAGCGTTTGATAGGCACGAAAACGAATATGCCTTGTCTCCGGCGTCTGCCGCATCTGGTAAACTTCAAACTGGTTTTCCATAGTCATAATTCCTGCCCCCTTTTCTTATATTCTTTTAAATTTTCCGCCCTGTTTTCCCGCTTTTCTATGGCCGACTGCCGCTCTTTCAGTGCCGCCAGCACCGACTTCCTTTCCCTGTTTTCTGATGTCTGCCCCGTTTCCATTCTGTCGGGATCCTCTGGTGCAGACCTGGCGGATTTTAACTGTACCTCTTTACCGTCCAGATACTTTTCCGCATTTTCAAGATATTCTTCCAGTGTTCCTGTTTTTTCCAGAGATATGGGGTTCATGTCAATGAGAAGCCCTGCCATGCCAAAATCCTCTCCATGCAGAAGGTTAAAAAAGTCATCCTCACGGATATCCCCTGCATAGGAGATCACAACGTCAATGTCGGAGCCTTCCCGGTACAGCCCATCCCTGGTTCTGCTCCCATATACCCTTGCGCCCAGCAGCTTCACTTCCTCCTCAAATCCTGCATGCTCAATCTGTGCCTGTGCATAGCAGAGCGCCATTTCCTCAACTTCTGCCCGGCTTAATCCATTCAGCGCCTTTTCCGGCTCCGTATTGCCCGATATAAGCGGAAGCTTCTGTATTTCCGTCTGCCCCGCTTCCTCCGCTTTCTCCATAAGCCAGCCATAATCTACCGTCATCATTCCTTCTGCGGACAGTCCTTCACCCGTAAGAATCTCCTCTGCAGCCTCCCAGATCGGCACAGCCGGGTTCTCATATATGCCGCCATCCAATACCCGGTAATCTTCCCCATAAAAAGTATAGTCATATCCCCCTTCCGTCTCCTGGATTGCAAAATATCCGTTCTCTGTCTCACAGGCATACCCTTCCTCTTCTTCCCACGGGTCTTCCAGCTCTTTTTTCCTGCTGTTTCCGGCAGTTTCTTCTATTATATTTTCCTCCATCTCTCTCTCCGGAATATCCTGCATATCTTCTGTCTCCCGGTCCTCATCGTCCAGCCCCACTGCCTCCGCAGGGCTTTTCTCGTCCATGTTAAGAAGCACGTTTAGTTCCGCCAGACGCTCTAATTTCTCCTGAAGCTCCGCTTCCTTCACAAAAGGCCTCTCCACCTCCTCCTTCGCTATGGCAAGCTGGCGCTGCACGTTTTCAAGCTTCTGTCGGGTTTCTTTCAGTTCTTCCGGTATTTTCGCAAGCGCGTTGCTGATGCGCTGCATATTCCCAAGGGCATCCCTGCCGACCTCCACCCGGTAGCTGCACTTTCCCCCAATTCTGGCCATATACTGCTGGCTTAAGGCATTGTAAAAGACTGCCAGCCCAAACCCGCTAAAGCTCCCCACCGGCCTTGCATCGTCCGTGGCCCGCAGCCCCTGGCAGGCATAGATAAATGCCTCCCCGGCTTCTTTCCGG
>CAJUNZ010000159.1 GCA_910587755.1 uncultured Acetatifactor sp. | reverse complement strand
GCAAGGTCGGATGGCATGAGGGAAACTTTTAAATCAGGTTTCAAACCAACTAATGCAGCCTTTTTTGAATCAAAACGGTCATTATGCACTTTCCGTATGTTGATATTTGTGCTATTCTTAGTGATGATAGGATTGATAACAGACACGTTAAAACCCTTATCACGAAGATAGCAGAAGAGTGGGTAATGATAGATTCCCGTGGATTCAAGGAAAATGCGACTTTCCAAAGAATACAGCTCTTCTGCTTCTTTTATTTTAGAAACAGCGGCTGTAAGGGAATCCATGCTGTTATGCAGGATTTTATAAGGCTTTCCTACAAACTGCTGGTTCGGGAGTGCGATAGACATCCAGGAGAAGTCAGCACCGACGTCAATACCAACAGAGATGAATAGTTCATCAACATTAAAAATAACTTTGTTAGACATGAGCGAAAGCTCCTTTCTGATAGGAATCCATTTCCAATCTGGCAGGTACACAACCTAGCGTGTTATGCGGGTATAGCCTCCCGGCTCCCAACCAGCTAAAACATAAAACCCTGTCGAATGGACTAATTGACTTCACTGTAGGTATCAGCTGAACAATCAGCTTCCCAAGGAGGTGGACATTCTTTGTCCTATCCTAAGAGATAATACCTTATGTTTTATCTGGTGTCTATCAGGAGCCGTCAGACATGATAATTAATATGGACAACATCTGATGAAGGAAGAACGCCTTCTTCTGTTATCTAATTTTAGAAATTTATTAACCAAGTAGTCTTGATTGACTACACCATTATTATACTAGGATGAGGTATTTTATGGAAAAGAGGAATTGGGGATATATTGTTAAAAGCATAACGGCTGTTCTGTTTGGCATAATAGTGCTGAGCGGTTGCGGCAATTTAAATAGTGAAAAGGGGGAAACTCCAATATCATATTCAGAGACGCAGAATGGGGTTGCGGAGGATGGAGACGGAGAAGAGGAGGAAGGAGGAGATATAGGGGAAGATATAGAAGAAAGTGCAGACGAAGATATAAGGGAAGAGACGGAAGAAAGTATAGAAGATAATGAGGGGGATGGTGTGGAAAAGGATACAGAAGAAGGCCTGGAGATTCATGAACAAGAGCCGGAATATCAGCAGGAAATACCCATAGATACTGGCAGAGTAATGGAAATCTACAACGGGAAAGACGCAATATCAGTTACCGAAGACATAATGATAGCGCAGGTTTTGCCAGAGGAAGTTTTAAAAGGGAATCCTGTGATATATGACCGCTTACGGGTTGACGGATGGGTTTTTGAATGGCTGATTTCAGACTATCAAGATGATGACAACCATTTTTTGGAAGATGGTGTATTGGTGGTATCCCGTGAAGGGGATAGCGAAACCGCACAAGTAATAACTGTGAAAGCGGAAGGCGGCTATGCTACGTGGGTTTCGGCAGAGCATAAGTTTGAATACATAGATGTGAACTTTGACGGACTTTCTGACTTGCTGATTTGTACAGGGCATCACGGCAATCAAGGGGCATTGACATATTATTGCTTCTTACAAACCAATAGTGGCTTTGTTGAAGAACCCAGCTTTACGGATATTTCTAACCCTGGGATTGATGAGGAAAATAAGCTGATACTCAGCCAATGGCGTAATACAGCCGCCTCTCATAGCTGGGCGGAGTTTAAATGTCAGAATAATACATATATAATGTATAGGGAATTACGTGAAGACTGGAAAATGGGAGATTCCGGTGAAGATATATGGGTATGGACAGTGAACGGCGAAACGATTGGCAGAAGCGATGAATTGTCCATGGAGGAAATATATGATCTTTTATATAGTGAAAACAGCGAATGGGGAATCTTGGGAGATAGATGGCGAACGCTGTACAATAATGGGTTGACGGCAGATTACAGTATTTATGACGAGCCATAGGTATCAGTATAGGAGGCACAGTGGGCAGGGCAGACTGCCTATTGTGCCGTTTCTGGCTTTATAGTATTCGGATGTCAAAAGCCCTGGCTGTCCACCACAAGAATAGACAAATATTCACATCCTTATCCATACCCCGCCCTTGCCGTCAGGAGTTATAATAAAAGTAATTATCATTGGCCTTCGGGTCTTATTAATAAACAGTACTGTTCGGACAAGTGCGGAACCGGAATAGGAGGATTGGAATGAAATACGGACATTTTGACAATAAAAAAAGGGAATACGTCATTGACAGGGTAGACTTGCCTGCTTCATGGACAAACTATCTGGGGGTGGAGGATACCTGCGCGGTGGTCAATCACACCGCAGGGGGATATATGTTCCATAAAACGCCGGAATATCACAGAGTCACCAGGTTTCACGGCAATACCGTTCCCATGGACCGGCCAGGCCATTATGTTTATATCAGGGATAACGAATCCAAAGACTACTGGAGTATCTCCTGGCAGCAGATCGGAAGAGCGTCGTGTAGGGAAAGAGTGTAGATCTCGGTGGTC
>CAJUNZ010000158.1 GCA_910587755.1 uncultured Acetatifactor sp. | reverse complement strand
TTTTTGGTGGATCAGTCCGGAAGAATTCACATGGTACAGAGTAAGTACATTCTTGCATCACAGGAGGGAGAGATCCTGGAGGAATACACTCCTGACAACGGTTATATCAAGAGGTTGGCGCCTCTGTATGACGGCCGTATTGCCTTTGAGATTAAGGGGGATGGGAAGGATGGGGGGATGCTATTGCAGTATATAGATGAAGAAACTCACAATCCTGTGACGTTGGCGACACTGAAAAAAGAGGCTTTTTGTCTTACGCTTTTTGACGAAGATACCCTGCTGTATGCGGACAGGGAAGGGGTGCACCGCAGCGGGCTGTCAGGGGAAAACCCGGAGATGATTTACCGTTGGAGCAACCATGGTGTCATAATCCATGGGGTATCTGCTCTGCAGGCGGACGAAGAAGGGCGGATTAAACTCATTTACAGTGACTCCGAAAATGGTAACTACCTTTGCCTGGAACCTACCACGGAAGAGATGGCTGTCTGTGAAATCACCATGGGGGTAGGGCCTGACGATATGAATTTCTACAAATGGGTGGTTGCAGAGTTTAACAAACGCTATCCTACCTGCCATATTGAACTGGTCGAATACACTTACGAAGATAAAACTGCGCTGCTGACGCAGCTGACGGCGGGGAAGGGGCCGGTACTGCTTGATTCGTCCATGCTGGGCTTTGAGGAGCTGGAAGAGCTGTGGGAGCCTTTGGATACCGTTATGGAACAGCTGGGCCTCACGGAAAAGCTGCTGCCCACTGCCATGGAGATGGGAAAGATCAACGGAACCCTGTATGGAGTAGTGAAAAATTTTTGGTTGGAGACAGTGGTCGCCAGTCCGGATCTGAAGGACTGGGATTATGACACGTTTTTTCAGTGTATCCAGGACAGACCGGAGTTAGAGGCGATTTGCGACTATTATGGCGGTAATGGAATGAATGATCTTTTTAGATTATTGATTCATGGATTGGATGATAACTATTTTATTATCCCGGATGAGGAAACCGGGGAGATGTATTTTGACAGTGAAAGATTACGTCAAGTCATGGATCTGGTGGAGAAGTACTGTATTGCGGAGGAGGTAGAGCCCGGCAATTCCCTGCTGGAGGGGAAAACGCTTTGCAATGTACTGACTATCAGGACGCCGGAGGAGGCTGCAGAATACCGTCTCATTTACGGAGAGGATGCGAATTATATCGGATATCCCGCAAAGGATGGGGGAATGCACTATATGTTCCCTTTCGGTATGCTGTCCATTCGCAGAACGGCTACAAAAGAGGAAAAAGAGGCTGCCGCTGCCTTTCTTGCCCTGCACTTATCCTATGAGGGGCAGATTCATGCGGCAAAGGCTCACACGTTTCAATTAAGCGTGCGCAGAGATGTGCTGGAGGAACAGATTGCTTCTGCTTCTATGGGGTCGCAAATGAACATACCTGGTGAGGTCAGCGTGGGGAGCAATGTGGATATAGAAAAGGATGGAGCGATGCTGTTGGATTTGATTGACCGTGCAAAGCCCTACAAAACTTTTCCGAGGGAACTGTGGAATATTCTATATGAAGAAGAGGATCTGTATTTATCTGGAAGTATTACGAAGGATATACTGATTGATCACCTGGAGAACCGGATTGGGCTGTATCTGGAGGAGAAGAAATGAAGAGCAGGGGATGAATGTCAAGTGTTGCGATTGATGTGCAGCCGATGGTAGAGAGAAAATAATTGTTATAAAATGAATAGAAATATAGCAGGCAGTTCCTGGATCTGGAAGAGGGACTGCCTATTGCTTGTATTTTTGTGTGCTGAAGAGTATGCTTCAGGACCGTTGGTGAGAAGAACCATCATATCTATATCATAAGCCACCTTCGCTTTGATATATAACCTATATTTATTATAGTAGATTTTTGAGAACTTAGCCAAAAGACTTATTGAAGTAATCGAAATATCTGTTGAGTAGATAAGCCCCTTACGGGGCTTATCTACTCAACAGGAAATATATTATTGCTTAAAAAGAGTTTTCTGGTATAATGGAATTATCAAGTAATGAAGGAACAGAGTATTCATGCCTGATGATGTCAATATGGAACAAATATCAGTGATTGGTACTATTATAGTAGGCTATAGCGGTATTGCTCGCAAAAGAGTCAGGAGCAGTATACAACCCGAAACAAGAAAAGAATAGCACAATAAAACTACTATACATATTGTGTTTATACTATGCAATAGTAATTAATGGGGCAACTGGGCAGCCGATACTTTGTATTTGGAAGCTTAAACGGCATAGCGGGTTCCGTTATGCTGTTTTTTGACACAGGATTCTTAAAATCTGAAAATAGGAGAAGAAGTTTTTATGAAGAAGGCAATTAACAATATTATTTTAGCAGTGATGTTTGTAGGGCTGCTAAGCGGGTGCGGAGAAGGGGCAGGCACCCCGGATATATCACAGGGCACAGAATCGTCAGGCGCTTCAGATGTGATACAGGACGTTTCCGAGGCGAGATCGGAAGAG
>CAJUNZ010000157.1 GCA_910587755.1 uncultured Acetatifactor sp. | reverse complement strand
CGACCACCGAGATCTACACTCTTTCCCTACACGACGCTCTTCCGATCTAGGGCGGGGGCTATGCAAGGCTCTACGGCACCGCCAAGGGAATCATCGAGAGCGGCGCAAAGCTGGTGGTGCTGACGGCTCTGGACATGGACGCCACTCCAAACTATGACCGACATGCCGCGACAGTACTAGCGGATATGGGAGCCTTTGTGGGCGCCATGACGCCGGAGGAGCTGGCGGAATGGATGGGAAAAATAATCATGTAAGGCGGGACGAATATGGAGGAATGGAAGACGTGGCTGGCGGGAGTGGATGATGACTACCTGATTGGCCTGAGTAATAAAGGAATCGTAAAGCGTGCCTACAAGGATAAGGAGGAAAATCCCGCCCAGATTGAGTCCACAGGCCAGGAAGTTGTGGTGAAGGTGGGCGGGGAGACGGTGAATGTTCACTATCCCCTGGGGGAGAGCAAGTGCAGTTGTCCCTCCAGAAGCATCTGCCGCCATGTGATTCAGGCAATTCTGGCGCTGCAGGAGAACGCAGGGCCCAGGGAGGACAAAACGGAGACTCTGGAAGTTTCGGCCCAGGAGACGCCGGATGACGCCGCCAAAGTGCCGGCCCAGGAGACGCCGGAGGCACCGGACCTGACTGCCCCTGTGAGACAGGAGGTGGCGGAATACAGGATGTCGGCCTTGAAGAAGGTACTCACCAGCCGTCACCTGCAGAATTTTCTGGGTCTGGCGCTGGCGGAAGTGAAACCCAGGATCCAGTACTCCTCGGTGATCACAGTGGAGCTGCCCTTGCAGGAATTTCAGGGAAAATATGCGGTGAGGCTGCTGTCCCCCCTGGAATACTCTTCCTGCAGCTGTCACAGGAAGGAACTCTGCCCCCACAAGGCGGCGGCTATTCTGTGGTGCCAGCTGGAAATGGGTATCCTGAAAAAGGAGGATCTGAGCGCAGTCTGCGGAGGCGGAGAGCTGGGGGATGCTCAAACCTACGACATGGAGCAGGTAAAGGATACCGCGGGCCAGATCAGACGTTTCCTGGAAGAACTTCTGGGCACAGGACTGTCCCGCACGTCCCCCGATGTTCTGGACTACCTGGAGCGCCTTGCCATTATCAGCCACAATGCGGGGCTGGCCAGGTTTGAGGGATACTGCCGTGCCCTGTCCGACTCCTACGACAGGTATTTTAAGCGGAAAGCCTCCTTTCAGACACAGGAGATAATGGGACAGGTGGCGAGACTGTACCGCCGGTCAGGCCTTCTTCTGAAGGCGGAGAGCGGCGCGGAGGTGCTGCGCCAGGCAGGAGAGTTCCGGACGGATTATCTGCCTGTGGGAGATCTTGATCTGATCGGCATTGCCATGGAACATTTCCAGAGCCAAACGGGCTACGAGGGGGAGACCATCTATTTTCTGGAGGAGAACACAAAGAAATGGTATACATACACCAATGCCCGGCCTGTATTCTATGAACCCGGCAGGGGCAGAGGGCATCTGCAGAAGAGCCAGGCGCCCTGGGGTGTGAATGTTTTCTTTCAGGATCTCTTAAAAGTCAGAATTCATCTGAGCGGAGCCAGGTGCGATGAGAGAAGACGCCTCTCCTCAAGCCAGGAGAGCAGAGGCGAGGTGACGGGGAGCCAGGGACTTGAGCTGTCAGACATAGAAGGCTGGTACTATGAGGACTTTGAGACACTTTTCCGGGAGAGAATTGAGCAGCCTGGAAAGTGGCTTCTGGATCAGGACGCCCCCAAGTCGGGAGTGGAGCTTGTGTATGTGCAGCCGGACTCCTGCGCCAAGGCGGAATTTTCTCAGACAGACCAGCAGCTCATTCTGCCCCTTTACGACAAGGCAGGCCGGGAGCTTTTGGTGGAGGTGACTTACTCCAAGAGAGAGGCGGACACCATACGCTATCTGGAAAAAATATCAGAGAAAAAACTTCCCTGTTTTCTGGGGAAGATATATCTTCGGGATGGAAGGATGAGGATGTATCCCGTGGATGTATGGGACAGACCGAAAATCCTGTAGTCCCCCGTCAGCAGAGAGAAGGAGGTGAACCCCATGAACCACAGGTCAAAATATGATGTCATGGAGGAGATTCTGAATGGCATTTCCGGGCTGATGGAGGACCTGGTGCAGAGCGGGTTTGACACAGTCCACGACGGAACCCTGGAGGAATTACACAGAGCGGCACAGACCACGGAACAGTATGGCATGGCCCGCCTGTCAGAGCTCCTCTTAGGACTTTTTGAGCAGGCCTCCGCAGGTCGCCACCAGATGGAGAAAAATACTTCCCACATGGCCCAACTCTACACACAGGTAACAGAATACCTGTACCTGTCACAGCAAAAAACAGCATACGACCGCGGACTGGCATACTATTCAAATACCTACACAGAAGACATAGAAGAAACTGACAATTTATAAACCCAATAAAACAGTCTCGGAATAACAGTCTCGGAACGAAAACGCCCGGGAGAATTTATGGACGCATGTCCTTGCGGCCAGAAATTACTCCCCAATAAGGGCGTTGAAGTGCAGAGACGGGACTGGAATAAAAACGCCCGGGAGAATTTATGGACGCATGTCCTTGCGGCCAGAAATTACTCCCC
>CAJUNZ010000156.1 GCA_910587755.1 uncultured Acetatifactor sp. | reverse complement strand
CGACCACCGAGATCTACACTCTTTCCCTACACGACGCTCTTCCGATCTTGAGTTCGGTCCCGCTATTATGAAGCAGCTTTTTGGCCTTCCCAAAGTTATGTATATGGTGGGAGGCACCCTGTCTTTCCTGGGTGTGGTAACGGATTTGAACACCATTCTCTTCCTGGGCATGGGCCTTGTGTTCATTGTGGGAGGAAGGATGATTGCCAGCAACCTGGAGACGGCTCAGATCGAGAGCGAGATTGACAGTGAGGCGGCGGAGGCGGAAGAAATGCGTCAGCCTGAGAATGTGAACAGCCTGCTGCAGGTGGATCCCATCGAGCTGGAGTTTGGCTACGGCATCATTCCTCTGGCGGATGTGAACCAGGGGGGAGACTTGCTTGACCGCGTGGTTATGATTCGGCGCCAGATTGCCATGGAGCTGGGAAGCGTGGTTCCCATTATCCGTCTGCGGGACAATATCCAGCTGAACCCCAATCAGTATATCATTAAGATCAAGGGCATACAGGTCAGCGAGGGAGAGATTCTCTTTGACCACTATATGGCCATGAATCCTGGGTATGTGGAGGAGGAGATTACGGGTATTCCCACATTCGAGCCTTCTTTCCATCTGCCTGCCATCTGGATCACAGAGGGACAGAGGGAGAGGGCGGAGAGCCTGGGATACACGGTGGTGGATCCTCCTTCCATTATCGCCACTCACCTGACGGAGATTATCCGTCAGCACATTGCAGAGCTGCTTACCAGGCAGGATGTACAGAATCTGATCAACAACATGAAGGAGTCCAATCCTTCTCTGGTGGAAGAGCTTGTGCCCAAGCTGCTGGGGCTTGGAGAGGTTCAGAAGGTGCTGCAGAACCTGCTGCAGGAGGGAATCTCCATCAGGGATCTGCTGACCATCATGGAGACGCTGGCGGACTACGCACCGGCAACCAGAGATACGGATATTCTCACGGAGTATGTGAGGCAGAGCCTGAAGAGGGCCATCTCCACCAAGTACTTCCCCTCCCATGAGACCACGAATGTGGTGACGCTGGACCCCAAGGTGGAGCAGGAGATTATGGGAAGCGTGAAGCAGACGGAGAACGGAGCTTTCCTGAATCTGGATCCCAACAGATCCAGAGCCATCATAGACTCGGTGGGCAGGGAGGTTCAGAAACTGGAAAACCTGGGAAAGAATCCCATTATCATCACCTCACCCATTGTGCGTATGTATTTTCGGCGTTTGACAGAAGACTATTACAGAGACCTGGTGGTGGTATCCTATAATGAAGTGGAATCTAATGTAGAATTACAGTCAGTTGGGATGGTGACAGCATAAAATGATAATCAAGAAGTACGTGGATAAAACGGAAGATGCTGCGGTGGAGGCGGCCCAGAAAGAACTTGGCAGCGGTGTCGTTATCATGAATGTAAGGCCATTGAAGCGCAGAGGGCTGTCGGCGCTGTTCGGCGCCAGAAAGGTGGAAGTGACCGTAGCTTTGGAGGAGGCCAAGGATACCCAGGGAGCGCTGGGGAAGAAGCCTTCCCCGGCTTTGGAGGAGCAGCCTTCCCCGGGGCAGATGTTTCAGGTATCTTCCAGGCCTGTCAGGGAAGAGAGTCTTTCTGCGGAGGAGAAGGTGTCCATTGAGAAGAAACTTGACAACCTGCAGGCTTTGATGATGAGCCGTTTTCAGCACAGCGAAGCCCAGAGGCAGGAGGTCCTGGAGAGCGGGGAGGAAGCCGTTCCCGGTGAGGATGGGCAGGAAAAGCAGGAGGAGAAACAGGAGACCTCCGAGCAGGAGCGTTTTATCCGGCTTCTGTACAACACCATGCTGGACAGTGAGGTGGATGAAAAATATGCCAACCAGATTGTGAATGAGATGGATGTGGCAGGCAAGAAAAACCTTCCCTTTGACTATATACTGGAAGGTGTGTACCAGAAAATGATTCTGAAGTTCGGCAAGGCAGAGGGGATCACGGCAGCGGAGGGGATGCCCAAGATTGTGCTTTTTATGGGGCCCACTGGGGTGGGAAAGACGACCACCATTGCCAAGATTGCCAGCCGCTACGCGGTGGAGGAGAGGAAACATGTGGCTCTTCTGACCGTAGACACGTACCGCATTGCGGCGGTGGATCAGCTCCGGACCTATGCCAACATTCTGGAGGTTCCTTTCCGGGTCATCTACTCAGACCAGGAGGCCCGGGAGGCGGTGGAGGAATTCAAAGATTGTGACTATATATTTGTAGATACGGCGGGACACTCCCACCAGAACGCAGAACAGCTTGCGCATATGAGGCAGCTTCTGGATATCATCCGGAGCGCAGGGGAATGCCAGACCTTTCTGGTGCTGTCCGCCACTACAAAGTATCGTGATCTTCAGAAGATTATTACCAGCTATAAGGAGGTTTCGGACTATCAGCTTATCTTTACCAAACTGGACGAGACGGAAAGCTATGGAAACCTGCTGAACCTGAAACTTTTTACCGGCACACCCATTGCATTCGTGACCTATGGACAGAATGTACCCAATGATATCGAGAATTTTAATCCCCAGAAGACAGTAAAAGATATTTTGAGCACGAAACATGAGAAGAGTTCTTAGATTTCTGGAGAGGGGCACCGG
>CAJUNZ010000155.1 GCA_910587755.1 uncultured Acetatifactor sp. | reverse complement strand
CATTGTTTTATTGCCGCTCCTAACTATATCCCAACCGCACAGGTGGAAAAATTTTGAACGGAAAAAAGAACGGTATGAAGGTGCTTCTGACCATGTTGTTTTTGTATGTGGCGGACATTGCGGCGTTTGTGCTCTCTGTCATAAAGGTGCAGGAGAACGGCTCTCCCTGGGCCGTGGCGGGTATTGTGGCAAGCAGCATCTTCTTTTGTCTGGGATGGATTGTCTTCTGCGGTCTGAAGGAGATTAATCCTCAGGAGGCGTTAGTGCTGACTTTGTTTGGGAGGTATGTAGGCACCCTGAAGGAGAGCGGTTTTTACTGGGTGAACCCTTTCTGTACCGGCATGAATCCGGCGTACAGAACCAAGCTGAGCCAGAGCGGGGATGTGTCCAGCCTGGGATCACTGCCCCAGGTGGTGAACGGCGCTCAGACAAACATGACCGGTGTGGAGTTGCTGAACAAGAAACTATCGCTGAAAGTGATGACTCTCAACAACAGCAGGCAGAAGATCAACGACTGCCTGGGCAATCCTGTGGAGATTGGCATTGCCGTGACATGGAAGATTGTGGACACGGCCAAGGCGGTGTTCAATGTGGACAACTACAAGGAATTTCTCTCCCTTCAGTGCGACAGCGCTCTGAGGAATGTGGTGCGCGTATACCCCTATGACGTGGCGCCCAATGTGGACACCACCGGGGACGGCATGGCGGATGAGGGCAGCCTGAGGGGCTCCAGCGAGGTGGTGGCCAGGAGAATCCGGAATGAGATTCAGGACAGGGTGAACGAGGCGGGGATTGAGATTGTGGAGGCAAGGATCACCTACCTGGCTTACGCCCCCGAGATCGCGGCTGTGATGCTTCAGAGGCAGCAGGCCTCCGCCATCATCGACGCACGCAAGATGATTGTGGACGGCGCGGTGGGCATGGTGGAGATGGCTCTGGAACGTCTGAGTGAGAAGGACGTGGTGCAGCTGGACGAAGAGCGGAAGGCCGCCATGGTATCCAATCTTCTGGTGGTGCTGTGCGGCAATCACGACGCACAGCCGGTGGTGAATTCAGGGAGTTTGTATTAAGTATGGCAGACAGCAAAAAGCAGGTCCCCCTGCGCCTTTCCACAAAGCTCTACGAGGCCATTGCAGCCTGGGCGGAGGACGATTTCAGGTCTGTTAATGGCCAGATAGAATACCTGCTCACGGAATGCGTCAGGCATAGGAGAAAAAAGAGTGCAGAGGCGGCGGAAGAGGCAGATCAATCCTGAGTGAGAAGAAGTACCAGTTCAGCGCCTGTCTGAACTGGTACAGAAGAGGTGAACTTCGGCAATATTTCATGGATAGCTATTCCATTTTTCAGGAATATGTGATATATTTAACAAGAACAGGCTTGTGCCGGAGTCTGAAGTTGTGCCGGAAGGCATATAAAAACAGGAGGTATGTAATTATGTTAGTATCTGCAACAGAAATGCTGAAAAAAGCAAAAGCAGGCCACTATGCAGTGGGACAGTTCAATATCAACAACCTGGAGTGGACCAAGGCTGTGCTGCTTACAGCGAAGGAGTGCAAGTCCCCCGTTATCCTGGGCGTTTCCGAGGGCGCAGGAAAGTACATGGGCGGCTATGATGTGGTAGTAGGCATGGTGAACGGCATGCTGAAGGATCTGGACATTGATGTACCCGTGGCGCTGCATCTGGACCATGGCTCCTATGATCACTGCTATAAATGTATTGAGGCAGGCTTCTCCTCCGTTATGTTTGACGGCTCTCATTATCCCATTGAGGAGAATGTGGCCAAGACCACGGAACTGGTGGCAGCTGCCCATGGCAAGGGTATCTCCATTGAGGCTGAGGTTGGTTCCATCGGCGGAGAAGAGGACGGCGTAGTAGGTATGGGTGAGTGCGCCGATCCCAAGGAGTGCAAGTCCATCGCTGATCTTGGCGTGGATTTCCTGGCGGCGGGCATCGGCAATATCCATGGCAAGTATCCCGAGAACTGGAAGGGCCTGAGCTTTGAGACTCTGGATGCTGTACAGCAGCTCACAGGAGATCTTCCTCTGGTGCTTCACGGCGGCACGGGCATTCCTGCAGACATGATCAAGAAGGCAATCAGCCTGGGCGTTGCCAAGATCAATGTGAACACCGAGTGCCAGCTGGCATTTGCCGACGCTACCCGCAAGTATATTGAGGCCGGCAAGGATCAGCAGGGCAAGGGCTTTGACCCCCGCAAACTCCTGGCTCCCGGTGCGGAAGCTATCAAGGCTACCGTGAAGGAGAAGATGGAACTGTTCGGATCCGTGGGCAAGGCGTAAATAGTCATACTGACAGTACCAAAAAAGGCAGCTCCCTGTTGCAGGAGGCTGCCTTTTTGAAGGTGTGTCCATAAGCTCAGCGCAAGAATTTCAGTCAAGTTCTATACATATTCATTCGTCTTGGGGAAACTGTCCCTGAAAAGGGAGGATGCCAGGAAACCTTGGGCTCCCTGGCACTTATTATGAAAAAGTTGTTTAGTAAACTGTGGCCTGCTCTGTTGATAATTATAGTATAGGGGAAAGAAATGGATAAATCATGTTGATAATATAAAGTTTAATTGAATGAATTGTGAACAAAGTGTGAAGGGCTGCCTGGCTGTCATCTTGAACGGGAGGGTAAGCTGACGATTACGGTTACTCTATAGAACCCATTATCATCCCTCACCTC
>CAJUNZ010000154.1 GCA_910587755.1 uncultured Acetatifactor sp. | reverse complement strand
AGATTCAAAACTGCCGAAGGATCCAGTATGCCCCCTGCGCCCACAGATATCTCCTGGCTGTCCGCCTCGGAGGTGCCCTGTATCACATCTGAAGCGCCTGACCCACACCCGCTTAACAGTCCTGCAAACATTACTGTTAAAATAATGTTGTTGATTGTCTTCTTCATAAAAACTTCTCCTTTTTTAAGATTTTTAAAAATCCTGTGTCAAAAAACGGCGTAACAGAGCCGGAACCCGCTATGACGGTTAAGCTTCCTAATACAAAGTATCAGCTGCCCAGTCTCATTGTTTTGTTATCGTTTTGTATTATAAATACAATATGTATAGTAGTTTTATTGTGCTGTTCTTTTCTTACTTAAGGTTATATACTGCTCCCGCCTCTTTTGCGAGCAATAACGCTATAGCCTACTATCATAGCAGAAACTAATCACTGACATCTGTCCCATATTGACATCATCAGGCATGAATGTTCTGTTCTTTCATTGCTTGATAATTCCATTATACCAGAAAACCCTCTTTTCGCAATAATATATTTCAGTTACTTTAATAAGTTTTTTGCTAAGTCCTCAAAAATCTGCCATAATAAATATAGATTATATATCAAAGCGGAGGTGACTTATGATATAGATATGCTGATTCTTCTCACCAACTGTCCTGAAGCATATTCTTCAGCAGACAAAAATCCAAAAAACAGGCAGTCCCTCTTCCAAATCCAGGAACTGCCTGCTATATTTCTATTCATTTTATGACAATTATTTTCTCTCTTCCATCAGCTTCACATCAATCGCAACCCTTATGCTAAAGGACATGTTGAAAGCATAGAAATGACATTCATCCCCTGTTTCTCAGTTCGTCTCCCCCAGATACAGCTCGATTCGGTTCTCCAGGTGCTCAATCAGCATATCCTTTGTAATACTTCCAGACATATACTGTTCCCTTTCTTCAGATATGATATTCCACAGTTCCTTCGGAAAAGAGCTCTCGGGCTTAGCCCTGTCAATTATATTCAGCAGCGTCTCCTTGTCCCGTTCTATATCCATATTGTCCCCTATGTCAATATCACCAAAGTAAAACATATGCCATTGCGACCTCATAGAAGTAATCTGCTCCTCCAGCACATCCCTGCGCACGCTTAAGTTATAATTGATATCCTTTGCCGCGTGAAGTTGCCCCTCATAGGATAAGTACAGGGCAAGAAAAGCAGCGGCAGCCTCCTTTTCTTCCTTTGTAGCCGATCTTCGGATGGACAGCATGCCGGAAGGACTCATATAATGCGTTCCTCCATCCTTTGTGGGATATCCGATATACTTTACCTCCTCCCCGTAAATAAGACGGTACGCTGCAACATCCTCCGGCTTCAGGATCTCCAGGCTATTGCACAGCGTTTTCCCCTCCAGCAGGGAATTCCCGGGCGCTGCCCCTTCCGGGCGGCCTCCGTACTTCTCAGCCAGATCCAGGATTTGTCTGAATCTGACACTGTCAAAATGTATCGCCCCAGTTTCCTCATCCGGGACAATAAAATAGTTATCATCCAATCCATGATTCAATAACCCGACAAGAGAATTAAGTCCGCTTTCCCCATCATAAGAATAAAGTCCGGTTTCCTTGTCATTATATTACAAATCGCCTCTAACTCTGGCCTGTCCTGGATACACTGAAAAAACGTGTCATAATCCCAGTCCTTGAGATCCAGATTGGAAACCACTGTATTCAGAGAAAAATCTCTCACTACTCCATACAGCGTTCCATTGATCTTTCCCATCTCCATGGCAGTGGGCAGCAGCTCTTCTGTGACGCCCAGCTGCTCCATAACGGTATCCAAAGGCTCCCACAGTTCTTCCAGTTCCTCAAAACCCAACATGGACGGATCAAGTAGTACCGGCCCCTTCCCCGCCGTCAGCTGCGTCAGTAACACTGCTTCATTTTCGTAAGTATGCTCTATCAATTCAATATGACAGGTGGGATACCTTTTGTTAAACTCTGCAACCACCCATTTATAGGAATCCACATCAAAAGACCCTACTTCCATAGTGATTTCACAGACATTCACCTTCTCCGTGGTAGGTTCCAGGCAGAGGTAATTATCATATTCGGAGTCACTGTAAATGAGCTTAATCCGCCCTTCTTCATCCGCCTGCAGAGCAGATACCCTGTGGGCAATGATACCATGGTTACTCCAACGGTAAATCATCTCCGGATTCTCCCCTGACAGCCCGCTGCGGTATACCCCTTCCCTGTCCGCATACAGCAGGGTGTCTTCATCAAAAAGCGTAAGACAAAAAGCGTCCTTTTTCAGAGTCGCCAGCGTCACCGGACTGTGAGTCTCCTCATCCATATACTGCAGAGTCATCCCCCCGTCGCCCCCTTTCGCTGTAACCTCAAGGGCAATACGGCCGTCATACAGAGGCGCCAGTCTCTTGATATAACCGTCTTCAGGAGTATATTCCTCCAGGATCTCTCCCTCCTGTGACGCAAGCATGTATTTACTCTGTAACAGATGGATCCTTCCGGACTGATCCACCAAAAAGTCTGAAAGACTCGTAACTACTTTACCCAGTTCTCCGCTCAGGAAATCCAGGGGAAACTCCTGCAGATACTCATGGGTTTCGTCTCGCTCGGTAAGGAGATACCGGGATTCCCCATCCTCCTGTAGTTTTACACTGAAAGCTACGTAATGGTCTGTTCCCACTACTGGGCCTATGCCCCAGAGCTGGTC
>CAJUNZ010000153.1 GCA_910587755.1 uncultured Acetatifactor sp. | reverse complement strand
TGATATAATAGATTTGCCCCATCATGTGTCTTTAAGGCATCCGCAGATGCCTCTGTCGGACAGAGCGGCACAGTTTGCCCCATTTGCGGCTCTTGCAGGCCATGATGCCGCCATCAGGGAAACGGCCAGACGCACGGATTCCTTTGCGGAACTGGATGACAGCAGAAAAGAGCAGCTCAATGAGAGGCTGCAGCTGCTTGGACAGAACCTGGCCCGGGAGCCGGAGGTGGAGGTGGTTTACTTTCAGAGCGATCCGGTAAAGCATGGGGGGACTTATGTGACGGTGCGGGGAAAAATAAAGAAGGTGGACGGCTGCAGCAGGCGGCTTCTGTTCACAGACGGCAGGAATGTTTCCATAGATAATTTGTTTTCGCTGGAGGGAGAAATTTTTGACCGGTGAAAAACACAGGTTGCTTTTTCCTGTAGGGGTGATAAAATAAGAAAGTACATATAGAGTACAATCTTTTTTGGAGGAAGAGAGTATGAGGAAAAGAAAGATGGCGGCAGTTCTGCTTGCCGCGGCGCTGGCGGCGACTCCCGTCTGTGGTCAGTTTGCCATGCGGGCGGAGGCAGAGACGGTTTCTCAGGAGGCTGTGGGAATCAATGTGATATACCATACACAGCAGGAGATCCTGGACAGGATCAAGAGCGACGGGATCAGCATGACAGATGCTTTGACATTTGGGGAGAATCCTGTTACAACAGCGCCTTACAGTGCGGGAAGCCTGTCCCAGGCCACTCTCGACAGTGCATTGGCCACAATCAACCAGATCAGGTATATTGCGGGGCTGCCGGACAATGTGGTTCTGTCCCAGGAGCAGAACGCGTATGCTCAGGCGGCTGCTTTGGTGAACTATGTAAATAATCAGCTGTCTCATACACCCACAAAGCCTGCCGATATGGACGAGGCGCTGTACGCGCAGGGATATGACGGGGCACAGAGCTCAAACATTGCCATGGCCAGCTGGCAGAACCGCAGTTTAAATGAAACTATTATGCACGGCTGGATGGATGATGGGGATAAATCCAATGTGGACAGGGTGGGACATCGGCGCTGGGTACTGAATCCCACTATGGGCGCCACCGGTTTCGGGGCAGTGTCGGGGGCAAATGGCACTTACAGCGCCATGTACTCTTTTGACAGAAGCGGAAGCGGCACACAGTATGGGGTGGCCTGGCCGGCGCAGAATATGCCGGTGGATTACTTTGAGGCTTCTTACCCCTGGTCAATTTCCATGGGAAGCAGTGTGAATGCAGATGCCGTGAAGGTTACGCTGACAAGGGTTTCCGACAACAGGACATGGAGTTTTTCGACGGCGTCCGCAGACGGAACATTTCATGTAAACAATGGCGGTTATGGGCAGACAGGCTGTATTATCTTTCGGCCTGATGATGTAGGAAGCTACAGCGCAGGGGACAGCTTTAAAGTGACCATAGAGGGACTTGACAGCCCGGTTTCTTATACAGTCAATTTCTTTAACGAGGAGAGTGTGAACGGAAGTCAGGACGATAACACCCAGCAACCCGGGGGTGGAAATGATGGGGACGATACCCAGCAACCCGGGGGTGGAGAGGATGGGGACGATACCCAGCAGCCCGGCGGAGATGGGAATGGTACAGTGTCCGGCGGAGACGGTTCGGTTTCCGACAATAATCCTCAGCCACCGGGCAATGATCAGGATGATGATCAAGACAATAACCAGGACAATAATCCTCAGCCGCCGGACAATGACCAGGATAATGATCAGGACAATAATCCTCAGCCGCCGGACAATGACCAGAACAACAACCAGGACAATACCCAGAATGACAGTCAGAGTAACAGCCAGAGCGACAACCAGGACAAGAGCCCTGCTGTCAATGAGATTGTTGTGGCAGAGGACGGTATGTATGAAAATGTAGTGGTGAAGTGGGGCGCGGTGAACGCGGATATTGCGGCGTCTGCGCAGAGTTCAGGCAGAAATATTGATGTGATTGTGGGCAGGAGAGCGGCGGTTCCCGCAGATATCCTGAATCAGATTGCAGGCAGGGATATGACTCTGGCGCTGCACTTGGGCAGAGGACTGGCGCTGACCATCACAGGCACGGACATGGGAAGTGAAAATACAGAGTTCAGAGTAAATCTGGTGTCTTCCACAATTCCTGCCCAGACAGCAGCCGCCATCCTGGAAAATACGGCACGCAGCCGTGAATTCAGCTTTGATACAGAGGGCGTATTCCCCTTCCGGATCAATATGCACATAAATCTGGGAGTGGAAAATGCAGGCAGGACAGCAGTGCTCTATCGGTTTGACTCTGTAAAAGGCATTATGGTAAGGACAGGTGTTTTTGTGGTGAACGAAAACGGACAGGCAATGTTCGGCCTGGAGCAGGGTGGCCAGTATGTGGCAGTGGTAGAGGAGATTAGAGAGAGCAGGGAGTACAAAGTGGTACCCGGTGACACCTTTAACCGCATTGCTGCCAGACACGGTATGACCACAGCGGCGCTGAAGGCTGCCAACCCCAGTGTGAGAAATATCAATAAGATCCGAGTGGGCCAGGTGCTGAAGATTGATTGAGGAAATTTTTTGAGATAATTGACAGGGCAAAAAAGCCCCGGATTTATGGCAGACGCCCCCGCAGCAGTGCGGGGGCAGGTTTTGGTGTTCGGCTTTTTGAAGGGGCAGAACAAGAGATTAAACTGAAATTGATTGATACACGTTCATATAACGGAATAGCAGAGTTAATCTATGGACTGAGATAATTAATATTTTGAAGGAAAATGTATGATTGTTTTGATAACGGGCGCTTCGCACACAGGTAAGACAGCCCAGATCGGAAGAGCGTCGTGTAGGGAAA
>CAJUNZ010000152.1 GCA_910587755.1 uncultured Acetatifactor sp. | reverse complement strand
ACGAGTTTTATTTTCGTAGCAATGTGCTGGGACAGTAAGTTTCACGGATTCAGGTTCTACATAAAAAACATATCCCCCGTCTGACAGCGCAGGCGGGGGGATATGTTTTTTGTCTTAATCTTCATCCAATGGGTCGTGCCTGAAAAAGTGCGCCGCCGCAATGATTATGCCCAAAAACAGAATGAACGACAGTATAAATGTTTTTTTCATAAATAAATCTCCTCCGCTTTTGTTTAGATTTATCAAGAAGTATCCCTGATATTTCCAAGAATATACCAACTTTCTAAAGAGAAATGCCAGAACTTCCTTAATTTTTTCCAAAGGATCACCTATCCCATTGACAACTGTTCACTGTTGTATTAATATACACTTAGCAATGCTAAATACATAGCGCCGCATCGCAGAACAGCCTTTTAAAACGGGTTCGCAAAAACAGTCTCGCAGCGGAAGCGCCCGGAAGAAAACACTGACTGCGACCTGTGCAGGCAGAGTTTTCTTCCCGGAAAGGGCGCAGAAGCGCAGAGACGGAACTGGAATAAAGACGGAACTGGAATAAAAAACAGTCTCGCAGCGGAAGCGCCCGGAAGAGAAATCTGACTGCGACCTGTGCAGGCAGAGTTTTCTTCCCGGAAAGGGCGCAGAAGCGTAGAGACGGAACTGGAATAAAGACGGAACTGGAATGGAGGAATTTATTATGGTAGGTGTATCTTCAATTGTAGCAATTTGCATCACTCTGGCAGTCACCTTATTTTTGCCCCTGGTGATATATCTGGTCTACGGGATAAAGAATAAGGGAAAGGGCGTCTGGACAGCATGGCTTATTGGGGCGGCGGGATTTTTTTTACCCCAGGTGGTGGTGAGACTGCCCATTATAAATCTGCTCTCCGGCAGTGAGGATTACAGAAGATTTTCTTTGACACAATACGGCTTGTATGTTTTTCTGCTTGCTTTCACCGCAGCATTATTTGAGACGGCGGGAAGGTACGCGGCGGCTAAACTTATGGGCAGCCGCTTGACCTATGAGAGAGGGGTGGCAGCAGGGCTGGGCCACGGAGGCATTGAGTCCATGGTCATTGTGGGAATGACCTATGTCAACAACCTGATTCTGACCATTATGATCAATACAGGGAGCTTTGATGCCCTGGTGAAACAGGTCGGGCAGACAGGAGGTGACGCCGCCAGTCTGGAGCTGACTGAATTGGTTTTGACAGAGACTGCGGCTTCTTCTTATTACATGGCTGGATACGAGAGAATTCTGACCATGGTGTTTCATCTGGCGCTGAGCCTTTTAATGTGTTATTGTGTCCACCAGAAAAAAGACTTTATGGGGATCGGGTTGTGTCTGGTGATCCACTGTGGGGTGGATTACACGGTTCCTATGATCATCAATCTGGCAAACAAGAAGATTTCGTTTGAAACGATGCAGATTGTGGCTTATCTGTTTCTGACGGTGGTGACTGCCATATCAATAGCAGGGATAAGGCATTTGAGAAAACTCTGGAAGAGAGAGTCCATACAATGTGCCGGGGGAAATATGTGAGCTGCCCGGAGGCTTATGAGAACTGTCAGGAGGTGACGGATTGAAGCCCAAATATGAGCAGCAGATGAAGAAAGGCGTGCTGGAGATGCTGGTTCTACAGCTCCTTTCGGAGAAGGAAAAATACGGCTATCAGCTGATCTGCGAGCTGCGGGACAAGAGCAGTGAGATGTTTTTGCTGAAAGAAGGGACCCTGTATCCCATTCTTTACCGAATGGAAGATGATGGACTCGTGGTGGGAAAGTGGAGCGAGCCCAAGGGCAGGGAAGTTTCAAAAAAATATTATTGGATCACGGAGGAAGGACAGGAAACTTTGCGGCGTCTCAGACAGCTGTGGCGGGACTTTTCCCGGACAGTGGACGGGATCCTGGAGTGATTTGGGAAGAGGCGGGGCGCAGGATGTGCGCTGCGCCGGGAAAGAAGGTTTTCTGTGGTTTGCCCTAAGGGCGATAGGAAGGAGGCAGGAGTGTATGGTTGGATTTTTGATGTGGTTCTGCGTAGGGTGTCTGTTTCTGCTGCTGGGGCTGTGGGCCTGGCGTTCCCGGAAAGCTGTGTGTTTCTGGGCCAATATAGAGACCGTTCCCATGAAAGATGTGAAGGCATATAACCGGGCTGTGGGGAAACTGTGGGTGGTGTACGGCATTGTTTTTATCTTTCTGGGAGTGCCGCTTTTGACAGGGAATCCCCTGGGAATCATGATCACCATCCTGGGCACTTTGGCAGAGTGCATTGGGGTCATGGCTGTATATCTGCTGGTGATTCAGAATAAGTATGAGCGGAAATAATACCGGAACCGGAACGGGAAAGGATGACGGGAAAATGACAGTACAGGAATACACAAGGCATGTGGCCAGACACCTGAAGTGTTCCAGGTTAAAAAAGAGAGAGATCAAAAAACAGCTTCAATCTCACATTGAGATTGCCCTGGGGGAGGGGCGGGAGCTTGGGGAGATTCTGGAGGAGATGGGGAAGCCGGAAGATCTTGCGGAGGACTTTAATGAAAATCTTTCCGGGGACGGGAAGAAAAGGGGCAAAATGCTGTGGATGGTTCTGGCCGGGGTGCTTGCAGTCCTGGCCGTGGGGGCCGGGTGGCTCTACTGGATCCTGCCTAAGGGATATGAGATCACGGAAAACAGTGTTTTTGATCAGGAAGAGCTCCGCGTCCGGGCGGAGGAGGTGGTCCACCTGGTGACTGCAAGGGATCAGGAGGGACTGAACGCCTGTCTCTCCCAGGAGATGAGGGAAGTCATGGAGGAGATGACCATAGACGATATCCGCGGCTATATCGGGGAGGACTGGGGGGAGCTTCACGCCATTGGCAATGCCTATATGTCCGAGATTGTGCAGAAAGGGGAGCATATGGCGGTGGTACAGCTGAACGCCTCCTATGACAATGTAAGCGTCACATTTACGCTGATGTTCGATACAAAATTGGAGCTTTATGGTCTGTATGTAAAGTAAAGAGCAGCCCCTGAAGTGCAAAATTCATCTCCGAGATCGGAAGAGCACACGTCTGAACTCCAGTCACCGAATACGATCT
>CAJUNZ010000151.1 GCA_910587755.1 uncultured Acetatifactor sp. | reverse complement strand
GCCTTCCGTAAACATATATCCCCTGTACTCATCCTTGTATCCAGGCCTGCTGACTCTGTCGAAAGCCTCCGGAGCCGCCACATCAATCCCCTTCAGAGCCTGGCTGACATTGTCAATCCTGTCTGTGTTGATCACAGGTCCCACATAGGGAATGGCAAGACCCCAGTTGCAGTAGATGGAGTCATAGGCCATGGCCTCATACACATAGTAGTCACGACTGCTGCGGACAGGTCCGATTCTGTCAAGATCATCATAATCCTCAAAGAAGCACATAAGTCGAGTAATAGCCCCTTCCACCGGCGCCTCGTAATACATGCTCGCATGAGAGATGCCGTAATGAGGCAGGGCCGCCTTGTTATTGGGCATCATCACCGCCATATTCCTTCTCTGAACTACGCTGGCATCCTTCCACTCACCGGTCAGATAACTCTGCATCTTACCTTCCACCACTGCCCTGGATGTAATGGGATGGTTCTCGCCGTTTGACATTTTTCCATCCGCCCCCACCGGCTCCTGTGTTTCGGGTGTGGCCTCCGGAGCCGTGCTCCCCTCTCCCGTGGCCTCAGGGGCTGTGGAACCCTCTCCCATCTGCACCGGGGTGACAACCTGCGGATTTGTAGCAGGAGCCTCTCCCTCCGTGCCACAACCTACTAAAAGGCTCGCCGCAATCACCATTGCTGCCAATACTTTCCTTTTCATAAAAAAATTCCTCTCCTTTTTGCTTAGAAAATGTCAGAGTATCGCTTCCTCATGCTGTTCTAACATTCATTTTATCCCAGAACTGCCTGCCTGTCCAATTTTTTAAGAAAAATTAATGTCGAAATAAACTGTCGGCAGAGCAAAGATATACTTTTATTTTACCACAACAACGCCCATGGCACAAGCTTGAAACTCAGATCATTCCTCTTAAAATACTGTCAAATTTGACAAAAAATACATCAAAATATACAAAATCCCGGCGCGGTCCGCGACGACCACGCCGGGAAGAGCATTTTCACATTTCGGCGGCTTTGTCCCTCTCCTTCAGTTGAATGCTCAGTTCCATATCCAGTGCCAGTGCAACTTTCACCAGCATCTCCAGGGACGGGTTATAATTTCCGCTCTCAAAACGATTGATATTGGGCTGCGATATCCCTGTCCGGCGCGCCAGTTCCGTCTGGGTCATCTTCTTATCCTTGCGGCACTGCTTATACTGCCCGATCACTTCACTGCGCGCCTGAGCCTGTTCCGATTCTATAAGCACCTGTTCCGTTCCGTTCAGGTAGATATAATCCATATTATTCCTTGTCTGCACTATGCTAACCCTCCTCTTCCATCGCCGCGACACCGTCCGGGCATCCCTGCGGCAGTGCATACGCTCTGCACAATCCTTTACTCCTGTCAAATATCCTGTCTTCTCCACACATTTATGCGCCCGGTCTGTCGCCATTTGGACAACTCTTATGGCATATTAAATCAAATCAGGTATCTGTGTCAAGACCTTTTATGGAATACTTCTCTTATTTTTTCCTCGCCCCCTTGTCCTGCCTGTGTCCATTCTGATTCTGAGCGTCTTTCCTGCCTCTGATACTCTTTCCTTCCACTGCGACTCTGTCCCGGGCACCGTCGTTGTCTGCCTGCAGCACCTCCAGCTTCTGGTTCCGTCTCAGCCCCAGCACCACCAGCTTTCTCACAAGATCATAGATCACTGCAAAGACCGGAACCCCCATGAGAATTCCTGCAAATCCGAACAGACCGCTGAAGACAGTCACGGAGAACAGAACCCAGAACCCGGACAGCCCCGTACTGTTGGCCAGAAGGCGAGGCCCCAGGATATTGCCGTCAAACTGCTGCAGAATAATCACAAACACAATGAACCACAAACATTTCATGGGATCCACAATGAGGATCAGCAGTGCCGAGGGCACGGCCCCGATATAGGGCCCAAAATAAGGAATGATATTAGTCACGCCCACAATCACGCTCACAAGCATGGCGTTGGGAAAATCCAGGATCAGGGAACAGACATAGCACAAAACCCCAATGATAGCGCTGTCCAGGATTTTCCCGGAGAAAAATCCCACAAACATCCTGTCCGCATAGCTGACCTCTTCCAACAGATAATCCGCCCATCTGGGCTTTAACACACTGTACACCACCGCCCTGGCCTGTCTGGCAAAAAGTTTCCGGGAAAGCAGCATGTAAATGCAAACAATGACACCTATAAACAGGTTAAACAGTGTGGTGACAACCGTTGTCACCGTGCTGGCAAACCCGTCCACCATATTGGTCAGCATGGGAAGCAGATCACTCTGGGCCCAGTTCTGAAGCCTCTGGTTCACTGCATCCATGGCGGTCTGAACATAATTTTCCAGCACAATATTGTCCGCAAGCTGTGTCTCCACCCACTCCGAAGCCCGGGCTGCCGCACCGGGAAGAGCCGCCACCACGGAAGAAATACTGGCCGCCATCTGGGGCACCACCATGCTCACCAGAAGATACAGCACCAGAAATGCGCTGCAGAGGCTCAGCAGCACCGCCAGGGCTCCCGCCTGTCTGCGCAGTTTTCCCGGAAGCCACCTGTTCAGGTACTTCTCAAAAAAATTGCAGGGCATTCGGAGCATGTATGCCATCACTCCGCCGTAAATAAATGGCAGCAGAACGGAAACCATGCTGCCGATCTTTCCGCAAAGATCGTCGAAACGGTCCAGCACAAAGAAAAAAGTGATGGCCATAGCCAGAACCAGAAAACCCGGCAATACCTGCTGCCGCCATCCCTTCTTCTCCCTGCCGCCTCCCTCTCCGTTGGTCATTGCCTTCTTCCTCCTTTGTCCTTCCGAATCCCATCCGGCAGCCTCAAAACCATAGGGCAAAACTCACAGGGCCGCCCATCCCACAAGCCCAGTCCGAACTCAAAGCCCCAACCTGCATTCAAAGCCCCGGCCTGAACTCACAGGCCCGGCCTGAACTCACAGGCCCGGCCTGAACTCACAGGCCGTACACCGCCTTAAACGCCCTGTATGTCCTGGCCATTCCCTCCTGAAAGCTCAGGTATGCCATTCCCAGTTCCCGCCTGCTCTTCTCGTTGGAGCACAGCTCCGACTCTGCAAGAGAGGCCGGAAAAGGCAAGATCGGAAGAGCACACGTCTGAACTCCAGT
>CAJUNZ010000150.1 GCA_910587755.1 uncultured Acetatifactor sp. | reverse complement strand
TAAAAAGCAGCGCCGCAGACTCTCCCGTAATGCGCCCTGCCGCCAGAACCAGTCCGGTCAATATCCCCGGTCTGGCACAGGGCAGCAGAATGGTTCGTATCATATGCCATTTTGTGGCGCCCATTCCCAGAGCTCCGCTCCTCCAGCTCTCCGGCACCGCCGCCAGAGCCTCCTGGGTATTCCTCACAATCAGGGGCAGCACCATCAGCGCCAATGTGAGAGCTCCGTTCAGCAGGGACACTCCCATCCCCATGACCCCTCCGAAGAAAACCATGCCAAAGAGCCCGAAGACCACAGAGGGAATTCCCGCCAGGGTGTCCATGGCAAACTCCACCAGACGGACCAGGCGTCCGGTTCCGGCATACTCATTCAGATACACCGCGGCCCCCACCCCCACGGGAGCCGCCGCCAGAAGAGCCAGCACAATGATGTACAGTGTGTTTAAAAGGTTTCCTGCAATTCCCCTGGTTCCTTTCACATAACTTGTGACGGTGGTAAAAAAACGCAGACTCAGCACTCTAAACCCTTTGGAAAACATATAGGCTGTCATGCCCAGGAGCAGGAAGACGGAAAAATACGCCGCTCCGTAAACTGCCGCCAGGAGAAACAGCTCCCCAGGCCTTCCCTTTTTATGGTACAGTGTGCCACTGCCTGTATCCAGGGTTATTCTCTCCGGTTTATCCCGGGACACAACCTGGGGTTCTTTGACCATATCAGTCCTCCCCCTTTCTCAGAATCCGCCCCACCGCCCCGTTGATGCCCATGACAAACACCAGAAGCACCAGCCCTATGGCAAAGAGCATCTGTCTGTGCGTTCCCCGGGCGTAGCCCATCTCGCTGACAATGGCCGTGGTCAGGAAACGGACGGAGCTGAAAGGAAAGGGCAGATTGACGCTGCCCCCCGACACCAGCGTGATGGCCATGGCCTCCCCCACAGCTCTTCCCGCCCCCAGAACGGCGGCGGTGGCAATACCTCCTCTGGCGGAGGGCAGCACCGCCCGAAAGACCGTCTGAATCCTGGTGGCTCCCAGGGCCAGGGAAGCCTCCCGAATGCCAGGCGCCACCGCCCGGATGGAAGCCTCGCTGACGCTGATGACAGTGGGCAGCATCATCAGGGCAAGCACCAGCACTGCGGACAGCAGGCAGGCGCCCCCTGTGTAGCGGTGGGTATCAGAACCCTGGAAAATCTTTCTCTCCAGCCGGTACACAAGAGGGGTAAGCAGGTAAATGCCAAGAAGCCCATAGACCACGGAAGGGATCCCTGCCAGCAGTTCTATGGCCCCTCTCACCAGCCCCGCCCGCTTTCTCCCGGAAAATTCCGCCAGATAAACCGCTGTCAGAATGCCCACGGGGACCCCTGTGAGAAGAGCCAGAATCGTACCTCCCAGAGATGTAAGCACCACATACAGAATGCCGTACCTTGGCTGTTCTGCCGTGGGCTTCCACTGGGTGCCCAGCAGAATCTCTTTTATCCCCACCTTCCGAATGGCGGGAAAACCGCTCACGATCATATATAAGGCAATGGCGGCGGCAGCGGCCACGGCCAGGATGCCGCAGACAGTGAACACTGCTTCCACGGCGGCCTCAGCCCCCTTTCTGCTCTTCCCCACCCCCATAATGGACATGGCCGGATGCCGGACTGCCGGGAGGCTCCCCTCCCTGGGATGCCACGGTCCCCCGGCACATTGCCCCAGGGTGACGCTCTCCTTCCTGGAGACGGCACTCCCCAGCCCCTGCGCCGCCACGCTACTCTCCATCCTCATCCCCCGGCCCGCCTTTCCATCCTTTTGGATCCACTGCCACAAGCCCCACCTGCTCCGCCACTTCCCGGCCCTCCTGTCCGTAGACAAAAGCAAACCACTCCTGTATCAGCATATCCTGACCGGAGATCTCTCCCATGGTGGCCATCACAAAGGGGCTCCATATCCTGTAGCTTCCCTCTCTGACCGCCTCCCCTCCGGGAACATTTCCCTCCAGGGAAAGCACCTTCACATCCTCCGTCACCAGGTCAACGGCCAGATACCCCACCGCTCCCGGTGTTGCTGCAACCCTTGCCAGCACAGCCCCGGCACTGTCCATCTCATTGGCATATGTACACTGATCCTCCATCCCCAGATAGGTCTCAAAAGCCCATCTGGTACCGGATCCCGCCTCCCTTCCCACAGTCACTATGGGCAGGTCGCCACCCCCCAGCTGGGACCAGTTCCTGATCTTTCCCCCATAGATCCCTGCCAGCTGCTCTTCCGTCAGCCCCTCCACAGGGTTCCCGGCATCCACACACACCGCAATGCCCTCCAGGGCCACCAGGTTTTCCACCATTCCCCCGGCTCTCTCCTCCTGGCCCAGGCTTCGGGAGGAGAGCCCGATATCCGCGGTGCCCTCCGCCACGGCGGCTATCCCTGCGCTGGAACCGGTATACCGAATGACCACCCTGACATCGGGATATTTTTCCATAAAAGACTCCGCCAGAGCATCCGTCAGTTTTTCCATGGATGTGCTCCCGGCCATATGGATGGTACCGGAAAGGGGCGTGGAACTGCTGCCCGGTCTCTCCCGGTTCCGGATCCCGTCCTCCGTCTCGCAGCCTGCCAGAATACTCAGGATCAGTGCCTCCGCCCCTGCCAGCAGAAGCAGCCTGCCAAATTTTCCCCCCATGTCATGTCCCCCACAGTGTGGCCAGGATACCGTCCGCAATGGCCTGGGCCATATCACCAAAACGCTCGTCAAACAGCCGGTTGTCCGCATCTGTGTTGATAAACCCCGCCTCCACCAGCACCGCCGGCATCTGGGTCCTGTTGAGCACTGCCAGATTATCCCTCTGATTCACTCCCTGATTCTCAAATCCCACTTCCTCCAGACGGGTATTGATATTATAGGCCAGCCTTCCGGCCTCCCCGTAGGGATTTGTCACCAGCGTCTCCACACCGGTGTACTGGTTGGGATAGGGACTGGAATTCCGGTGGATGGACACAAAGTAATCCCCTCCCACCGCGTTAGCCTCCTCTGCCTTCTGGGCCGGGGATTCATAGACATCCCCGGTGCGCGTGTAATACACCTCCACCCCGTTCTGCTCCAGGATCCTTCCCACTTCCAGCGCCAGGGCCAGTGTGTCGTCCTTCTCCTGCCTGCCCTCATATACCGCCCCCGGGTTACCGCCGCCAT
>CAJUNZ010000149.1 GCA_910587755.1 uncultured Acetatifactor sp. | reverse complement strand
CCACCGAGATCTACACTCTTTCCCTACACGACGCTCTTCCGATCTTGATCCAGAGTGTCCGCGCCCTCTATGGTCTCCAGGACTGCTTTTCCGTCCAGATCCGCCAGAGGCGTTGTGATAATTACAGCCTTCGCATTGTGTTCACGCACCAGCCTGACACATTCCTGCAGTTTTTCCGGGCTCACCTTGTCCGTCCTGCTCAGCAGAATCGTCCCCGCATACTCAATCTGGTTGATAAAAAACTCTCCAAAATTCTTAATATACATTTTCGCCTTGGAGGCATCCACCACCGCCACCGCGCTGTTGACCTGCACATCCAGGTCAGCGGCCACATTTTCCACCGCTTTAAGCACATCGGAGAGCTTTCCCACACCCGACGGCTCAATCAGAATACGATCCGGCCCATAAGTCTCGATCACTTCCTTCAGAGAAGCCCCGAAATCCCCCACCAGGGAGCAGCAGATACACCCGGAATTCATCTCCTTGATCTCAATGCCCGCCTCCTTCAGAAAGCCTCCGTCAATGCCGATCTCCCCGAATTCATTTTCAATCAGCACCGTCCTGCTGCCATCCAGAACCTCCTTCAGCAGCTTTTTAATCAGAGTGGTCTTCCCCGCTCCCAAAAAACCTGAAAATACATCTATTTTTGTCATTGTCTCAACCATCCTTTCTCCTGCACCGGGCAAAAACCACAAACGCCCTTTGGTGCCGCTGCAATTTATTGTCTACCATAATTTACCCCTTGTCAAGAAGTCTCCTCTAAAAGTTTTCTGAAATTTTCGGGCATAACTATCTCAAGAAGAATGATTCCCATTATTGACAGAAAGCCGCATGATTGTTAATATAGCAATGTAGAAAAAATTGGCGGGAAACAGACTTCCGGCATGTGGACATTTGAGACTGCCCGGGAAACCATGAGCCTGAATTCTTCATGCCATATGGGAGGAAACCATAATGTACAGCTGCCATATCCACTTTTACCTGCTGGGCACAGACTGCCCCCTATTTGATATCGCCAGGGACATGCCGCCCCTGGCTCACTTTACACACAGCTTTTATTCAGACAGCCGTCTGGTGCCGGAGGAAGCCCGGAAGGCAGATATCATACTGGCCCTGCTGCCGGAAGAAGACCCTGCCGAAACCCTCCAGGCCCTGACAGAGGCAAAGCGGGCAGATGCTGAGTGCATTCTTCTGGCAAACTCACAGCAGACTGTCTCTCTGGCGGCAGAAAGCCCCACATTGGCAAAAGACATATGGACCATGCCCTTGGGAGCAGAAGAATTCCGCTTTCGTTTCCTGCGCTGGCAGCAGGCTTTTAAACAGAGCAAAGATTTCCTGGAGACCAGCCATTTTCTGGACGCCGTCCTCAACAGTTCCCCCAACCTTATCTGGTTCAAGGACAAAAACGGCATCCACGAAAAAGTCAATGACAGCTTCTGCCGGACGGTAAACAAAGCTAAAAATCAGGTGGAAGGCCAGGGACACGCCTATATATGGGATGTGGAGAGCGACGATCCCGCCTGCATAGAATCGGAACGCGAAGTTATGAGCAGCCAAAAAACCTGCAAGTCAGAGGAGACCGTTCAGACCGGCGAAGGTCTGAAACTGCTCACCACCTACAAATCCCCCCTCTATGACCTGGATGGCACCGTCATGGGAACCGTGGGCGTGGCGGTGGACATCACCCAGGAGCGGGCCTATGAGAAGGAGATCATCCGGAAAAACCATGCCCTGGAGATGCTTTTTACCACCATGGACTGCGGCGTAATGTGCCATACACTGGACGGCTCCCGAATCCTCAGCATCAACCGGGCGGCTCTCCGAATCCTGGGATACGACTCCCAGGAAACCCTGCTGGCCGACGGATTTGACATGGTAGCCCAGTCCGTAGCTGACGAAGACAAGCAAAAACTGAGAGAAAGCATCTCCGCTCTGAAGAAAGTTGATGACAGTATAAGCCTTACCTACCGCGTCCGGCACAAAGACGGCTCTGAGCTGCACATCATGGGCAATGTAAAGCTTGTCCAGGAAAATGGGGAACTATTCTACCAGCGCTTTCTTCTGGACTGCACAGAGCAGAAGCTGCAGGAGAAAAAAGAACAGGCGGAAAACGAACGCCGTCAGAAAGAACTGACAAACGCCCTGAGCATTGACTATAATTTCTCCTGCTTTTTTGACCTTGACACAGGAAAAGGCTTCCCGCTGCGCCTGGATGACTATTGCAGTCGAATTTTCCATGAAAATATTCCCTTCCAGGAGAGCATGGAACAATATATAGAACAATATGTCCACCAGGATGACCAGGATATGCTCCGACGGGCTTCCTCCCAGGAGAATCTCCGTCTGGAACTGACTAACAAAAAGATATACTATGTCAATTACCGCGCTCTGATAGACGGGGAAACGCGGTATTACCAGATGAAAACAGTGCGCGCAGGAAGCTGGGACAGGCAGAAAGGTGTGGTGGCAGGCTTTCGCAGCGTGGACGAGGAAACCCGGAACGAACTGGAGAAAAAGAACCTGCTGGAAAGCGCCCTGATGCAGGCGAAACGGGCCAGCCGGGCCAAAAGCGCCTTCCTCTCCAACATGTCCCATGACATCCGCACCCCCATGAACGCCATTGTGGGCTTCACCTCCCTGGCCCTGTCCCACATTGACCGGAAAGATCAGGTGGAAGAATACCTGAAAAAGATCATGACCTCCGGCAGCCACCTGCTGAGCCTGATCAACGACATCCTAGATATGAGCCGTATTGAAAGCGGAAAAATACACCTGGACGAGGAAGTCTGCCGCCTTCCGGACATCCTCCACGGGCTTCACAACATCATTCAGGCCGATGTCCACGCCAAACAGCTGGATCTGTTCATTGACACGGTGGATGTGCTGGACGAAGAAATCTACTGTGATAAGCTGCGCCTGAACCAGGTTCTTCTGAACCTGCTCAGCAACTCCGTCAAGTACACCGGCGCCGGAGGTACCATCAGCCTTCGGATCACGGAAATAAAGAATGCTCCCGGCAACTATGCAAATTTTGAATTCTGCATCAGGGACACGGGTATCGGCATGAGCCAGGAATTTGTGTCCCTCATTTTTGAGCCCTTTGAGCGGGAACGCACTTCCACCATCAGCGGAATTCAGGGTACCGGCCTGGGAATGGCCATCACCAAGAACATTGTGGATCTGATGAATGGCACTATCGAAGTAAAA
>CAJUNZ010000148.1 GCA_910587755.1 uncultured Acetatifactor sp. | reverse complement strand
CTCCGGATCTTCTGCGTTATCCAGCAGCTTCCCCTCATCCTTATAATATATAGAAGCAAGGCTTGTAATCCCCGCCGGCAGAAGCAGCGTCGCCCTCATCTCCGGCGTATACGCCTTCACATACTTAGGCACCTCCGGCCTCACCCCCACAAAAGTCATATTCCCCTGGAGCACATCGATAAGCTGTGGCAGTTCATCCAGCCTCTTATCCCGGATTAACCTGCCCGCTCTTGTGATCCTGCTGTCGTCTCCTGCCGTCACCAGACTTCCCTTCTCATCCGCCCTGTCTATCATGGAGCGGAACTTGTGAATCCGGAATTTCCTCCCATACTGGGTCACCCTGACCTGCCGGTAAAATACCGGGCCCTTTGAATCTGCTTTTATGACAATTGCAAGAATCAAAAATAACGGTGAAAGTAAAAAAAGCAGTATGGCTGATACCGCAATATCAAACATACGCTTTAATAGAAGGCTGTTCTTTTTTCTGTACAATATATCATAATACTTCCTTACCTCTTTCACCTGCATATACTGCGGCAGCTCTTCCCATTTTCTCAAAGTCATTCTCCCATTTTCACCTTTCCCGAAACCTTTTCCTGGGCTTAAGCCTATTTGGGGGATTTCAGATACCCAGCCAGGATACTGCTGTACTTCTCCAGCACATACTCCGCCTCTTCATCCGTCAGCTTCGTATGCAGCGGCAGTGTTATCTCATTCTCAAACAGCTTATAACTGTTGGGGTAATCCTCGATCAGAAAGCCCAGCCTCTTATATGCCGTATGCATAGGCAGCGGCTTGTAATGGACATTTGCCGCAACCCCCTCTTCTGCCAGCTTTTCTATGATTTCCTGCCGCTCCCTAAGGCCTATGTGCGGAATCCGGGTCATGTAGAGGTGGCCGGAGGATGTATGCTCTTCTGTAAAATGCGGTAATACCTCCACCCCAAGCGGCTTTAATACGGAATCATACCGGCTGATAAGCTCCCTGCGCCTCCTAAGCATATCCGGATACCTTTCAAACTGGGCTATCCCCATGGCGCCCATAATGTCCGTCATATTGCATTTATACCAGGGCCCCACAATGTCGTATTCCCATGACCCAAGCTTTGTCTTGGCAAGGGCGTCCTTGCTCTGTCCATGGAGGGAGAACAGCTGCAGCCGGTGATATATTTCTTCCGCATCCCTGTCTTTCAGCTTCCAGGCCAGAGCTCCCCCCTCAGCCGTGGTAAAATTCTTGACTGCATGGAAGCTGAAATTGGTGAAATCTGCAATGGATCCAATGGTTCTTCCTTTATAAGAGGCCCCCAGGGCATGAGCTGCATCCTCCGCCACGGCCACGCGCCCGATTGCTTCCTGAAGCTTGTTGGACGGATGGAAAAGCCCTTTCTTTCTCTCCAGGATTTCAAATATCCTGTCATAATCGCAGGGGATTCCGCCCAGATCCACGGGAATGACCGCCTTGGTATGCTCATTCACAGCCCTCTCCAGGGCATCATAATCCATTTCCACGCTTCCTTCCCGGCAGTCCACCAGCACAGGCTTTGCACCCACATGGCAGATTACCGAGGCGGATGCCGTGTAGGTGTAAGCACAGGTAATGACCTCATCCTCTTCGCTGCCGTATATCCCGTCTATGCCGCAGGAATCCTTTCCGATTCCAAGAAGCCGCAGGCTCATTTCCCCGGCTGCGGTCTGGCTGTTCAGACAGACGCAGCCGTCTGCCCCGGTATAGTCTGTCAGCAGTGCCTCCAAGGCTTTTACCTTCGGCCCGGTTGTAATCCAGCCGGAGCGGAGCGTGTCTGTAACCTCCCTGATTTCTTCTTCTGAAATGTCCGGAGGCGAAAATGAAATATTTATTTTTTTCTCTGCTGTTTCACTGTTCCTGTTAAGTTCCATTGCTTTCCCCTTAATCTATCCTAATAATGCTTCAGACAGCTCCTGCCCGTTTTCCATATTCCTCTAATCCCCTTTCAGCCGGATCCCCATCAGAATCTCCCGGCTCCTTCCAAACAGATGCACCCGGATAACCACATACCGCAGGCGGATCCGTTTTTTTACCACTTGATCCAGATATTTCTTCAGAGGCATTCCGCAGGCTGTGATATTCCCCTGCACGTCTGTTTCTACTGGTGAAAGGCGCACCGTATGCTCCTTATCCCCATTAAGCAGCTCCTTTAAAAATTCCTCTTCCTCCGGTGAAACGGGATAAAATTCTTCTTCCTCTTTTCCAAGTATCTTTGTATAGGAAGAAACCCGTTTCAGCTGCTGGTACAGTTCCTTTGGATGCTGTGTGCTTATAAATACATATCCAGGAAACAGCCGCTCCACATGAACCCGGCAGCTTCCCTGGATGCGCCAGACCGCTTCCCGTTTCAGCAGGAAACATTCTTCATAAATGTCTGCATCCACCGTCTTTCGTATTTCCTTTGCGGCCTCTTCTTCATTTCCGGTGATCGTCTGTACGGCGTACCACATACTTCTGCTCCTCCCGTTATCCCTTTCCCGTAAGCTCCAAAAGTCCCTGCGTATCTCCTGTCAGATAAACTCTGCGGCTGCCAAAAGATACTTCACGGTATACTGGCAGGATATGAAAATGGGTATGCTTCGCCATTTTGCGGCCCATACCCCAAATAAAATCTTCTTCCTTTATAACGCACTTCTACCTGCTCCGCAGTCTGAAACTGTAGAACAGGTATGATACTTTTTCTAACTCTTCGACACAATCTCCAGCCCCACCTGCATCTCCCACAACCGCCCCACAGAGGGCAGACCCACCCGGGCAATCCTTTTGTGGCGGTCAATCTTCCGGATGAGATTCTCCCGTCCTCTCAAAGGCCCTTCCGTCACAACAGTCTGTCCGTTCCGGATATATCCCCTGGACATCCGTGAATGATGGCCTGATCCGCAGAGCATCCGCAGAAGCTTCTCCTCCTCCGGCTCCACCTTCACCAGTTTCCCGTCATTTTCAAACACAGAAAGCACCTGGGAATACTGCCTCAGTTCTTCCCGAAGCTTGTCCTCATTCCTGCTTTCCAGAAACAAATAATGGGGAAACAATAGCTGGCGTTCCAGATGCCACATACCACCATAACGGCGCATGCGATCGTAGGTGAACACAAAAGCATCCTCCAGAGCCTCCCGGGTCAAACGCTGCTTACATACGCCCAGCAGTTCTTCTTCCTTTTGATTGGGACAGTAAAGTACATACCAGATAGCAAAGACCCCTTTCTGTGCTTCCCGGTTTCTTCTACAAAATATAGGAACCGTTCAGC
>CAJUNZ010000147.1 GCA_910587755.1 uncultured Acetatifactor sp. | reverse complement strand
TGTAGAACGTCACATTGCGACTAATAAAAACATCAAATTAAATCTGATAAAAATACCTCCATTCCCTCACATTAAATCTAAAGAACTGCCTTCTTTCTAATATAAACTGCAAGTTCTCTCTAAGCTTTCCATATCCAAAAGTCTGATATCCAGATATTATCTGATTATTTCCCGCTTTCCCTCTTTTTAAGACATATATGGCTGCTCTCTCCCCTCTTTCTGCAAAACTTTCTGACAATAGTTATCCTCTCCAATACCTTGATGCTCTGAAATTGTGTGCGAATCCTGTGCATTACTTCTCAGGCCGCCCTTGTCTATGCTGAAAGGACGGCCTGAACCTTTGTTTTATTAAATTGTCCGGAAAAATCCAACTATTTAACAAATCCACATTTTTAAAAGAAATGAACGGTTTATACCAGGGAACTATCATTGACTGCTGACAGTACCATATCAGAATCAATGTTCTGTCTGTGGTTCTGTGCTCCAATGGTAAGTGCTTTTGTCAGGATCAGGTTCAGAACCCTCATAGAACCGTTGCAGCTTCCACAGGCAGTCGTAAGGGCGCTGTCATCAAAAATCCTGGGAGAAGCCCCTGCAAGCTCCATGCGGTCCCGAATATAATCCGCTGCCTCAGGCTCCGACAGCCCGGAAAAACTGTAACTCACTGCAACCCTTTGCCGAAGCGCCTCATTGGGCTGGCGCATCATGAGGTTGTTAAGTACCGGCTGGCCCAGGAGGATCAGGGAGAAACAGTTTTTAGAATCCATACAGAAATTGCACAGCATTTTGAGGTCCTTTAAGATGTCAGGGTTCAGATACTGGGCTTCATCCAGGCATACCATACAGAAGATTTTTTTATTGGTGCACATGGAGTAGAGATAATCCTGGATCCGTTTGAACATCACCGTCTTTTTATAAGATACTTCCAGCCCCATAGTGACGCACAGCTGCCGGTAAAATTCGGTAGTCGTCACGGTAGACAGACAAATGTAGTAGAACTTTACAAGGTTGGGATTGAGGCTTTCAGAAAAACAGCGGAGGGCAAAGGTCTTTCCCAGTCCAGGCGCCGCAGTAAAGAGTCCGATTCCGGGGTGTGCCTTCAGATGCTCCAGCCGTCCCTGTACCTGTTCCATGTCCCGTGTCCGGTAAGCATTCCCGGAAGGGAGTTCCTTGTCAAAGGGATTCAGCCTCATGCCATAATAATTTAAAAAGGATGTCATACTTCACCTTCACCTCCATAGTTCACGTAGTAATTCTGCTTCCTGCAGACTTTGGAATTTTCAGTTTTGTTCGTTGGGGAGATGGGGTACCGCTTCCCGTCATAAAGGAGAAAGGCGTGTTTCTCATCCCCCGGCTGGTACCGAACCTCTACCGTTGAACGGATAAACTCCATAGGGACATCGTAAGGGGTACGGTCCAGGATGATGGTGGCGTCATTGCGGACTTTGCGTGAGACCCTGTGGAGGAAACAGTCCTCCAGCCACTGCCGGCTCTGCGGCATGCGGACATGGGCCAGATCTCTCAGATAGCGGGTGTGGGGAGGTTCCCCGGTGGCAGAGTGTATGGCTGTATTGTGAGAGCGGATATAGTCCGCCAGCATACGGTTTAGTTCTGTAATACTGTTTAGGGAGTCCCGGCTGATGCGATCCAGGAAACGGGTCCTAAGGGTTCGGAAGTTCCGCTCTACCTTGCCTTTGCTGGCGCCGTCTCTGACAGGTGTATGGATCAGAACCGTTCCCAATTGCCCGCAGATAAGGGAAAGCTGCACATTTTTATAAGGGGAACCATTGTCTACATAAAGTTTTGCAGGGATTCCATAGGTAGCACAGGCATCCCTGAACACCTGTTGGAAATTTACTGCATTGTCCTGATAAAAAAATCTGCCGCCAACAATCATACGTGATTTGTCATCCAGGAGCATAATGCAATAAGTTTGGCGCCGCACTCCGTTCTCTTTGATAAAGGGGCCGTAAAGGGTATCCCCCTGGTACATCCCGGTACAGAATTCCTCCTCAAAGGCTTTCCGGTCTCTTTGTCCTGGAGCGGATGCACCTTTGAGGTTCTGTTTCTTAATAAAACGCTGGAAGGTAGCTACAGATGCATCACAAGCCCGGATTACGCCATCAGCAATGAGCTTTTCCCGGATCCCGGTGGCAGTCAGCCTGGGGAATTGTTCCCTGGCTTTATAGATGGCAGAAATGGCATCCGCATCCAGGCGCCGGCTTTTCCCTTTGTCAGCTCTGTCCCGGGGCATCAGGGCATCAAACCCGCCTTTGCGGTAATCGGATTCCCAACAGGACATGGTACCGGGGCTGTAAATGACTTCCCGTCCATCCGGGAGTTTGACTGGCTGTTCGGAAATCCTCTCGTAATAAGCCCGTTTTGTCATATCTGGATAGGTATGGTTGAACGCGGGCTGGATAATGGCGAGACGGATAGATGCAACGGCTACTTTTGTGTTCCTTTCTTTCTCGTTCATATGATTTTCACCTCCAGAAACAGCGTACCATCCAAGACAGGGGAAATACAGTGTCAGGTTATCTGATAGAGGTGTGGGGGAAGGCTGGCCTTTTGGATCTTTGGGCGGAATCTGCCCCGGGGCTGTAGGAATGCATAGCCGGAAGAAAGAAAAAAGCAGTTCAGGGAGCGGAAAAACAAGGAGGGAGACGCATGGAAAAGAATATCCAGAAGATCCAGTGTTTGCAGGAATCTGCCCAGGAGATGCTGCATTTCCTGTGAATCCTGGGCTAACCGTAGTACGATTCTGTGATAGGTGCTGACAGACAGGTCAAAATGACGGCAGAGGGCATCCACTGTGGGGAAAGCCCTGGTAATGCGCGCATAGAGGAGGGCAATGAGGAATCCAGGGCTATAAGAGGAGGAGGGGATAAGGACAGAGGGAAGGAGGGCATGAGAGGAGCCACAGGAGGAGCAGAAAAGACAGCGGACAGTGATCTTGTGATCCAGGACTTCCCCGTCTTTATAAGAGATGAAATGTCTGGAATAAGAGCCATTGAGAGAGAGGTTTCGGGCGGGGGCATGGCAGGAAGGGCAGGAAGGAGCCAGGGAAGGGAGATGTTGGAAAAGAGCCAGATAGAGGGAGTATTCGTCGAGATGTTTAAATTTGTGAAAAAGGCTGCATAAAAGAGGATTTACGTATATCATAGGGAAAGGAAGGTGGCGGAAGATCCCGCTGGGATCAACGAAATAGCCGGGAAAGGACGTGGTGTCAGGCTGGAGTCCTTTCTTTTTAAGAAAAAATCAAAAGGTTACAAGTTCTTAATACAAATCTGATGAATCTATTATGCAAATATATCCTGAGAATTTCAAGAGGTTTAGAAATAATTTGATGAAAAAATGGTGTTAAGCGGAGGGGAGAATTGGCTGTTCTACA
>CAJUNZ010000146.1 GCA_910587755.1 uncultured Acetatifactor sp. | reverse complement strand
GAATCGTCAAAGCTCCTAAAAACAGCGATGAAGTAGAGTTTCCGGGAACCCCCAGAGAAAGCAGGGGAACCATAGAGCTTGCAACAACCGCGTTGTTGGCAGCCTCCGGAGCTGCAATACCTTCGGGAACACCTGTGCCGAATTCCAGGTTGGGACGCCTTCTCTGGCATCCGCCTCCTGGAGCCCCATAGCCCGGGCGCCGCCCACAGTGGCCATGTAAAGTATCTCCCGGGCGTCCAGACTGGCGGCATCCCCTTCCCGGATCTTGCTCAGACCGCTCACCAGAAACATCTCCCGGAACATGTCCAGACAGTTGTTGCTGGCAGGCCCGTCCGTGCCTATGGCCACCGGAATCCCCCGGCGCACAAATTCCTCCACAGGGGCCATACCGCTGGCAAGTTTTAAGTTGGACGCAGGGTTGGTTACTGCAAACAGGCCCCTTTTTTCAAATACTTCCATGTCCCCGGGACTCATGTGCACACAGTGGTAGCCGCCTCCGCCGTACTGAAAGATTCCCAGGCTGTCCAGAAACACCGCCGGGGTCATGCCGTACCTGCCCCGGCACTCTTCCACCTCTTTGGCCGTCTCCGCCAGATGGGTAAATACCGGCGCCTGATACTTTTCGGCAAGTCCTGCCACCCCCTGGAGCTGCTCCAGGCTGCAGGTATATTCAGAATGAAATCCCAGCCGGTAACTCACCAGAGGGCTCTCGGAATTCCACTTCAGGTATTCCTCCTCCTGCCTCTCCAGGGAGGAGGTGAAACGGTTCAGGCCGCTTGTGAGCACACAGCGCATTCCCATGTCCATACAGGCCCTGGCAGCCATACCCGGATCCAGATACATCTCAAAAATGGAGGTGATCCCCCCGGACAGATACTCCAGAACCGCCAGGCGGGTCAGCTGGTAAATATCCTCCCCTGTAAGCCTGGCCTCCATGGGAAAGACTTTCTCCTTCAGCCACCGATCCAGGGGCAGGTCATCCGCATAGGATCGCAGAAAAGTCATGGCAGAATGAGTGTGCGCATCCTTAAACCCAGGCATCAGAAGGCCCTCGCGGCAGTCCACCTGGAGGTCCCAGGCCACCTCAGGAAAAGCTTCCTCCCCGGCGGCCACCCCGGCAATCCTGTCATCCTGTACCCAGACCTGGCCCTGGAAAACCGGACGGTACTTCCCCCTGTCTCCGGCATTCTCCTGTCCTGTGTAACCGTCCTGTGCCCGGGGCATGTCCTCCATGGTCAGAATTCTTGCATTGTAAAGTCTGGTGTTCACTTGATGGACTCACCTCCAAACCCAAAGGGCAGCAGCTCCTCCAGCCGGTACTCCACAAAGTCCTCCCTGCTCTTTGCCACCACCACAATAAAATCCGCGCCCCCCAGTTCCTGCATCACCTGTCTGCAGATACCGCAGGGATAAGCGTAATCCACAGGGGCACAGCCCTCCATGCCCCCTGCCACGGCAATGGCCTGAAACTGTCTTCTTCCCTCGCTGACCGCCTTAAAAAATGCCGTCCGCTCCGCGCAGCAGGAGACGCCGTAGGAAGCATTCTCCACATTACAGCCCTGATATATCTCCCCCTCCGCCGTCAGCAGGGCAGCCCCCACCGCGTAGTGGGAGTAGGGGGCATAAGCCCTCTCTCTGGCCTCCAGCGCCCCGGCGATCAGTTCCTCTCTTCTCTGCTTTTCCATGCCCCTTCTCCTTCCCCCGCTCCGGCAAAGTATTCTGCCCAAAACGTCTTACAGCCGCCTCACAACCTCCGTCACAAGACTCTTAAATTTGGGAGCTGCCATGTCGGCGGCAGCCTGCACCTCCTCATGGGTCAGAGGGGTGGCGCTGAGCCCTGCGGCCAGATTGCAGATACAGGAAATACCACAGATTTTCATGCCCATATGATTGGCGGCAATGGCCTCCGCCACGGTACTCATTCCCACCGCGTCGCACCCAAGCAGATGCAGCATGCGCACCTCCGCCGGCGACTCAAAGGAGGGCCCTGTGAGCTGGGCATACACCCCCTCCTGGAGATAGATGTCCTTCTCCCTGGCAGCCTCCCGGATCACTTTCTGGAGTCCTCCATCATATACGCCGCTCATATCCGGAAAGCGGGTTCCCAGGACATCCAGATTAGGCCCCACCAGGGGATTAGGGGCAAATACGGAAATATGGTCCCGGATCATCATCAGATCCCCTCCGTGGAAAGAAGAATTCACTCCCCCGGCGGCATTGGTCAGGAACAGAACTTCCGCTCCCAGAAGCTTCATCAGCCGCACCGGAAGCACCACATCGCTGACGGGATATCCCTCATAGTAATGGACCCGGCCCTTCATGCAGACCACCGGCACATCCCCCACATACCCAAAGATAAACTTTCCCGCGTGTCCCGGCACCGTGGACACAGGAAACCCTTCAATCTCACCGTAGGACAATTCCGACTCCACGCGAATGTCCTCCGCATAATCCCCCAGGCCCGAACCCAGCACAATCGCCGCCCGGGGTACAAAATCCGTCCTTCTCCTCACCTGATCCACACAGTTTACCAGTTTTTCATATACCTGCCTCATCTTCCACCATCCTTTCAGCCGCACCTGTAACTTGTGCATTCTGTCCGGGATAAACCTCTGAAAATCAGTAAAATCCCCCATAGACTTTTCCTTATTGTACCAACATTATACATAGAACTTATGAAAAAAGCAAATTATTTCGTGCCAAAATATTCTGCCGTCCGCTTCATTCTCTCCGCGATTTTCACCCCAAAAGGACAGCGGGCCTCACAGCCCCTGCAGCCAATACACTGATCCGCCCGGTGTTCCAGAGCAAAATAGTGCTCTTTTACCCCTGCGGGAACTTCCGGCTGCATGGTGGCCAGATCATAATATTTGTTGACCAAAGCAATGTCAATCTGCGCAGGACAGGGTTTGCAGTGGCCGCAGTAAGTGCATTCTCCCTGGCCGAAAGTGTGGTAAGGGGCGCGGCTCAGAACGGTGGCGTAATCCTTTTCTTCCTTAGTGGCAGTCTCATAGGCCACGGCCTGTTCCACATGCTCCGGCGTGTCATATCCCGCCATCACCGACGCAACGCCCGGCCGGGTCAGGCAGTAGTGAATGCACTGCACCGGAGTGAGGGCCACGCCGAAAGGCGATCGCTTCTCGTCGAAAAGCCTTCCTCCCGCATAAGGCTTCATCACCGTGATCCCCACGTCTTCCTGTTCGCAGAGCTTGTACAGTTCCGTTCTGGCCGGGTCAATGCCTCCCAGATCAGCCTCAAAACTGTCGGCAAAGTAGTTGTCAATATTATCCGTAGGAGGCAGCATGTCAAAAGCCGGATTGATACTGAACAGCAGCATCTCCACCAGACCGCTCTCCACGGCCTTTTTTGCCATATCCGGATTGTGGGTGCTCATGCCGATATGGCGGATCTTTCCTCCCTCTTTAGATCGGAAGAGCGTCGTGTAGGGAAAGAGTGTAGATCTCGGTGGTCG
>CAJUNZ010000145.1 GCA_910587755.1 uncultured Acetatifactor sp. | reverse complement strand
AGCTGGATACATAGGAACAAGGACTGACCTTTCAGAGAGTGTGGAAATTTTGGCGCTGTTTGCCAAAAAGGCGGATGGATGAGAAAAAATAAATCCATCCGCCTTTTTGTCCGGGTTTGTCCGCTCTTTTTCTGCACAGCCCTGCCGGATAACATTGTACATAATTGCGTGAAGAATGTCAGTTATTTGATATAATTTGGCATATTTTTTTCAAGGTATAGACCTCAAATCATGTGTTTTCGTGATTTTTACAGAATGCGCTATGGACTTTTTGGATATTATGTATTATAATGAAAAAAACAGTGCCAATTCGTTTCCATTGTTTCACGTCCCTGCTTATGTGCGAACATTTCTAATGAAAACCTGTTTACTGAAAATCCATATTTCCGATGCAAATATCCTGGTCTATTTTCCCATTGAACCTTTCAAAATATCCCAGGAAGTTTACATAAAAACAGCAACTATAGAGTACCAGAACGAGAGAGGAGGCTTTAACATGAAACTGAAACTGCGTGGAAAATTAATATTAAGCATTGGCATTCTCACCTTTTTAGCCGTATTTTTGCTTTCTGCGCTTTCCTATGTATCTCTGAAGGATGCATATGACAAATTAATTACTGCACAGAAGGACAAACTGGATCAGATGATTCAGAGCCAGGTGGAGTGCATGATCGGGGTGCTTCAGGCGGAGTATGAAAAATATCAGGAGGGTTTGATCTCGGAGGAGGAAGCCCTGGAAAATGCCAGGTATATCGTCCGCACCACCAGGTACAACAACGGGACCGGATATTTTTGGGCTGATATGGCCGACGGAACCAACGCTGTACATATCAAGCCGGAGGTGGAAGGGACCAACCGCTATAATTCCACAGATGAGATGGGGAACTATTTTGTGCAGGACACCATTGCCGCCGGTGACAAGCCGGGGGGAGGATTTATTGATTTCTATTTTGCCAAGCCGGGGGAATCGGAAGCCAGCGCCAAAAGGGGCTTTATCCAGAAGTTTGAGCCCTATGGATGGTATGTGGGGACGGGGAACTATGAGGAGGATATGCTGCCCATTATCCAGGATGAGCTGGACGAGTGCCACAGAGCCAGCCGCAGGTCCCTGCTGTTCATGTGCTCTTCGGGTCTGATTATCTTTGTCCTGGGCATTTTTGTGATCTCCAGAATCGCCAAGCAGATGGCGGATCCCATCAAAGAGGCCTCCGAGCGTCTGAAGGAGCTGAGCGTGGGAAATCTGAAGGATGAGGTACATATTTTCAAAGCGGAGGACGAGATCGGGGATCTGACCAGGGCGCTTTCAAAGACCGTGCAGACCTGGCGGGATTATATAGTGGATATATCTTCCTCTTTGTCTGAGCTGGACAAAGGTAATCTGAGAGTGAATATGAACATGGACTATATTGGAGATTTTGCCCCCATCAAGGCGTCTCTCCAGAATACCATCAACACGCTGAATGATACACTGCGGAAAATAGACACCAGCGCCGTTAAGGTGGCCAGCGGTTCGGATCAGGTGGCCGGCAGCGCTCATTCGCTGGCACAGGGGGCTACGCAGCAGGCGGCTTCTGTGGAGGAACTGGCAGCCACAATCAATGACATACATGGCCATGTGGCAAGCAATGCGGAGAACGCAAAGATGGCCAGCGAACAGGCCATGAATACGGCTGCGGAGCTGGAGCAGGGAAAGAGACAGATGGAGCAGATGACGGCGGCAATGAATCAAATCAATGATTCCGCCTCCGAGATCAGCAAGATTATCAAGACCATAGAAGACATCGCTTTTCAGACCAATATTCTTGCCCTGAACGCGGCTGTTGAGGCCGCCAGAGCCGGTGAAGTGGGACAGGGATTTGCCGTGGTGGCCGGTGAAGTCCGCAGCCTGGCAAGCAAATCGGCAGAAGCGTCCAAGAACACAGCTGCCCTTATTGAGTCCACGGTCCGCGCGGTGCAGGAGGGAACGGACATTGCAAACGAGACAGCCTCTTCCATGGGACGCATTGTCCTTGCCTCCGAGGAGGCGGCGAAACTGGTACATGAGATTTCCGACGCGTCTCAGGAGCAGGCGGCAGCCATTGCCCAGGTGACGCTGGGAATCGACCAGATTTCCATTGTGGTGCAGACCAATTCCGCTACTTCCCAGGAGAGCGCGGCGGCAAGTCAGGAGCTGTCAAGCCAGGCTCAGGTGTTAAAGGGGCTGGTGAATCGATTTGAAATCAGAGAAGGGCTGGCGTAAGAGCTGTGAGAATGTATGATCTTATTTTGAAAAAAAGAAACGGCGGTGAACTCTCCCGGGAGGAGATTGCATTTTTCGTGGAAGGCTATACGAAGGGGGAGATTCCTGACTATCAGGTATCCGCTCTGATGATGGCGATTTATTTTCAGAAGATGAACGAGCAGGAGACCCTGGCTCTGACCATGGCAATGGCGGGCAGCGGCGACATGCTGGATCTGTCGCAGATTCAGGGTGTCAAAGTGGATAAGCACAGCACGGGGGGAGTGGGGGACAAGACTTCTCTGGCCCTGGCTCCCATGGTGGCGGCCTGCGGTCTTCCTGTGGCCAAGATGAGCGGAAGGGGGCTGGGACACACCGGCGGCACCATCGACAAGCTGGAGAGCTTTCCCGGCTTTACCACATCGCTCACCCGGCAGCAGTTTCTGGACAATGTAAACCGCATTGGCATTGCCATCATGGGCCAGACGGCGGATTTGGCTCCTGCGGACAAGAAACTCTATGCCCTCCGGGATGTGACCGCCACGGTGGACAATATGTCCCTGATCGCCAGTTCCATAATGAGCAAAAAACTGGCGGCGGGGGCGGAGGCGATTGTTCTGGATGTGAAGACGGGAAGCGGCGCTTTTATGAAGCAGGAGGCGGACGCCAGGGCCCTGGGGGAGGAGATGGTGCGGATCGGCAGGAATGCCGGGCGCAGAATGTCGGCGGTTATCTCCGACATGGATCAGCCTCTGGGCCGGGCCGTGGGGAATGCCCTGGAAGTGAGGGAGGCCATAGAGACCCTTCAGGGGGGCGGGCCGGAAGATTTCAGGGAACTTTGCCTGGTTCTGGGGAGTCAGATGCTTATGGCCGGGGAGAAGGCCCGGAGCCGGGAAGAGGCGGAGGAAATGCTGAAGGGTGTGATTCAGGACGGCAGCGCCCTTGAAAAGCTTGCTCAGTTTGTGGAGGCACAGGGGGGGAATCCCCAGGCGGTGTACCGTCCGGAACTGCTCCCCCGGGCGGATATTGTAAAGACTGTCCCCGCTCCTGTGAGCGGCTATGTGAGCCATATTGCCTGTGATGAAGTGGGCATCTGCTCCCTGATCCTGGGCGGGGGCAGGGAGACCAAGGAGAGCAGGGTGGATCTGTCCGTGGGACTGGTTCTGAACAAAAAGGTGGGGGACTATGTGGAAGCGGGAGAGCCTCTGGCCCTGATTCACGCCAACAGGGAGGAGCGGGCGGCAGAGGCAGAAAGGCGTTTTCTGGCCGCTGTCGCCATCGGTGGAAGATCGGAAGAGCACACGTCTGAACTCCA
>CAJUNZ010000144.1 GCA_910587755.1 uncultured Acetatifactor sp. | reverse complement strand
CATTGTTTTATTGCCGCTCCTAACTATATCCCAACCGCACAGGTGGAAATTTTTACCTGACAGTACCATTATACGCTTTTTTCCGGGGGATGTCCATGCTTTCTGACAGATGGAACCGTTCAGACAGTGCCCTGTGCAAACGGTTAGATGTGCGGGACAGCGTTTTTTACTTGAAATAATGTTTGGTGAGTAGTAAAATTACAGGGATAAAGCAGGTGGAGACGGAGAACAGACTGTTTTTTTGACAGGGAGAGGATGGGAGGAATGAAACAGAAACAGACAGCGGGTGTGCTTTCTCAGAGGGAGGCTGCACCGGGAATTTTTGACATGTGGATTGAGACTTCACTGGCGGCGGAGGCGGTGCCGGGACAGTTTATCTGTGTTTACCCCAGGGACAGGAGCACCTTGCTGCCCCGCCCCATCAGTGTCTGTGAGACAGATGGGCAGAAGGGCCGTCTGCGCGTGGTATACCGTGTGGCAGGGGCGGGAACCAGGGAATTTTCCGGCTATGGCCCTGGGGAGAAGATCAGCATCATGGGGATGCTGGGCAACGGCTTTCCCCTGGAGGCAGGGCTTTCTTTAAAGCAGAAAGAAAAGGACGTGTTTCTCATAGGGGGCGGCATTGGCATTCCTCCCCTTGTGGAACTGGCGAAACGCCTTAGGGCGGAAAGTATCCGGATAATTCTTGGGTACCGTGACGGGGAGCTGTTCCTGAAGGAGGACTTGGAGAAGTATGGGCGGGTGTATGTGGCCACCCAGGACGGCAGTGCGGGAACCAGGGGAAATGTGATGGATGTTCTGGCCCAGGAAGCACTGGAGGCAGGTGTAATCTATGCCTGTGGCCCCATGCCCATGCTGAGGGCGGTGAAGACCTATGCCCTGGAGCAGGGGATTTTGGCGTATCTCTCTCTGGAGGAGCGGATGGCCTGCGGGGTTGGCGCCTGCCTGGGCTGTGTGGCGAAAACCACCCGTCCGGACGCGCACTCCCATGTGAACAATGCCCGTATCTGTACGGAGGGGCCGGTGTTTGAGGCCCGTGAGGTGGACATATAGCCGGGGAGGGCTGTGCGGGTACATCCCTTGGCAGGTGCCCGCAGGTAAATTTCTGGCCGGCCCGCGGCGCCTGGCCGGGATAGACCTGCGGGGAGAGATTGCAACTGGAGTTAGGAGAGAGAATATGAATACAGAAGTGACACTGGCAGGTATTACCCTGAAAAATCCTGTTATGACTGCCTCAGGAACCTTTGGATCCGGCATGGAATATTCGGAATTTGTAGATCTGAACCGGCTGGGGGCGGTGGTGACGAAGGGGGTGGCCAATGTGCCCTGGCCCGGCAACCCCACGCCCAGGGTGGCGGAGGTATACGGCGGCATGCTCAACGCCATTGGGCTTCAGAATCCTGGAATAGATGTGTTTCTGGGCAGGGATATTCCGTTTTTGGCAGAGTATGACACAAAAATCATTGTGAATGTCTGCGGCAGGACTGTGGAGGACTATGTGGAAGTGGTGGAGCGTCTGAGCGGGGAGAGTGCGGTGGACATGCTGGAGATCAATGTGTCCTGCCCCAATGTAAAAGAGGGAGCCATCGCCTTTGGCCAGAAGGCGGATGCCCTGTATGGTATCACCAGGGAGATAAAACGCCATGCCAGACAGCCGGTTATCATGAAGCTGAGCCCCAATGTGACGGACATAGGAGAGATGGCCAGGGCGGCGGAGGCGGCGGGGGCGGATGCCCTGTCTCTGATCAATACCATCACTGGGATGAAGATTGATGTCCACAGGAGAAAATTTGTGCTGGCCAACAGGACAGGGGGCATGAGCGGCCCCGCCATTAAACCCATTGCGGTGCGGATGGTCTACCAGGCGGCCCAGGCGGTGAAGATACCCATTATCGGCATGGGAGGAATCGCCACAGGGGAGGACGCGGTGGAATTTCTTCTGGCGGGGGCCAGCGCGGTCAGCGTGGGCGCCATGAATTTCGTCAATCCTCAGGCCACCATGGATGTGGTGGAAGGCATTGAGGAATATATGAAAAAATATCATGTGGAGAATGTCTCCGATCTGGTGGGAGCTGTGGAATAAACAGACAGCCGTGAAGGGGGCAGGAGCTTTCAAAACTGCCCGGGAGAAACTCAGAAACGGCGGAAACGCCTTGGGGTCAAGGCCTGTGTCCGGGCATATTTGGCGGGAAACCTTCATATATATGCATATACGAGTATATGTGGAGGTATTTGTGTGGAGCTGTTAAAGAGAAATATACATATGGACCGCATTAAGGTACAGGCGCTCACCCAGTTTACCCTGGAGGACGACCTGAATATTCCGGAGAACAAGCCTGACATCAGCGGTCTGAACCTGGAGAAGGGGGAGCTTGTGATCGATGAGATCAAGCCCGGAACCGACGCAGTCACTGTCAGGGGAAGACTCAGTCTGTCGGTGCTCTACCACACTGTGGAGGATGGCGGCAGCCTGGTGGTTCTGGAGGGGAAGGTTCCCTTTGACGAGAAGATCAACATGCAGGGGGTCACTCCGGCGGATATGGTTGTGGTGGAGGGAGAGGTGGAGGATGTCACGCTGAGCATGATCAATTCCCGGAAGCTGAACGTCCAGTCCCTGCTCACCATGACAGCCCGGGTGGAGGAGCTGTATGACGAGGAGGCGCCCATAGCCGTACAGGGGGACGAGAAGGCCGAGTACCGCCGGAGGCTCCTGAATCTGGCGCAGATTGCCATATGTAAGAATGATATATTCCGGCTGAAGGAGGAAGTGACCCTGCCCTCCAACTATCCCAATATTTTTCAGATCCTCTGGAACAATGTGTCTCTGGGGGATGTGGAGTTCAAGGTGATGGAGGAGAAGCTGACGGTGTCCGGGGACATTCATCTGTTCCTTCTCTATGAGGGGGAGGGGGAGGACCATCCATGCCGCAGCTTTGAGACCACCCTGCCTTTCAGCGGCGTTCTGGAGTGCCATGGCTGCAGGGAGGGGATGCTGCCGGATATCCGCTACCAGCTGGGGCAGCAGGAGCTGGCGGTGCGGCCGGATTTTGACGGGGAGGAGCGCAATATCGGTCTGGAACTGGTGATGGATATCGCCATCCGCATCTATGAGGAGGAGAGTCTGGAGATCATCTCCGACATTTACGGTGTCTCCAAGGAGATCAGCACCCAGACCCACCGGGCAGATCTGCGCAGGCTTCTCTCCAGAGTCACGGGCAAGACCAAGGTCACGGATCATGTGCGGGTGAGCGGTGGGACGGTGCTGCAGCTTCTCCACAGCGAGGGAACGGTGTCTCTGGAACAGCAGTCCACCGTGGAAAACGGTATCCTTCTTCAGGGGAGTGTCCAGGTGAGAGTCATGTATATCACCGGGGAGGATGAAGCTCCCTACGGCAGCACCCAGGCTCAGATTCCTTACCAGTACACGCTGGAGGTGCCTGATATTGCACCGGAAGACATGGGGAAAGTGCGCGCGGAGGTGGAGCAGCTTCAGGTGACTATGCTGGATGGGGAGGAGATGGATGTGAAGGCCATTCTCA
>CAJUNZ010000143.1 GCA_910587755.1 uncultured Acetatifactor sp. | reverse complement strand
AGATCGTATTCGGTGACTGGAGTTCAGACGTGTGCTCTTCCGATCTGATTGGAGCGGCTGGCGGTGGTGGTGCAGGATGTGGAGACGGTCTTTGACGTTGACACCATGAAGGCCATTCGGGATCGGATCTGCCAGATCGCAGGGACGGAATACCGGAAGGAGGAGGCCAAGGATGTGTCCATCCGGCTGATCACCGATCACATTCGCTCCACTACATTTATGATCAGCGACGGCATCATGCCCTCCAACGAAGGCCGGGGTTATGTGCTGCGCCGTCTGATCCGCCGTGCGGCCAGACATGGCAGGCTTCTGGGCATCCAGGGAAAATTCCTGGCAGGACTCAGCGAGACTGTGATCAATGAGTGCAGAGACGGATATCCGGAGCTGGAGGAGAAGAGGGCGTTTATCCTGAATGTGCTCACTCAGGAGGAGGACAAGTTCAGCAGAACCATTGACCAGGGCCTGAGCATTCTGTCCCAGATGGAGGCCCGGATGGAGGCGGAGGGAAAAAATCTGCTCTCCGGGGAGGATGCCTTTAAGCTCTATGATACCTACGGATTCCCCATTGACCTGACAGAGGAGATTCTTTCGGAAAAAGGTTTTGCAACCGACCAGGCGGGATTTGAGACCTGTATGGAGCGGCAGAAGGAGATGGCCCGGAAGGCCCGGAAGGAGACCAATTACATGGGAGCGGATGTGACCGTGTACGAGTCCATTGACCCTTCTGTTACCACAGAATTTGTGGGCTATGACAGGCTGCAGCACAGCTCCCGGATCACGGTGCTGACCACGGAAACCGAACTGATGGAAGCCCTCACGGACGGGCAGGTGGGCACTGTTATTGTGGAAGAGACTCCTTTTTACGCCACCATGGGCGGCCAGACCGGGGACAGGGGTGTTATCACCACTGCGGACGGAAGCTTTGAGGTAAAGGATACGGTGAAGCTGCTGGGAGGAAAGGTGGCTCATATCGGAACCGTTACCAAAGGGATGGTGAAGGTGGGGGACAGGGCTGTGCTGACTGTTGACGCGGACAGAAGGGGTGATATCTGCAGGAACCACAGCGCCACCCATCTGCTTCAGAAAGCTCTTCGGGAAGTGCTGGGAGGTCATGTGGAACAGTGCGGTTCCTATGTGGACGGGGAGAGACTGCGGTTTGACTTCAGCCATTTTGCTGCAATGACAGGGGAAGAGCTTGACCGTGTGGAGAAGATGGTCAACGCCAGGATCGGGGAGAACCTGGAGGTGGTGACTCAGGAGATGGGCATTGAGGAGGCCAAGAAAACCGGTGCAATGGCTCTGTTCGGAGAAAAATACGGGGAGAAGGTCCGTGTGGTCCGAATGGGAGACTTTTCCGTGGAGCTCTGCGGCGGTACTCATGTGGCCAGCACGGGAGTTATCTCTTCCTTCAAGATTCTGTCCGAGAGCGGTATTGCGGCAGGTATCCGCAGAATAGAGGCCATCACCGGAAATGGTGTGCTTGCCTACTATAAGGGGCTGGAGAAAACCATTGAGGACGCCAGCGCCGCTCTTCGCACCACTCCCGGGGCGCTGGTGGAGAAGTGCGGGAGCCTGATGGCCCAGGTGAAAGCGCTTTCCTCAGAGCTTGAGTCCCTGAAAGCTAAGGCGGCCAGAGAATCCCTGGGAGATGTGCTCCACAATGTGAAGGAAGTGAAGGGTGTGAAGTTCCTGCCTGCAGCAGTGGAGGGCGTGGACATGAACGGACTCCGGGATCTGGGCGACCAGCTGAAGGATAAACTGGGAGAGGGCGTCATTCTTCTTCTGTCCAGCCTGGAGGGCAAAGTGAACATGGTGGCCATGGCCACAGAGGATGCCATGACGAAGGGAGCCCATGCGGGCAACCTGATCAAGGGCATCGCCGGACTGGTTGGCGGAGGCGGCGGAGGCCGTCCCGGCATGGCCCAGGCGGGAGGCAAGAATCCCGCAGGGATTCCGGCCTGCATGGAAGAGGCTGCCAGGGTGCTGGAAGGGCAGCTTGGATAAATGGCAGACAATAAAAGGCTGTTCCGCAGTTGCGGACAGCCTTTTATTTCAGGTATAGGACAGGCAGAGGAAGGTTTTAGGGAACGCGTGGGCGGGGAAGGACAGTGGTTATGGGGAGAAGGTGCAGAGGGGAATTTTACAGCATACTGGATCTGAAAGAAAACCTGGAAAAGGAGAAGGCCCGGCCGGCGTTCTATGTGGATTTGAACCTGGATCAGGGGATCCACAGGATCAGCAGGGACTGGGGGGAGGATGTGTCCCCCTTTTACTATTATCTTCCCGCGGACAGGGAATGCGAGGACTACCGCAGGGAGATTTATGCGGACATCAGGCAGGAGGAACTGTTCCGCATTCTGTGCCGTTTCTCTGAAAAAATGAAAGCCAGGCGGGAAGTCTTTTTTAAGAAAAAACAGGCGGATCAGGAGCTGCAGAAGAGAGCCTGGCATGTACAGGAAATCGGATATTACTGCGAGGCTTTTCTGGAGCTTTCCGGGGAACTGGAAAAGATACCGCTGCGATCCCGGGGGATGGAGGAATTTCGGGAATTTCTGTACCGCTGTCTGTCCGGGGCGGATTTTGAGAAAATGCGGGAACAGGTGCGGCGGCTCCAGGAGCAGCTTTACAGTCTCAGACTGATTCTGGTATATGAAGGGGACAGGATCACAGTGTCTCTGGGAGAGGTGGAGGGAGAATATGAGACCTTTCTGGAGCGCTGTTTTCCAGGAGAGGACAGGCGTATGAAAAGTCCCTTTGAAGCATCGGGGGCACTTGGGGAGCTGGAGTTTGAGATAGTGAAGGTCTGTGAGAAGCTGAAGCCGGATCTTTTCAGGGAGCTGAAGTCTTTTTATAAGACTTATGGGGAATATGCCTGTGAGGAATTGACGCGGTTTGCCTCTGAGATTGGATTTTATCTCTCCTTCTGTGGGTTTCAGCGGAGGATGCAGGAGAGGGGATTTGCCTTTGCCCAGCCGGTGATACTGGAGGAAACCCAGGGGATGTCCGGAATGTCTGCCAGGGGATTATATGACCTGGCCCTTGCCTGTCTGAGCCTGGAGGAGGGAAGGAAGGTGGTCAGCAATGACATGATCTGCCGGGAAGGGGAGCGCTTTTTTGTGCTGACCGGGCCCAACCAGGGCGGCAAGACCACTTTTGCCAGGAGTCTGGGACAGCTGGTCTACTTTGCCAAAATGGGACTGGATGTACCGGCTGTCTCAGCGCAGCTGTACCACTTTACAGATATTTTGACGCATTTTTCTGTGGAGGAAAGTCTGGAGTCGGGAAGGGGAAAACTGATGGAGGAGCTTGTGCGGCTGGGGCCCATGATGACGGCGGCCCGGGGGGACAGGACGGACGGCGGACATGCCAGAGCATTTGTGGTGATCAATGAATTGTTTACCACCGCGGCAGACTATGACGGAACCATTATGGGAAAGCGGGTTCTGGAGCACTTTCTGGCCCAGGGCTGCATGGGGATCTATGTGACCCATCTGAGGGAACTGGGGCGGTTTCACCCGCAGATTGTGAGCCTCAGGGCCCTGCTGGGTCCTGGGGGAGAGCACACATTTTTGATCGGACGGGGAGAGGCCGCGGACAGTGCGGACTCAGGCCAGCTGGTGGAGAAGCACGGGCTCAGTTATGCGGGACTGAAAGAGAGACTGGGACGGCGCTGCAGGCCGCAGGATTTGGGCGGAGAATAACTTCTCGGAATCTCAATGAATGAGATTCCAACCGAAGATTGACAACTGAA
>CAJUNZ010000142.1 GCA_910587755.1 uncultured Acetatifactor sp. | reverse complement strand
GAGATCGTATTCGGTGACTGGAGTTCAGACGTGTGCTCTTCCGATCTGCTGCTGGGAGTGGATGAGAAGATAATTGAGAAGCTCTACAGAGAGTACGCCCTGGCCAACAAGGTCTATCGGTTCATTATCAAGGATGTAAATCCCGAGATCAGCGACGATGAGGCCCGCACCATCACGGTGCAGCACATTCTGCTTCACACTTACACCGAGGACGGGGCCGGCAGCAGGGTGCCCTTTTCCGATGTGGTAAAGCAGGCGGTCTATGAAAAAGCCTGCGGAATCCGACAGACGGCGGTGGAGGAGGGGCAGGATTTTCTGGAGCTCGCCGCCCGCTACAGCGAGGGAAGAGAGATCACCATATCCTTTGGAAAGGGCGAGATGGAGGCTTCATTCGAGGAGGCCGCTTTCTCCCTGGAGACAGGGGAGGTCAGCGAAGTCATTGAGACCCAGGAAGGGTATTATATCATTAAGTGCGTCAGCACTTTTGACAGGGAGCAGACGGACCTGAACAAGCTCACCATTTTGGAGGAGCGGCGCAGGGAGGCTTTCGGACAGGAGTACGACGTCTTTGTGGAGGCCCTGGTGCGGCAGCTGAACAGGGAGGTCTGGGAGGGCATTTCCCTGCTGCACGATCCCTCGGTGCAGACCAGCAGTTTTTTTGATGTGTATGCAGAATTTTTTCCGGACTGAAAGGTCCGTGGTTTGGGAATCCGTGGATACTTGTGGTGGGAGTGTCTGCGGATTTTTGATAACATGCCATAACCACTTAACAAAAATTTTAGAATTGCGGAAAGCCTTGAGAATACGGCATTTCCGGCGTATTGTTAGCACTCATTCTAAACGAGTGCTAATTTGCTATTGACTTTTAGAGAAACTGGTTATACACTTAGGAACTGTAAAGAGTAATTCTTTAATTTGCTTCGTCTCAGGATTTTGGGATGGGCAGAACTGCGGCCGCGTGGAAAGGCCCAAGACAGAGAGAGCCTGGCGCGGCGGGACAAAAAAGATCAAAAAGAAAGATCAATAAGAAAGGGATGTTGAAAAATGGCAGCAAAGAGCGGCAATTTATCCATCAACAGTGAAAACATTTTTCCTATTATCAAGAAATGGCTCTATTCAGACCATGACATTTTCTACAGGGAATTGATCTCCAACGGCTGTGACGCCGTGACCAAGCTGAAGAAGCTGGATATGATGGGAGAGTATACCCTGCCGGAGGGGTACAGGGCGCGTATTGACGTGATTGTGAACCCGGAGAAGAAGACGCTTACTTTTATAGACAATGGACTGGGTATGACGGCGGATGAAGTGGAGGAATACATTAACCAGATCGCATTCTCCGGCGCCTCGGACTTCATCGAAAAGTACAAGGATAAGAGCAATGCGGACCAGATTATCGGTCACTTTGGACTGGGATTTTACTCCGCGTTTATGGTGGCGGATGAAGTGCACATTGATACCCTTTCTTATAAGGAAGGGGCGGAGCCGGTTCACTGGGAGTGTGACGGCGGCACGGAGTTCACCATGAGCCAGGGGGACAGGACCCAGGTGGGAACGGTCATCACCCTGTTTTTGAATGAGGACTGCCTGGAGTTCTGCAACGAGTACAAGGCCCGGGAAGTCATCAAGAAGTACTGTTCCTTTATGCCCACGGAGGTCTACCTGTCCAAGGCGGACACCCAGGAGACCCAGATCATCAATGCGGACGAGAAGCTGGACGATGACGTGGTGATTGAGGAGATTCATCCTGAACCCAAGAAGAAGGACAGCGAGCAGGAGAAGTCCGAGGATCAGGAGGGAGAGGACAGCCCGGAGGATCTGGAAGAGCCGGAGGAAGAGGCCAGGGAGAAGCTCAAAATCAGAAGGCGTCCGGAGCTGCTCAATGAGACCGCTCCTCTGTGGACAAAGCATGCCAACGACTGCACCAAGGAGGAGTACCTGGAGTTTTACCGGAAAGTTTTCCACGATTACAAGGAGCCCCTGTTCTGGATTCACCTGAATATGGACTATCCTTTCAATCTCAAGGGAATTCTGTACTTCCCCAAGATCAATATGGAGTACGAGTCCATTGAGGGAACCATCAAGCTGTACAACAACCAGGTGTTTATTGCGGATAATATCAAGGAAGTGATCCCGGAATTCCTGCTGTTGCTGAAGGGTGTCATTGACTGTCCGGATCTGCCTCTGAACGTGTCCCGGAGCGCCCTCCAGAACGACGGCTTTGTGAAAAAGATCTCCGAGTACATCTCCAAGAAGGTGGCGGACAAGCTCTCCGGCATGTGCAAGACCGAGAAGGAAGAGTATGACAAGTACTGGGATGACATCAGTCCCTTTATCAAGTTCGGCTGCCTGAAGGACGATAAGTTCTGTGAGAGGATGAACGATTACATCCTGTTCAAGAACCTGGACGGCAAGTACCTGACCCTGCCTGAGTGTCTGGAGGTTAAACCTTCCGGCGACGGTGAGAATCAGGAGGCTGAGGGCGGCAGCGCTGTGGACGAGAACGGCCAGAAGGTGGAAGCCGAAGTGGTGGACAGCCAGACAGAGGAGGCTGAGGACGGCCAGGCAGAGGAAAAGAAAGAGAAAGTCATCTACTATGTGACCGACGAGCAGCAGCAGGGACAGTATGTGAAGATGTTCCGGGACAACAAGATGGATGCGGTGATCCTGACCCACAATATTGACCAGCCTTTTATCCAGCAGCTGGAGTCCAAGAATGAAGGGGTTAAGTTCCAGAGGATTGACGCGGATGTGACAGGGGCGCTGAAGGCAGAGCTTTCCGAGGAGGAGATCAAGGCCCTGGAGGAGCAGGGCAAGGCTCTGGAAGAGGTTGTGAGGAAGGCCCTGAACAACGATAAGCTGGCGGTGAAGGTGGAAAGGCTGAAGGATGAGAAGATCTCTTCCATGATCACTCTGTCCGAGGAGACCAGGCGTATGCAGGACATGATGAAGATGTACTCCATGCCCGGTATGGACATGGGCGGCTTCGGCGGCGAGGGGGAGACTCTGACTCTGAATGCGAACCATCCCCTGGTGAAGTATATCACGGACAACAGGGAAGGCGAGAATGTGGGTATGATCTGCGAGCAGCTCTATGATCTGGCAAAGATCCAGCACGCACCCCTGGCTCCTGAGGCTATGACCAGGTTTATCACAAGGAGCAACGAGATTATGATGGTACTGGCAAAATAAAATTACAGACAAAAAAGGTGCCCCGGGGTCTGGGAGGCGCCTTTTTTGCAGGGGCAGAGAGACCGGAGAGACAAGGCAGGAAAGCGCTTTCCGGCTGATCGGGCCCGGGCAGCCGGGGAAAGGGGAGAAGCAGAGCAAATGAGTATGTTTTTAAGTCTGGTGCTGCGGCACAGGCCCCAGGAGGCTGGGATTACCCTGGACGAGCACGGCTGGGCGGATGTGGAGGAACTGATAAAGGGAGTCTGTGCCACAGGCAGGCATCTGGACAGGGCGCTTCTGGAGAAGATTGTGGTTCAGGACCAGAAGCAGCGGTATAGTTTCAGCCCGGACGGGAAACTGATCCGGGCCAATCAGGGGCACAGTGTTCCTGTGGATGTGGAACTTCAGGTGAAGGAGCCCCCGGAGTATCTTTTCCACGGCACTGCCGTCAGGTTCCTGGAGCAGATCAGGAAGGAAGGACTGCTGCCCATGAGCCGGCTCTATGTCCATCTGTCCCAGGATAAGGACACCGCCCTGAAGGTGGGGAAAAGGCATGGCAGTCCCGTTGTCCTGAAGGTGTCCAGCGGACAGATGCACAGGGCCGGACACAGGTTTTTTCTCTCGGAGAACGGGGTGTGGCTCATCAAGGCGGTGGGGCCGGAGTATTTTGAGGTGCTTCAGGAGGATACGGTAAATCC
>CAJUNZ010000141.1 GCA_910587755.1 uncultured Acetatifactor sp. | reverse complement strand
AAAGCTTAAAATTCCTTGATTTTTTAAGGAAAATCACTTGACAAAATAGGGAGGAACAGCCAATCTCAGGATCGCTGATGTTCATGTCTATCAGCCCCTTGGTGATCTTGTCCGTCACAAAACTGATGAGCTCAGTGTCATTTTTCACTCCGCCCTGGGCCACAAAATCATCCAGATAGAACCCTCCCTTGACCTCCATTTTATACACTGCCCCGTCCAGGTGTTCGTCATTTCTGTCCCGCAGCAACTCCATGCTGGCCACTGCAGAAATCTCATTGTGCCACACTGCATAGACCGCGATTCCCGCCACCAGGACTGCTGCCAGAAGCACGCCCGCCGCTCCCAACAGGACCTTCTTCCACAACCCTCCGGACTTCTTTTCTCTTTCCCTGTTCTGCATATTTTTCCTTTCTCTCACATCTGCTTCTTCGTCCCTGCCGCCGCTTCCAGCCAGAAGTTCCCGGATAAAAGACAAAACTCCCCAGCCTTATCCGACTCTCATACACAGTCCTTTATCGTAAAAACAGACGAAGCGGCCCTCCGTACAGGCTTCTTTGATAAGGCTGATACCGCATGGGAAGGTCCAGCCAGGTCTTCTTGTCCACAATGCTCTTGGTGTGGGAAAACACCTCAAAACCCTCCCTGCCGTGGTAAGCCCCCATGCCGCTTTCCCCCACGCCGCCAAAGCCCATCTCACTGGTAGCCAGATGAATGACAGTATCGTTGACACATCCGCCCCCAAAGGCACAGCGCTCCATCGCCTGACGAATCCGTCTCCTGTCTGAGGAAAAGAGATACAGGGCCAGGGGCTTGGGCTTTCCGGCCAGAAGCGCATACAGCTCCGAAAAACTGTCAAAAGTGAGCACCGGCAGGATGGGGCCGAATATCTCTTCCTGCATCACGGGCTCCTCCCATCCGGCGCATTCCATTACCACCGGGGCAATCTGAAGGGTTTCCTCCCTCACCTCCCCGCCCAGGACAATCTTCTCCCGGTCCATAAGACGGCAGAGACGCCTGAAATGCTTTTCATTTATAATCTTTCCATAATCCGGATTGTCAAGAGGCTGTTCCCCGTACTGGCGCCGCACCTGCCTGCAGATCTCCTCCAGCAGACGGTATTTTATGCTGCTGTGGCAGAGCACATAGTCCGGGGCCACACAGGTCTGCCCGCAGTTAAGGTACTTCCCAAACACAATCCGCTTTGCGGCCAGTTTTATGTCCGCCGTCCGATCCACGATACAGGGACTTTTGCCCCCCAGTTCCAGTACCGCCGGAGTCAGAGTTTCCGCCGTATGGCGCAGCACCTCCCTGCCCACAGCCTGACTGCCGGTAAAAAACACAAAGTCAAATTTCTTCTCCAGCAAAGCCGCGTTTTTCTCCCTGCCCCCTGTGACCACCGCCACATACTCCGGCGGAAAGCACTCTGACAGTATCTTTTTGATGACAGCACCGGTGGCCGGGGAATAGGCGCTGGGCTTTACAACCGCCGTATTTCCTGCGGCAATGGCATCTGCCAGGGGATCCATGGTCAGAAGAAAGGGATAATTCCATGGGCTCATAATCAGCGTATTCCCGTAAGGGGAAGGCTTTTTGTAGCTCCGGGAAAAGGACTGTGCCAGGGGCGTGGACACCCTCCGCTCTGCCGCAAACCTGCGGGCATGTCCGATCATATAGCTGATCTCCGCCATCACAAGCCCTGTCTCACACATATAGCTTTCAAAATCGCTTTTGCCCAGATCCGCCTTGAGAGCGGCTGCAATTCTTTTCTCATTCTTTTGTACGGTACAGCGCAGCTTTTTCAACATCTGTATGCGTAAATCCACCGACAGCGTGGCCCCGGTCAGAAAGAATTTCCTCTGCCTGTCCAGGATCTGGTCTATCTCCATGCTCATATCCCTGCCATTCTCCTATTTCTCTATTCTCTGCCCCCCAGTATACCCCCACCAAATTAACCACACGTTTCACTTGTCTAAATTTCCATCTGCGTCGTTGGTCAACGCTCCGCTACGGTCCGTGCCGAACGTGTGCCACTGGCACACAGCACCGTCAGTCATCCCAGCCCGCTGCGACTCCTTCCTCCCCCTTGCAGACTGAAAATTTATCCTTCGTGGAACACAGTGGTAATTGTTGTGGGTTACACTGGTACTCCATCCGGCATTCATTGCCTGGGAAGTCCATCCTTGATTATCTCTCTCAGATTTCCCACAATGGTTCCCAGTACTTCATAAAAAATCTCCCGCTTCTCAGGGGTAATGTCCCTGCCTGCAAGCTCCACGGCAAGAGCCGCCCTCCGGCGTACATATTCCGCCACCGTCCTTCCCTCCTGGGTCAGCTTATAGCCTCCCCGGTAGAGATTCTGATGAACCCCTTCCTTTTTTACAAGCCCTTTCTCCTCCAGAATGGGCATCATCCGACACACATCGGATTTATCCTTGCCGCAGATCTCACAGAGCCTGGGCGCGGTAATGCCTTCCGGATAACGGTACATTGTCAGGAGGTAGACAGCATGGGAACCCTTCAGTCCATGGTTCTCCATCTCATCCGCCGCCAGCTTGTGCCAGTGCCTGGAGATCTCCATAATGGCAAGGGAAAACTGTTCAAATCTGTCCACCATAAAAGTCTCCTTTTATTTCATGAGAAATCCACAAAAAAGTTGACAGCTCAACTTCTGGCATTATACCGCACAGACGTTGAACTGTCAACTTGTTTATATCTTCTCTGGATTTTCCCCGGATTTTTACCTTGCAATCTCAAATTCCTGCTGCCCTGCAGCGCCGGGGGCAATCTCATACCTTTCAAAGACAATCACAGGATTCCCGGCATGGTTGACATAGAATGTGTATACTTGTCCTGGCTTCTGTGGTATCCTGTTCAGGAAAGAATATATTTAAATAGAGGAGAAAAACTTATGAATCCAGGACAAGAAATGTTTGCACATTAGAAGATCAACATGAAGATGCCAGAGAAATTCTTGAAACATGTTTTGAGAAACAGAACGCCGGCACTTTTGACCGGGCCTGTTTTGAGGCAGTTCACCCCCGCATACTGGCTGTCTTAAAGCCTGAAGCCCAGGGGGAGGTTCTGAAGGCAATGGGCCATTTTGCTTCCAGGCTCTAACCCCCCGGCCGTTTTTTATCGCGTGTCAGACGCCGCCATTATATGGCTTTTTGTCCCTTCTCGATCTTCAGAGAGACAAAAGAACACAGAATCAGAAGGGCTGTTGCCGCCACATTTCCCCAGATATTATCGTGAATCAGATATATGCCCGAGAGGGAATTCACAATACAGTGAAAGAATACGCACAGCCATACACTTCCTGTCTTCTTCCTTATGGCTGCCAGGGCAAAACTTAATCCCAGGACATTTATCCCAAATGCAAAATAATTCTGCCCATACTGGGAAGCTCCCTCTATATGGAAAAGTGGCAGATGCCATATCCACCAGATGAAGCTGACCACAATGGCTGACAGAACGAAAGAATGTTTCTCTTCCAGTTCTGGCTGGAGTATATATCTCCAGCCAGCTTCCTCCAGCCCGCCCCCCAGCAGCATCATGGGCGCCATAAAGATAATCGCAAAAAACGGAGCTCCTTCTTCAAAGCCGGAGATAACACACTGGGGCAGAATAAAAGCAGCGGCAAAAACCACCGGCATGACATATGCGAAAAGCCCATGTCTGAAATCAAATATATTACCCAGCCAGTTTTTGATACCCGTAACCCGATTATGCTTCTTCAGCGCAAGAAAAGAGGCAATGGTGGGGGACCACCCACCCAGCAGGAAGGGTACATACAACAATTTGTTATCCTTTAACGATATCCCAATCCAGCTGCATATGACACAGGTTCCCCAACCTAAGAGTAATATCAGAAATGTATATCCCAAATAATCCCTGCTCAATCTGTTCAAAATTCCCTCCCTATTTTGTCAAGTGATTTTCCTTAAAAAATCAAGGAATTTTAAGCT
>CAJUNZ010000140.1 GCA_910587755.1 uncultured Acetatifactor sp. | reverse complement strand
GGCATACGAGATCGTATACGGTGACTGGAGTTCAGACGTGTGCTCTTCCGATCTCGGTCTCAACCACGATCTTCTTTACAAACTTCAGCTCCTTGATCTCACAGATCAGAGGGATCATAATCTCCGGCTTCACGCTCCAGTCAGGATGAGCCTTCTTCACATTGATGGCTGCACGAATCACCGCCCTGGTCTGCATCCTTGCGATTTCAGGGTATGTCACGGTCAGACGGCATCCCCTGTGGCCCATCATAGGATTGAACTCATGCAGGCTTGCGATGATATTCTTGATATCCTGAACGGTCTTTCCCTTTGCCTTGGCCAGTTTCTCAATGTCAGCTTCCTCTGTGGGAACGAACTCATGCAGAGGCGGATCAAGGAAACGGATAGTTACAGGGCAACCCTCCACTGCCTCATAGAGCTTCTCAAAGTCGCCCTGCTGATAAGGCAGAATCTTCTCAAGAGCAGCTTCTCTCTCCTCAGCGGTATCGGAACAGATCATCTCGCGGAATGCAGCAATTCTATCCTCCTCGAAGAACATATGCTCCGTACGGCACAGTCCAATACCCTCTGCCCCAAGCTCACGAGCCTTCCTGGCATCTGCAGGAGTATCCGCATTGGTGCGCACCTTCAGCTTCCTGTACTTGTCAGCCCAGGCCATAATCCTGCCGAACTCTCCGGCGATAGTAGCGTCCACAGTGGCAATCCGCTCTCCGTAGATATTGCCAGTGGAGCCGTCGATAGAGATCCAGTCTCCCTCCTTGAACTCCCTGCCTGCCAGGGTGAACTTCTTGGCAGCCTCGTCCATAATAATGTCATCACATCCGGACACACAGCAGGTTCCCATACCACGGGCAACCACTGCCGCATGGGAGGTCATGCCGCCGCGCACGGTAAGGATTCCCTGGGAAACCTTCATGCCGGTGATATCCTCGGGAGAGGTCTCCAGACGCACAAGCACCACCTTCTCACCCTTTGCAGCCCAGCTTTCTGCGTCCTCTGCAGAGAAGACAATTCTGCCGCATGCAGCACCCGGGGAAGCACCCAGGCCACGTCCAAGAGGTGTTGCCGCCTTCAGTGCAGCAGAGTCAAACTGAGGATGCAGCAGAGTATCCAGGTTACGGGGCTCGATCATAGCCACAGCCTCTTCCTCGGTTCTCATTCCCTCGTCCACCAGATCGCAGGCGATCTTCAGGGCAGCCTGTGCAGTTCTCTTGCCGTTCCTGGTCTGCAGCATGTAGAGCTTTTTATTCTCAATGGTGAACTCCATATCCTGCATATCCCTGTAGTGGTTCTCAAGCTTGTTGCACACATCCTTGAACTGCTCGAACACCTCAGGCATAATCTCTTCCATCTTTGCGATGGGCATAGGAGTACGGACACCTGCCACCACGTCCTCGCCCTGGGCATTCATCAGGAACTCGCCCATAAGCTTCTTCTCGCCGGTTGCCGGATCCCTGGTAAATGCAACGCCGGTGCCGGACTCATCGGACCAGTTTCCGAAAGCCATCATCTGCACGTTTACGGCAGTTCCCCAGGAATAAGGAATGTCGTTGTCCCTGCGGTACACATTGGCTCTGGGGTTGTCCCAGGAACGGAACACGGCCTTCACGGCGCCCATCAGCTGCTCCTTGGGATCATCCGGGAAATCCTGTCCGATCTTGGATTTGTACTCAGCCTTGAACTGATTTGCAAGCTCCTTCAGATCTGCCGCCGTGAGCTCCACATCCATCTTGACGCCCCTGGCTGCCTTCATCTTGTCAATCAGTTCCTCAAAATACTTCTTGCCGACTTCCATTACGACGTCGGAGTACATCTGGATAAACCTTCTATAGCAGTCCCACGCCCATCTCTCATTGCCAGTCTGTCCGGCGATGGTGTTGACCACGGTCTCATTCAGGCCCAGGTTCAGGATGGTATCCATCATGCCCGGCATGGATGCCCTGGCACCGGAGCGCACAGACACAAGCAGCGGATTCTTGGTATCGCCGAACTTCTTGCCGGTGATCTCCTCCATTTTGCCAATATGCTCATTGATCTGCCCCTGGATCTCGTCGTTGATCTTCTCCCCGTCCTCATAGTACTGAGTACAAGCGTCCGTGGTGATCGTGAATCCCTGCGGCACAGGCAGCCCCAGCTTGGTCATCTCCGCCAGGTTTGCACCCTTGCCGCCGAGAAGCTCACGCATATCCGCATTGCCCTCCGTAAACAAGTACACCCATTTCTTCATATTGTTTCTCCCTTTCACATAAAATTTTCGCAGCCCTCAGACCCGGCTGCCCCCGGCAGAACCACAGGGCCCTGCCAGTCCATAGTTATTGTAACAATTTACCAAGGGAATATCAAGCGAAAGTATGACATTTTTTTCCTGTACTGCACAATTTCGTACAACATGCCCACTGCGCCTTTACCTCCTACGACAAACTGCACAAAGAAAAAAACGAAAAACTGCCCTTTCAGACTGCCCCGGGCAGAAAAATTTCAGAGCGTAAAATGGCAGGAATTTCAGATTCCTTCTGCCGGAAAAAAAGAAAAAAGTTGTAATCCCGATTCTTCTTGATAATTCAAAGGTTTTGTGTATAATTGAAGAGACAAAGCAAAACAGACAGCCCTCCGGGAAGGATCCGGAGACGCAGCGGAAATGAGGTTTTATACATGATCAGCGTGAACAATGTGACATTACGAATCGGAAAAAAGGCACTGTTTGAGGACGTGAACATCAAGTTCACAGAAGGCAACTGCTATGGTGTGATCGGGGCCAACGGCGCGGGCAAATCCACCTTTCTCAAGATACTCTCCGGCAGCCTGGAGACCACCAGGGGGGACGTGATAATCACTCCGGGACAGCGCCTTTCCTTCTTGGAGCAGGACCATTTTAAATATGATGATTTTGTTGTGATGGATACCGTCATCATGGGCAATGAGCGCCTGTACCAGATCATGAAGGAGAAAGATGCCATCTACGCAAAAGAAGACTTTACGGACGAGGACGGCATCCGGGCCAGCGAACTGGAAGGGGAATTTGCAGAGATGGATGGCTGGGAGGCGGAGTCCAATGCCGCCATGCTGCTGAACGGTCTGGGCATTGACTCAGAATTGCACTACAGCACCATGAAGGACCTGGACGGAAGCATCAAAGTGAAAGTACTGCTGGCAAAAGCCCTCTTCGGCAACCCGGACGTACTGCTTCTGGACGAGCCCACCAACCACCTGGATCTGGACGCCATAGCCTGGCTGGAAGAGTTCCTTATCAACTTTGAGAACACCGTAATTGTGGTCTCCCACGACCGATATTTTCTCAACAAAGTGTGCACCCACACAGCCGATATTGACTATGGAAAAATCCAGCTCTACGCGGGCAATTACGACTTCTGGTACCAGTCCAGCCAGCTCCTTATCCGCCAGATGAAGGAGGCCAACAAGAAGAAAGAGGAGAAGATCAAAGAGCTCCAGGAGTTCATCTCCCGTTTCTCTGCCAACGCGTCAAAATCCAAACAGGCTACCTCCAGAAAGCGTGCTCTGGAGAAGATTGAACTGGACGAAATAAGGCCCTCCAGCCGCAAATATCCCTATATTGACTTCCGTCCTGAGAGGGAAATCGGAAACGAAGTGCTCACTGTAGAACATCTGTCCAAGACCATCGGCGGAGAGAAAGTGCTGGACGATATTTCCTTTGTTGTGGGGCGCAATGACAAGATTGCCTTTGTAGGCAGCCAGGAACTGGCCAAAACCACCCTGTTCCAGATCCTTATGGGCGAACTGGAGCCGGACGAGGGAACTTACAAGTGGGGCATTACCACCTCCCAGGCCTATTTCCCCAAGGACAGCACGGAGGAATTCAACAACGACCTGACCATTGCGGACTGGCTCACCGGCTACTCCCCCATAAAAGACGCCACTTACGTGCGGGGATTCTTAGGACGTATGCTCTTCGCAGGGGAAGACGGGGTGAAAAAAGTGAAAGTGCTCTCCGGCGGCGAGAAAGTCCGCTGCCTGCTGTCCAAGATGATGATCAGCG
>CAJUNZ010000139.1 GCA_910587755.1 uncultured Acetatifactor sp. | reverse complement strand
CACCGAGATCTACACTCTTTCCCTACACGACGCTCTTCCGATCTGGCCACCATGGGCACGGAGTCCATATAAGCGGTGGCAATGCCCGTGACCAGGTTGGTAGCGCCGGGGCCGCTGGTGGCCATGCACACGCCCACCCTGCCTGTGGCCCTGGCATATCCGTCCGCCGCATGGGCCGCGCCCTGTTCATGGGAGGTGAGAATATGCCTGATCTCGCCGCTGTGTTTGTACAGCGCATCATATATGTTCAGGATAGAGCCGCCCGGATAGCCGAAAACGGTGTCCACGCCCTGCTCTTTTAAGCATTCTACGACAATTTCAGATCCATTTAACTGCATGTTCATTCTCCTTCAGATATTGGTATGGATTTCGTGTGCCTGGCTGCAGCATATCTCAAAACAGCGCCTTATTTTGCGGGAAACTCCAGCACCGCGCCCCGGTTTCCGCTTGTGACCAGCTCCCTGTACCTGGACAGGTATCCCCCGGAAACCCTGGGCTCCCTGGGCTGCCATGCGGCCCTGCGCCGGTCAAGCTCCTCTTCCGGCACCAGCACATCCAGTTTGTTCTCCGGGATATTGATGCTGATGATATCGCCCTCTTCCACCAGGGCAATGGGGCCGCCCACCGCAGCCTCCGGGGACACATGTCCGATGGAAGCCCCCCGGGAAGCGCCGGAAAAACGTCCGTCGGTGATAAGCGCCACACTGGAGCCAAGTCCCATGCCCGCGATGGCGGAGGTGGGGTTGAGCATCTCCCTCATGCCCGGGCCGCCCTTGGGGCCTTCGTAGCGGATGACCACCACGTCCCCGGCCACAATCCTGCCGCCCTTGATGGCGTCGATGGCGTCCTCCTCACAGTCAAACACCCTGGCGGGCCCCTGGTGCACCAGCATTTCAGGCACCACGGCGGAGCGCTTCACCACGCCGCTGTCCGGGGCCAGATTCCCCTTGAGAATGGCGATGCCCCCTGTCTCGGAGTAGGGATTCTCCACCGGCCGGATCACTTCCGGGTTCAGATTCCTGCAGTTTTTGATATTTTCACCCATGGTGGTGCCGTTGACGGTCATGCAGTCCAGGTGCAGCAGATTCCTTTTGGACAGCTCATTCATGACCCCATAGACACCCCCTGCCTCGTTCAAATCCTCCATATAGGTAGGGCCTGCAGGGGCCAGATGACACAGGTTCGGCGTCCTGGCAGAGAGCTCATTGGCCAGATCCAGGTCAAGGTCCACCCCCGCCTCCCTGGCGATGGCCGGGATGTGCAGCATGGTGTTGGTGGAACAGCCCAGAGCCATATCCACGGTGAGAGCATTCTGGAATGCCTCCGGAGTCATGATATCCCGGGGCTTGATATCCCTCTCCACCAGCTCCATAATCTTCATGCCCGCATGTTTTGCCAGACGGATGCGCTCAGAGTACACCGCCGGTATGGTGCCGTTGCCCCGAAGTCCCATGCCGATGGCTTCCGTGAGACAGTTCATGGAATTGGCGGTGTACATGCCGGAACAGGAGCCGCAGGTAGGGCAGACTTTCTCCTCATACTCACACAGCTCTTCCATGGTCATGGCGCCTGCAGCCACGCTGCCCACCGCCTCGAACATGGAGGAAAGACTCTTCTTCTCCCCCTTAACACGGCCCGCCAGCATGGGTCCCCCGGACACAAAAATGGTGGGGATGTTCACCCTGGCAGCGGCCATCAGCAGGCCCGGGACGTTTTTGTCGCAGTTGGGAATGCACACCAGGCCGTCAAAGCCGTGGGCCAGAGCCATGCACTCGGTGCTGTCCGCAATAAGATCCCTGGTCACAAGGGAATATTTCATGCCCACATGCCCCATGGCGATACCGTCGCACACGGCGATGGCCGGAAACATCACCGGAGTCCCCCCTGCCATGGCCACGCCCATCTTCACCGCCTCTGCAATCTTGTCCAGATTCATATGGCCGGGAACAATCTCATTGTAGGAGCACACGATCCCGATCAGGGGACGCTGCCTTTCCTCCTCCGTATACCCAAGAGCATTGAACAGGCTCCTGTGAGGCGCCTGGGCCGTGCCTGTCTTTACCGCATCACTTCTCATGTTCTCTATCTCCTTCCATCCCGGGCCTCACAGCCCGCAGCCCATATCTTTTATTTCCTGATTAACGGATGTGCTCCGCCAGCAGATCGCCCATCCTGCTGCAGCCCACCTGCCTGCAGCCCTGGGACATAATGTCCGCTGTCCTCCAGCCCTCTGCCAGAACCTGCTTCACGGCATCCTCAATGGCCTGGGCCTCCCTGTCCAGGTCAAAGCTGTAGCGCAGCATCATGGCGGCGCTCAAAACCGTAGCGATGGGATTTGCCACATCCTGTCCCGCAATATCCGGGGCGGAGCCGTGGCTGGGCTCATAGAGGCCGAACTTGCTCTCGTTGAGGCTGGCGCTGGCCAGCATGCCAATGGAGCCTGTGACCATGCTGGCTTCATCGGAAAGAATATCCCCGAACATATTCTCTGTGAGGATCACGTCAAACTGCGCCGGATCCCTCACCAGCTGCATGGCACAGTTGTCCACCAGCATATGCTCCAGTTCCACTTCCGGATAGTCCTTTGCCACCTCTTCCACCACTTTCCTCCACAGTCTGGAGGAGTCAAGCACATTTGCCTTGTCCACACTGGTCAATTTCCGGCGGCGCTTCATGGCAATGTCAAATCCTTTCACCGCAATGCGGCGGATCTCATTCTCGTCATAAGTGAGGGTGTCCACGGCTTTAGTGACGCCGTTTTCCTTGTAGGTCCTGCGCTCTCCAAAGTACAGGCCCCCGGTGAGCTCCCGCATAATCAGCATGTCAAAGCCCTTCCTGCTGATCTCCTCCTTTAGAGGACATGCTCCTGCCAGTTCGTCGTAGAGCACTGCCGGACGCAGGTTGGCAAACAGATTCAGCACTTTCCGAATGGCCAGAAGCCCTGCCTCCGGACGCCGATCCGGGGGCAGCTTATACCAGGGGGACTTGGTGGGATCGCCGCCGATGGAGCCCATCAGCACTGCGTCCCCTGACCTGGCCGCCACCACAGCCTCCTCTGTGAGGGGAACCCCGTGCACGTCAATGGACGCCCCTCCCATAAGAATATCCTGAAAGACCATCTTATGCCCATGGACCTCCCCGATCTTCTCCAGAACTTTCTTTGCCTCCGCTATAATCTCCGGCCCGATACCGTCGCCGGGAATGCATGCAATATGTAATTCCATGATCTGTCCTTTCTGCGGCAGGCCCTCTGCCGCCTCTGTCTGCCACCTCCGGGCATTTCTTATCATAATAGCCGATACAGGGAAAAATAGCAATAAAATGATACAATAAATCAACCACAAGCACAAATGAAGTATGGCGGCTGACAGTAAAACAGACCGGCGCTCTCCAGCACCAGTCCGCCTTCACCACATCTTCACTTAGGAATTGTCGAAAAATAACCGTTACGGTTAATTCTCCCCCGGCTTCTCCACACGGCTTATCGCGGACTTTTCCATGGGGATGCGGCAGTTCTTGTTGCTTCCGAATTCTACAATCACCATGTCATCCTTCATGTCAATGACAATGCCGTAAAAACCCGAAGTGGTCAGCACACAGTCCCCTATGGCCAGGGATGAGAGCATGGCGGCCAGCCGCTTTTTCTCCTTGCTCTGAGGGCGCATCATAAAAAACCACATGGCGCCGATCACTACCACATACATGAGCACAATGCTCAGGAGCCCCATGCCGCCGCCCTGGACTGCCGCCGCATCCGCCCCTGCCGCTGCATCTGTCAATAATATACCCATTTTTCCTCCCTTTCCGGCGTCAGACGCCACACGCTTGTCAAGACACCATAATACACAAAAAAACCTCATTGGTCAAGGGACTTTGCCATACTTTCCAATTTCCTCTTCTTATAATCGCCAAACCTTCCCTGGTCCAGAGCCTCCCGGATCTCCTCCATCATGGTGTTGTAGAAGTACAGGTTGTGCAGCACACACAGCCGCATGCCCAGCATCTCTTTTGCCTTCAGAAGATGCCGGATATACGCCCTGCTGTACCTTCTGCATGCCGGACATCCGCAGCCTTCCTGAGATCGGAAGAGCACACGTCTGAACTCCAGTCACCGAATACGATCTCG
>CAJUNZ010000138.1 GCA_910587755.1 uncultured Acetatifactor sp. | reverse complement strand
CCTCTGCAGAGAATGGTATAATGGATATGTTTTTGGAAATAAAAATGTATACAATCCATGGAGTGTGGTACAGTTTGTGGATGATCTGGCGGAGAATCAGGAGCGGTTTCCCAAGGCGTACTGGGCGAATACTTCCTCCAACAGCATTGTGCGGAAACTGATAGAGAGGGCTGATGACAGCGTGAAAGGGGAGATTGAGCACTTGATTGACGGAGGTGTGATCGAAAAACCCATCCACGAAGAGATCACCTACGATGAAATTTATAAGACCTTGGATAATATGTGGAATTTTATGTTTTTTACAGGATATTTCCGCAAAGTGGGCGAGCGGATGGATTCCCATGATATTCGATGGATTGTTATGGGGCTGCCAAACCGCGAGGTGCGCTATATTTTCCGCGAAAAAATCATGTCATGGTTTCAGGAGAAGATTCAGGAAAAGAACCTCACAGACCTGTATACAGCATTTGTAAATAAGGATGCGGACACGTTGGAAAAGGAGCTGAATCAGATTATGCTTGAGACAATCAGCGCCATGGATGAAAAGGAAAGCTATTATCATGGAATGGTGGCAGGACTGTTCTCGCCCATGAAAGGTTATCGGACGAAATCAAATCGTGAGACCGGAAAGGGGAGAAGCGATCTTTTTATCAAACCGGTATCCCGCAGAAAAGAGGCCTTTGTGGTGGAATTTAAGGTGGCGAAGAAACCAGGGGAACTGGAAAAAATGGCAGATGAGGCATTAAAACAGATTGAAGACAGACAATATACGGCGGAACTGTATGAGGAAGGATATGAAAGTGTGGGGAAATATGGGATTGCATTCTGTGGAAAAGACTGCACGGTAAAGTTTCGGGAATAGGGAAAGGACATGAGAAGATGGGGCTGGCTGAACTTGAATACAGGAAAGATGAGAAGATAAATGGTGTACATTACAATATGCCGCCGTCTCCAAGTTTTAAACATGGAATTGTAAACAATAACATTAATACGATAGTCAAGTCCGGCTTAAAAGGCAGTGTTTGTCTTGTGTTTATGGAAAACCTTGATTTTAAATATCATCCGGAAGAAAATGATGATTATCTGTGCCCGGATGTCATGGTTGTCTGTGACAGAAAGCACCTTAAGGGCGGGGCATATACCGGGGTTCCGAAATTTATCGTTGAGACAATGAGCCCTTCCACGGCAAAGAGAGACAGAACCGATAAAAAAGATATCTATGAGAGAGCGGGGGTTGAGGAATATTGGATTGTTTCTCCCCAGGGAAAGTCAGTGGAGATTTATTATCTGAAAGATGGAAAATATATTCTGGAACAGAGTTATATCTTGCAGGACGAGAGAGAATTTGAGGATTATAATGGGGAAGAGGAGATTTCTTTAAAAGGATTCCCACACATCAAAATGACGTTGGGAGAAATATTTGAGGGGGTTGACTGAGGGCGGATTTTCTCCCTGCCATGTCACGAGGAGAACAAGAAGATGAAACGTATGAAACTGCTTTACGGCACGGGGAATTCCTCCAAGCTGCGTGCCATGCGGGAGGTGCTCTCGCAGTTTGACATTGAGATCCTGGGGTTAAAGGACATGCCTGAGGAGCCTCCCCATGTGGAGGAGGATGGGACTACGCCTTTGGAAAATGCCAGGAAAAAGGCCCTTCACTACTACAAGGCTTATGGAATCCCCGTTTTTTCCTGCGATTCCGGCCTGTATTTTGACAATGTATCTCCGGAGGACCAGCCTGGGGTTCATGTGCGCAATGTAAACGGTAAGTGCCTCACAGACCGGCAGATGCAGGAACACTATAGAAAGCTGGCGGAGAAATACGGGGGAATTACCGCAAGATACCAAAACGCCGTCTGTCTGGTTCTGGACCAGGACCATGTCCACGAGGCCATGGAGGAAAATATGGCCAGCGTCCCCTTCCGCCTGGTATCCACACCCCATCCCCGGGGAATGGAGGAGGGATTTCCTCTGGACAGCATCTCAGTGGACATGGAGACGGGAAAATATTATTATGACATGGGGGAAGAAGAGCAAAACAGGCTGGTGGGGGAAGAGGGATTTGCCGAGTTTTTCAGAAAGTTTATTGATGCTCTTGACAAAGGAAATCCCCCCAGGCTATAATGTCTTATCAAGATAGGCAAATGCCATGACGAAGACAGTAGCTGTCCCAGGAAGCAGCAGCGAGCCGGTGAGGGTGGAAGACCGGCGGTGGTACGGGGGCAGGGAAGATCACTTCTGAGCAGCCGGGATGAAAGGAGCGCAGACAGGCGTCTCCCGGGTAGATCCGGACGGCATTCCCCCGTTATGGGAAAGCGCATAAACTCCGGCAGGACAGGATGCCGTTGACAGCCAGTGGCCGGGAAATTCCGCAGTCCGGAACATCCAGCCATACCGGTTCCGGACTGGAATCCTCAGGAGGAGTGCGAGGTAACAGGTGGTGAAACGAAGAGTATAGCTTCGTCCTTTTACGGGACGGAGCTTTTTGTGTTTGCAGCAATCAAGGAAAGAAAGGAGTAAAAAATGTACAAACAGGTTTCTGCCGGCATGGGCTTAGTGGAACGGGAGAAAGAGATCGAAAAGTTCTGGAGAGACAACGACATTTTTAAAAAGAGCATGGACAGCCGCAGGGAGGGGCCGGTCTACACCTTCTACGACGGACCCCCCACCGCCAACGGCATGCCCCACATCGGACATGTGGAAACCCGCACCATCAAGGACATGATTCCCAGGTACCGGACCATGAAGGGGTATATGGTGCCCAGGAAGGCGGGATGGGACACCCACGGTCTGCCGGTGGAGCTGGAGGTGGAGAAGAAGCTGGGGCTGGACGGCAAGGAGCAGATCGAAGAGTACGGTCTTGCCCCTTTCATTGACCAGTGCAAGGAGAGCGTCTGGAAATACAAGGGAATGTGGGAGGAATTCTCCGACACAGTGGGCTTCTGGGCCGACATGGAGGCTCCTTATGTGACCTATGACGATGACTTTATCGAGTCCGAGTGGTGGGCGCTGAAAACCATCTGGGACAAAGGTCTGCTGTACAAAGGGTTTAAGATTGTGCCCTACTGCCCCCGGTGTGGGACGCCTCTTTCCAGTCATGAGGTGGCCCAGGGCTACAAGGCCGTGAAAGAGCGCTCGGCGGTGGTGCGGTTTAAATGTGTGGGGGAGGATGCCTTTTTCCTTGCCTGGACCACCACGCCCTGGACCCTGCCCTCCAACGTGGCTCTGTGCGTGAACCCGGAGGAGACTTATGTGAAGGTGAAGGCGGCGGAGGGTCTTACCTATTATATGGCCCAGGCTCTGCTGGATCAGGTTCTGGGAGGCGAGGCATCTGAAAAGCAGGAGCCGGGATGCCGGGAAGGCGCCCCGGCCTATGAGGTGCTGGAGACTTACAAAGGGAAGGATCTGGAGTACCGGGAGTATGAACCCCTCTTTGCCTGCACCGGACAGGAGGCGGCAAGACAGGGGAAAAAGGCCCACTATGTGACCTGCGACGGCTATGTCACCATGTCCGACGGTACCGGTATCGTGCACATCGCCCCTGCCTTTGGTGAGGACGATGCCAATGTGGGAAGGAAGTACGGCCTGCCCCTGGTGCAGTTTGTGGACGGGCGGGGAAATATGACCCAGGAGACTCCTTACGCCGGAAAATTTGTCAAGGACGCGGACCCGGATATCATCCGCGACCTGGACAGGGAGGGAAAACTGTTCTCCGCGCCTAAGTTTGAGCACGATTATCCCTTCTGCTGGCGCTGCGACACGCCTCTGATCTACTATGCCAGGGAGTCCTGGTTTATCCGCATGACGGCGGTGAAAGAGGATCTGATCCGCAACAACGGCACCATCAACTGGATCCCGGCCTCCATCGGGGAGGGACGGTTCGGCAACTGGCTGGAGAACATTCAGGACTGGGGCATCTCCAGGAACCGCTACTGGGGCACCCCCTTAAACATCTGGGAGTGCGGCTGCGGCCACATGCAGGCGGTGGGAAGCCGCCAGGAACTCTGCGACCTGGGAGGCGGCCAGGAGGCCCGAACCGTGGAGTTCCACAGACCCTATATTGATGAGATCACCCTGCCCTGCCCCAAGTGCGGCGGCACCATGAAGCGTGTGCCGGAGGTGGTGGACTGCTGGTTTGACTCCAGATCGGAAGAGCGTCGTGTAGGGAAAGAGTGTAGATCTCGGTGGTC
>CAJUNZ010000137.1:2736-4495 GCA_910587755.1 uncultured Acetatifactor sp. | reverse complement strand
TCCATTTCACCCAGCAGTGCGGTGCGGAAAGCATTGCGGAGGTAGGTATAGTTGAAGTGATTGATATTGCGCCAGAAACCGTTACCGCTGTAGCCGCCTTCGGAAATCAGGCAGTGGATATGGGGGTTCCATTTCAAATCCCTGCCAAAGGTGTGGAGGACCATGATGAAACCGGGAGTAAAGTTCATGGACTTATTCTGTTTAAAAAACATACGGGAGACAACGCTGTGTACGGCATGGAAGAGACAGCCAAGGAGGGAACGGCCATGCAGGAAAAACCCCCGGAGCTGTTCATCAATGGTAAAAACACAATGACGGTGGGGGACATTGAGCAGCTTAAAGGACATGGAAGTAGTACGCTGCATTGCGTAGGGATTTCCGCAGGTAGGGCAGAAGCGGCTATGGCAGCGAAAAGGAACAAATTTGAGCTTTCCACAGAGGGGACAGCCATACATAGCCCCACCAAAGGAAGGGTCACCACAGTTGATCATTTTATCTACGTTGTCAATAACAGACTGACGTGGATGTAATATATAAATCATTTCTTCATAATGGTCTCTAAAAATATCCTGTAGTATGCTCATGAGATTATTATGAAGGAAAACGACACAAAAAGGAACCCCTAGGGGGTTGAAGTGGCGAAGCCACTTTTTTACCTTATAGGAAATTACGCCGCAGCGTTGTAAGTCACTAGGAAAGAATGCGAAGCATCCTTTGGAGTTGGCCGCCGGGCCAACTCTTTTTGTTTGCGCGCCATGGGCGCGCTCTAACGGGTGAAAGTCCCGAACACGCCTAGGCAACGAGGAAGTGTATAGCCGAACAGCAAGGGTGTCCATCGTGAGGTGGAATCTGAAGGAAGCTGTAAGCAAACTCTTGGTCCGACGGACAGAAATCACAGATGATGAATACGAGGATTCTATTGTGGGAACACCGCAAGGCGGATTATGCAAAGCTTAGCATAGGCCGCCCTATGCAAAGAAAGTAACTATGCAAAGTAAATCCAGGAAAGCCCTATTCCAAGCCATTTTTTCTTGCGCTGCTTTGCATAGTCTCCGAAGATATTTAAGAGAGCTATTCTCGAAAATATCATATCGGAGGTGCCTTTATGGACAAAACATACTTACCAGACCTAATTTCAGAACTGGAACAGGAACTTCTCCGGCTTGGCTATACAAAAGGGAGCATGACCTTTTACCGCCGGCGCTGGAACCAGTTGATGGCCTATGCGGAAGACCGGGGTGAATGCTATTACACGGAACAGCTTGGCATGGATTTCCTCAAAGAGTTCTTCGGGGTCACACAGGAAGATTTCTCAAGGACACTGCCCCAGGCAGAAACACAGGAGATCCGTGTGATCCGCATGGTAGGGGATTTCCAACTCCATCATGCGGTGCTGCGGCGTTATCTCAAGCATAAGGAAATACTGACAACCCCGTTTTTTGTGGATATCCGCAGCCGTTTTCAGAGTTCCTGTGAGAAAAAGGGCTATTCCCAGGTAACTACGGAGCATTATGTGAAGCAGTCTTCCTATCTGATGGATTATCTGGCCGCACAGGGGATGAATGATTTCACAGCAGTCACTTTGGATACGGTCAATGCGTATATCCGGACACTGGCAGGTTTTTCCTACAAAACAGTGGAGCAGCATATCTGTTCCCTGCGTGCCTTTTTCCGTTTCCTGTACCAGGAAGGTATCATGCCGGATGACCTTGCGGCAAAGATGCCCATGGTGAAAGCCAGGAAGCAGACTGCCATCCCT
>CAJUNZ010000137.1:0-2726 GCA_910587755.1 uncultured Acetatifactor sp. | reverse complement strand
TCTTTCCCTACACGACGCTCTTCCGATCTCTGGTCGGGGCCATCGACCGGGGAAGCCCGAAAGGCAGACGTGACTATGCCATCATCCTGATCGCGTGCCGTCTGGGGCTGCGCTGCACAGATATCAAGAACCTGTGCTTTGAAAACTTCAACTGGACGGAGAAAAAAATCTGCTTTACCCAGTCCAAAACAGGACAGCCCATGGAACTGCCGCTTGTCCCGGATGTGGGCTGGGCAGTGATTGATTACCTGAGATACGGAAGGCCGAAGGTTGACAGCAGCCGTATCTTTGTCCGCCATATGGCCCCGTTCCTTCCCTTTGCGGAAGGGGACCATCTGGACCAGCTGATCAGGACATATATGGTAAAAGCCCATATCCCCATGCGCGGCAAGCACCGGGGGATGCACAGCCTCCGCCATACCATGGCAAGCGTGCTTTTGGAGAAGGACACCCCTCTCCCGGTCATCTCCGATATCATCGGACACCTGGACACGAACTCCACCGCCGTGTATCTTAAGGTGGATATGGAACGGCTGGCGGAATGCCCCCTGGACTTTGAGGAGGTGATCCGTCTTGGCTGAACCCACTTTTACAGGCCCTTTCCGAAAAGAAATGGAAGACTTCATCTCCCTCAAACGGTCTGTCGGATACAAATACAACACAGAGCCTGGCATACTAAAGCGTTTTGACAGCTACCTTGCGGAAAAATATCCGGGTGCGACAGCCCTTTCCAAAGGGGCTGTGACAGGATGGTGTTCCAGGTCAATGCATGAGTCAGCCGCAAACCATTGTTCACGGGCCTCGGTGGTGCGCCAGTTTTCAAAGTACCTGGACAGCATTGGAACCAGCACGTGGATACTGCCAAAGAACTATTATCCCGCCGGCCGGCAGTATGTGCCGCACATTTATACCCCGGATGAGCTCAGGCGTTTCTTTGCGGAAACAGATAGATGCTGCCAGTGCCCGGAAGTCCCCTACAGGCATCTGGTGATGCCGGAGTTCTTCAGGCTGCTTCTTTCCTGCGGGCTGCGGTGTTCGGAAGCCCGGCTGCTCAAGGTACGGGACGTTGACCTGCACCAGGGGATGCTGACTGTCCGTGACTCAAAGAACCATAACAGCCGTCTGGTCCCCATGCCGGAATCCATGACACTGAGGCTGCGCAGGTATGCCGGCGAGGTTCATCCTTTTCCAGAGCCTGAAGGATATTTTTTCCCGGGCTTCGGTGGAAAGCCGATGACGCTGGGGAATATCTATAAAAACTTCAGGCGCTTTCTCTGGAAGGCCGGCATTCCCCATACCGGGGACGGCCCCAGAGTCCATGATTTCCGGCACGCCTACTGCATTTACCGTCTGAAGCAGTGGGCACAGCAGGACCGGGGCCTCATGGTACTGATCCCCATGATGCGCACTTACCTGGGACACCAGACCTTCCATGAAACGGCGTATTACCTCAGATGGACGGCAGACGTTTTTCCTGATATCCGAGTAAAGCTGGAAAAGTGCTATCAGGATATCATACCGAAAATGGAGGGAAATGCCTGTGAAGCCGACTGATTTCTCCATGCACCTTACAGCCTTCCTGTCTGATTACCTTCCCATCCAGAAGAATGTAAGCAGGAACACGATAAAATCCTATAGGGATACCTTTAAGCTTCTCCTTCTTTTCTGTGAAAAAGAGGAATCCCTACCAGCGGAAAAGATCACTATGAAGAAGCTTTCTTCTGATCTGGTTGGGCGGTTTTTAAACTGGCTGGAAACAGAACGGAAAAGTTCAGTCTCCACGAGGAACCTGCGGCTGACAGCGATCCATTCCTTTTTTCGGTATGCACAGTCTGAAGCGCCGGAATCCCTGTACCATTACCAGAAAGTGCTGGCTATCCCGGTAAAGAAGAAACGGCAGGCAGTGGTGGAGCACCTGTCCCCGGAAGGGATCCGGCTTCTGCTGGAGCAGCCGGATAAACATACGGCCCATGGACGGCGGGACCTTGCCCTGATGAGCCTGATGTATGACAGCGGCGCAAGGGTCCAGGAGATCATCGATCTTTCTGTCAGGGATTTTGTTCCAGGAAACAATCCTGTACTAATCCTTACCGGAAAGGGTAACAAAACGCGGCGGGTTCCTGTCATGAAGAACACAGCTGCTCTCGTGGAAACGTATATCTCCGAGAACAGGCTGGATCTGGCACATAAGGCCAGTTACCCGCTTTTTACGAACAAGCAGCACAACCGGCTGACGAAGGAAGGGGTTGCTTATGTCATCAACAAATACGCCGTTATGGCACACGAAATATCTGACAAAGTGCCGGAGAAAGTAAAGTGCCATATGTTGCGCCATTCCAAGGCGGTCCATCTGCTGCAGGCGGGCGTAAACCTGATCTATATCCGTGACTTTCTGGGCCACAGCGATATCAAGACTACAGAGATCTATGCAAGAGCCGATACGGAGCTGAAGCGAAAAGCCCTGGAGAATGCTTATCCGGATCTGGTAGATTCCAATCTGCCGGACTGGAGCGAAAACGGCGACTTGATGGAGTGGCTTTCCGAGTTGTAATGTCTATAAGTAGAATACTATGCAAAGTAAAATCTGAGAGAATCTTTTATTTATAAGGAAAAACAGTACATTCTTTGCATAGTCTTCTGCTTTGCATAGGGGGGAAATCTCTCGCCACTGTTAGCAAACATTATGCCCAATGAACTTGATAAAGAAATGGAAAAGAGAGGGCTAA
>CAJUNZ010000136.1 GCA_910587755.1 uncultured Acetatifactor sp. | reverse complement strand
CCTTTTGCCGTTTTCCAAACTGCTGGCCCCAAAGTCGGCTGGCCGTTTCTTTGTTTAGTTCCATCTGTTTTTTCATGTGTCATACTTCCCTCTCTTAAATAAATGGCGAAGTATAATTACATTTGACCTCCTTCGAATAAAATTCGGCAAATACTCTGATTGACACATAGGGCAACCTACTGCTGAAACCTCAAAGGGTAATCCTTATAACAGCTTGACTAAGGATTTGCCAATCATCTTTTCACACCTGCGAAAAGAGATAAGATTTGCTTGCCCTTAGTATAACACATGGAAAGATCCGCCGCAATAAATGATAGATATGTATCTTTTCTAAAACCGGAAATTTCAATGCACCTTTTTTGCTATCCTGGTTTTACTTGTGGAGCTGTCGGCAGATGCAACAATTCCACAAACCCTGTTCGCTATTCTAACCGCTGTTCTACTTCCTGGCTTTCCGTCCGGCTATTCTCCAGAGAATCATCTTTTACTGGTACCTGCACTCCATCTGGAGCAAGCGCCTCATACTCCTCCACCGCCGGGTCCACAATCCGAGTCGTCCGCACCCACTCCTTCGTCCCCTCCACCTTCACCGCCGCCTGGGTATGCTTGGCCAGGAACCTGGTCAGTGGGTAAATATCAATCCAAATCTCATTATTCCCCTCTTTCTGCGACTCGTCAAAAATCAGCTGCAGCCCCCAGTGCAGATGCACGATCTTGATATTGTTCACATTCTCCTTGGTACTGTACCCGGTATGGCCCATATAGCCGATCACATCCCCGGCCGTCACCACGCTTCCCTCCTGGAGCCCCTCCGCATAAGGATAATTCTGCCGTAAATGTGCGTAATAATAATACCTCTTCCCATCAAAACTACGGATCCCAATACGCCATCCCCCATACTGATTCCATCCAAGAGCCTCCACCACACCAGACTCTACTGCTATAATCGGAGTACCAACCAACCCCATCATATCATGCCCTAAATGTGGTCTGCTGTATCCATAACTTCTGTTTACTCCAAAATCATCATAATGAGTATAGTCAAATCCCCTTGCAAGAGGAAAATATCCCTTTAGTCCATAGCACTCCTCATAACCCTCTCCAGCAGAGTCCCCATTCCCCTCCCTGTACTCTCCTACCAGGCCCCCTATTGCAGCGTCATAAGCCTCCAGATAATACGCATAATACTTTAACCCCTCTGCCAGTTCCTCCATGGTACAATCTCCCGCCGCAAGCTTTTCCGCCGCTTTGTCCATGATCTTCAAGGCATCCTTTCCAAATTCCCCACCTGTCTTTGCCGCCGTATAGGCCAGAAGTTCCACCCAGTGAATCTGGTGCTCCGTGCCATGGGTTTCCACATCCCAGTCATAAGCCTTGCAGAGCGCCTCATAGGACACTGTAAAATCCACCCATTTTATGTAATCATCCTCTATGGAAAGTGTATTTGTGCTGAAGCTTGCCTCAGTCTCCTGCTCGCCATTCTTCCAGATCACCAGCAAAGCAAGCACTGCCACCAGCACACACTCTGCAAATATTCCCCGCTTCAGCCATCCTGTAAATCCCTTTCCCTTCCCTCTCTCCATGTCTGCTCCGAATCCTTCTCACTCCATCACTGGAAATATATGAAGAAAGGCATAAATCCATGCCTGACGCGGCACTGTTCCCTAAAGCTGGTTCACCGGCCCATCACGCCACCCTTCGCCCACAACTCTTCTCTGCCTACTTACCCTCCCCCTCGCCCACAGCTCTTCCCTGCCTACTTACCCTCCCCCTCGCCCACAGCTCTTCCTGCCTACTTACCCCTCCACCCCTCGCCCACAGTTCTTCCCCGCCAACTTACCCCTCCAATCCTCTCCCACAGTTATTCCCTGCCTACTTACCCTCCACCCCTCGCCCACAGCTCTTCCCTGCCAACTTCCCCCCTCCAACCCTCGCCTGCAGTTTTACATCCTTTTCCTTCAAAACACAGAAAAGCTCCAGGATCCTCTCCTGAAGCTTCTCCAAATCTGTTGTTCCAGATACAGCCCACCGGGCACAGAGAGCCGAATACAGCCGCATACCCCATGCCGGCCATGCCCGGACTCTTTGCCCATTTCTAAGCTGTCCCCCTGTAAACGGCCCAAACTCTTCCGCTCAGCTCTCGGGCTCAATCAGTCCATATGTATCTCCCTTACGCTTGTACACCACATTCACCTGGTCCGTCTCTGCGTTGATAAATACAAAGAAATCATGTCCCAGCAGTTCCATCTGCACACAGGCATCTTCCGGATACAAGGGCTTGATATCGAACTTTTTCGTCCTGACAATCTTGACATCCTCATCATCCATATAGTCATTTTCTACATACAGCTTACTGAAAGATTCCGCCGCCTGCTGCTTGTCCACAATCTTGTTCTTGTATTTCTTCAACTGCCGCTCAATGATTTCCTCCACCAGGTCAATGGACACATACATATCATTGCTGACCTGCTCAGAACGGATAATATTCCCCTTTACAGGAATGGTCACTTCGATCTTCTGGCGCTCCTTCTCCACGCTCAGAGTCACATGTACTTCCGCATCTGTGTTAAAATACTTTGCCAGCTTGCCAATCTTCTCCTCAACAGCTGACTTTAAGCCGGGCGTCACCTCCAGGTTTCTGCCAACGATAACAAACTTCATACTCATACCTCCTTGCCCGCTCCACCGGGATGCTGCGCCTGAAGCTAAAACGCGCCCTGCATCTCTCCGGCTGATTATTGTATTTACATTATAGCATGTTACCCCACTCCTTTGCAACAATTTCATAAAATATTCAGAATGCATCAAAAAAAGTTTGAAGACAAAATAAGCCGTTTTTCTCCTACTTTTACATGGAAAAAACGGGAAACTGTTCTGTGGATAATGTGGATAAGGTGGATAATTCAGTGCATAAACCATGTTAAGCCACTTTTCTCCCAAAATTCTGTGGATAACTCTGTTCATACCTTTTTCTGGAATAAACGAATTTACGCCTAAATTGACAGTTATATTACGAACTTCTTAATTTACACTATTCTTCCCTGCCACAAAAAAGACCAACCCAACTTGGAAATACAAAAAAGAGTAGGGGAACAGCCTTCTCCACTCTACTCGCTGGACGGCATATTTTACCTGCACAGGCCTGTGTAACAAAAAAGTGCTGCACCCTGCTGGATGCAGCACCAGATATTTTTTAGAATATTCTCCTGATTGCCAGGATCTTCCTGTAGCTTGCGCCGGAAACACAGATTCCCTTGGTGGGGTTGGAGGCATGAACGATCTGTCCATTGCCGATGTACAGTGCCACATGGCCGGAGTAGCAGATCAAGTCACCCGGCTGCGCCTCGTCCAGACTGGCCACAGCAGAACCCTGAGAACGATCCGCCTTGGAGGAATGAGGCAGGCTGACACCGAAGTTCGCATATACACTCATAACGAAGCCGGAACAGTCAGCACCCTTTGTCAGGCTGGTACCGCCATACACATAGGGATTCCCCACAAACTGCAGCGCATACTCCGCCACAGCCACACCCATCTCGCTGCCGCTTCCCACAGAATAGCTGGCACCGCCGCCTGAGGAAGAACCGGAGGAGCTGGAAGAGCTTCCCTTCTGGCCGGAAGACCCTTTTGCCGCCGCCTTAGCCGCTGCAGCCTCCCTGGCTCTCCTGCGCTCTTCTTCTTCCTTGGCAAGACGCCTTGCCTCTTCCTCCTTGGACTCAGCCTGTACGAACTCCGTATGAACCGATACATAGTCAGCGGAAATCCATCCGGTACCTTCCTCCACGTCCACCTTGTACCAGCCCTCAGCCTCGTCCAGAACCAGCAGGTCATCCCCCTCGGGAAGCATGCCCAGAACGGAAGATTCTGTCGTGGGCTCTTTGCGGACAAACAGAGTCTGGGTGGTGACAGTGGCAAACCTGGTTCCCACCTTCTTTGCGATCTCCACCGCATTCTCCCCGGTGACACAGTACTCACCCTTCACATAGCCAGTAACGGTACCGGAAGTAATCTGATACCATCCATTCTCTTCCGATATAAATGTACCCACCGAATTATTGTAAAGCTTTCCAAGCACCTCTCCCTCTTCGCTGGGAAGGCTTCTCACATTCACACATGTATTTACCTGGGCAATCACCAGGTTGCGGAACAGCTCTTCTTCTGTAGGCTTCTCTGCAGATACAGGAGTCAATTCCTCTGACTGTATCCATTCAATAATCGACTCAATGGGCAGCGTGGCAGTTTCTGTCGCGATATCTCCCAAACTGCTCCCCTGACTCAGCAGCAGATCCACTCCGCCGCTGGGCAGTACCGCACCATTACCATTGGCTCCTGCCGTAATGCCGTCCAGACTGTTGCCCTGGCTCAAAAGCAGATCCACCCCTCCCCTGGGTAGCAGTGTACCGCTTGCCTGTACTGAAATCCCCATTCCCGCAAAAGCGATAGAAGCCGCCAGCACACAGGCTGTCATTCTTTTCGCGTTACGAACCATTTTTATCTCCTCTCCTACAGAAGGTATGTATATCAATCTCATCAATCATCAACTAACTCCCATGTCCTGCACACTTGACACCACCATAAATGAAACCTTTTGGGC
>CAJUNZ010000135.1 GCA_910587755.1 uncultured Acetatifactor sp. | reverse complement strand
GAACGCCATATTCAGTCTTGGATTGGAAAGGTTCAAAAATTGTAAACTACTGTATCTGTAAAAAGGATTGACAAATTATTTGACGGTCTATATAATAAATTTAGCCATTTTGAAATGAAAATTTTTTTCGTAGAAATAGTTATTCTACGAATTTATATGCCAATACACTACACATATCAAATCAAAAAATACGCGAAAACTTACAGTCCGTTCCGCGTATTTTTTATGCCCAACCACACACCAAATCAGGAAAAAATGGACAGCATCTCCCACCCAAGATGGAAATACCGCCCATTTTATTTCATTCCCTCTATACCCTCTATATCTTTTTACTGTCCCGGCAGCAGCACCTCATACGCCTCCCAGGGAGCCGGAATCTCAAGTTTCCCGATCATCTTCTCCAGAACGGCCTCGGGGATATGACGCTCCCGCTTCCGGTTTCTGGCAAGCAGTTCCAGGTAAGGCACTTCCAGATACCGGATATGCACCCGGGCCCCATATCCCGCCCAGAGCCGCACCAATTTCTGCCTGGTGTCTCTCACAATATTGGTGGCATTCCAGATAAACGGTTCTTTTCTCCTAAGGTATATGCGGGCCTGTTCCATAGCCCTGCAGGCCACCTTGCCGGAATCCTTTCCCGGAGCAATCCCCATCTCCTCTCGAATATCATCCAATGAGATCACAGGGCGTCCCATGCCATGGTGCCCGATCCAGGTGTCTTTTCCGGCGAGAGGCAGCCCTGACATCAGAACCACATCAAACTGAGTATCGTCAAACAGCGCCGCCTCCTTCCCCAGATCCTCTTTTTGAAAATACTGAAATCTGGTATAAGGCCCTGAAAATCCATAGGGTCCCTCCCAGACCTCCGTCTCCCGGGCATATTCACTGAAAAACTCCACCTGTCCGGCAAGCCTGTCTATGTCACGCCCCTCACGCCCAAGCACATCCGCCATGGAGAGCAGATACAAAAGCTTCAGCGGCACCCGCTCCGCCGCCTTTACCAGCTCCTGTTCCGGCCGCTCTCTGGACCAAAACCAGACAGGCAGACCGTGATACCGAATGAGTCCCGCCACGGCTTCCCTCTGGTTAAAGGTAAGCCCGAACCGCTCTTCCGCCCGGTAAACGGTCTCCCGAAACAGCTTTTCTCCCACCAGGGCATGCCTGGGGGAAATCCATTCCCCCTCCTCCATTCTGGTACAGACCGCCTTGCCAATATCATGGAATGCCGCCGCCAGGAACAAAAGCTCCTGAGCCCCAGGAGCCAGCTGACCCCAGCCGGAAAGTTCTTTCAGCGCCTGACATACCATCTTCGTATGCCGGTACACATTCCCCTCTCCATGATACTCCGGGTTTTGAGGAATGTCTTTGAGCTGCACCAGTTCCGGGCAATGTTCCGTGAGCCTCTCCAGGGAAAATCCGTCCTCCCGAATCTGTGCTAAAATATTTCCGGCCATCCTGCCGCCTCCTTCCCACCAGGAACTCCTATCGGCCGGCACTGCCCTTCGCTTCGCAATTCCCTGTTCCAGGGACAGCCTGAAACTAACTGCATCTGATGTTTCTCCACAATTCCCGGCCCAAAATATCTCTCCATCAGCACAAAACAGCTGCTCTCACTCTCCCAATTCAAACAGATCCACCCCTTCCGCCAGACGATTTGCCACCATGGGCCGGCGGGCCCAATGGCTTTCTGAGTCAAGAATCCGGTTCAGGAAGGATCTTCTGACATATTTCAGCCGGTCGGTCACATAGTCCCCCTCCTCCACCTTGATATAGATCCCCTCCATAATCCCTGACAGATCTGTCTGGGGCGCAGCCTTCTCAAAATCCACTCCCGCCTTCCCGCACTGAACTTGAAAGCTCTCCTGTGGCCGGGAGGAAATGAACAGGCTGGGCCCGATCCAGGCCGCAATCTCCCCGGCATCTTCGCAGCATCCCTCCGCCAGAACCCGGACCGAGCGGACAAAGGGCACATCCTTCAGAAACTCCCTGCGCCTTCTGGTGGAGAAAAACTTTCCCTCCTGCCGGTCATAGATGTCAAACTCCATAAAGTAGTGGGGAAGCTCATCATAAAAAACTGTGTGTTTGGCATAGAGCCATTCCCCATACATAATATACCGATCCTCCAAAAGGCTGCACAGCCTGCCTTCCGCGCATCCGGCCCAGAGCTTAAACAGATCAAACTGCCGCTCCCCATATCCGCCGTTTAGAAAATGCCCCCTGCTCTGAAGATACATTTTCCCCTCAGGGCCGAAGCTGATGCCGCAGTTGGCGCCGTCCACTTTCTCCTCCAGAACCAGATACTTCCCCCGCAGCTCCTCAAACTTTACACAGGTCAGATCCTCGTCCCCCGCCTGTTCCCTGGACCCCTCCAGGTGGCGGGTCCGGGGATATTTATACATCTGTTCCATCAAAACATCCTCCCTTTCCGGGACGCCGGAATCCCTGCGTCCCCACGTTCGGGATGTTCCAAACCCCTTTGTCTTCCACATAAAAAATGCTGTGAAAGCTCCATCCTTCCACAGCATGCACCTGTGCAGACACTCTGCATACAAAATATCAAAAGAAAACACCTTTCCGTGTCTTCCTGAACATCCCATGCTGTTATCGTTATTCCAACCATATCCAAGCGGTGCTTTCAGGCCCTGAAAAGCCATGCACTGCCTGTATTTCTGCGTAACACAACAACGACCGCCAAAATTCTTTCAGCGCCCCCTCTTCTATCCGCATAATATTGTCGAAATAACGTATTACATGGGATCCTCCAATCCTAACTCCTGTTTTCCTTTCTATACTATACCATTTCAGTCCGCCATTGTCAAATAAGAAAAAATATGCATGCCATCAGTCCTCCCCATTCAGACACACTATCCTGCAGCTGTGGTTTACCGCCTCTAAAAAAGGGCCGAAGACATCCTCTGTCCTCAGCCGCAGACTTGAAGTATTTACACAGGGATGGCATCCCACATACTCCCCCTCCAGAATCTCCTCGTCCACCAAAAGTGAGACTCTGTTCTCCCGGTCATTCATCAGTCCCAATACGCTGAGAGAGCCGGGAGTGATATCCAGAAATTCCTCCATGTATTCCGGAGGCCCAAAGGAAAGTCTGGAGCTGTTGATCTGGCGGGATATCTCCCTGGTTTTGAATTTTTTGTCCCCCCGGATCATAAGCAGATAAAATTTTGTCTTCTGTCCATTGCACAGAAAAAGATTCTTGCAGATTACCGCCGGCGCCAGAATCTTGTCTATCTCCCTGCAGGCTTCCATGGTCTCCGCCGCCGGATGATCCACCCTGGCGTATTTCATCCCCAGAGAATCCAACAGGCTGTACACCCGCATCTCCTTGTCCTGGCGCCCTTCCCCCTGCAGGGGCCGCCCCTCTGCCATCGTCATTTCCATCCAAACTCCCCCAGCCGCCGGCATTTCCGTCAATAGTTCTCCGCGCTCACCTCAAAATAAGCCTGGGGATGAGCACACACAGGACATACCTCCGGCGCAGCGGTGCCCACAACAATATGGCCGCAGTTACGGCACTCCCACACCTTAACCTCGCTCTTGGCGAACACTTCCGCCATCTCTATATTTTTCAGCAGGGCCCGGTAACGCTCCTCGTGATGCTTTTCAATGGCCGCCACCATGCGGAACTTTGCCGCCAGCTCCGGGAACCCTTCCTCCTGGGCGGTCCTGGCAAATCCCTCATACATATCCGTCCACTCAAAGTTCTCGCCCTCTGCAGCCGCAGCCAGATTGGCAGCCGTGTCCCCAATGCCGCTTAACTCCTTCAGCCACATTTTGGCATGTTCCTTCTCATTATCCGCCGTCTTCAGAAACATGGCTGCAATCTGCTCATAGCCTTCCTTCTTTGCCGCTGACGCAAAATAGGTATACTTGTTCCTGGCCTGGGATTCACCTGCAAATGCCGCCTGAAGGTTCTTCTCTGTCTGCGTTCCCTGATACTTTCCACTCATCTTCTTGTCCTCCTGAATAAAATCTGCCTGTATACTACCTGAATTTCAATATACAACATCGCCGAAGCCCAGGATCTCCAGAGCTCCGGCACCCAAAGATAACTCTATTTACTTACAGCACCACTTTCTCAAAATCCGAAGCCGGGTGCTTGCAGACAGGACACACAAAATCTGCCGGCAGCTCCTCCCCTTCATAGGTGTAACCGCAGACCTTACAGCGCCACACTGTCTTTCCCTTGCTGGCAGCCTGTGCCGGCCTGGGCTTGATTGTAGACTGATAATACGCGTAAGTGGCAGATGCCGCATCCGACAATACCTCCATGTCATCCACGGAAGCGATAAAAAGGGTATGACTCCCCAGATCCAGGGACTGTTCCACGGAGGCGCTGATCAGACTGTTGGTTCCTGAAGTGATATAATAGAGACCATTGGCACTGCGGGCCGCATCCTTATACCCCTCAAATTTATCCACCGTGCGGCCTGACTGAAAGCCAAAATGCCGGAAAAGTTCAAAGTCCGCCTTCTGGCTTATAATGGAAAGATTAAACTTTCCGCTCTTCTGTACAAGTTCCTGCGTATAGTTGGACTTGTTCACTGCAATGCTGATCCGATTGGGCTCGGCAGTCACCTGCCCGGCCGTATTGATAATACACCCGCTGTCCCTGCCGTCAAAAGCAGAAGTGAGCACAAACAGCCCGTAGGACAGAT
>CAJUNZ010000134.1 GCA_910587755.1 uncultured Acetatifactor sp. | reverse complement strand
TTCTGTGGGGAGCCCGGCATCATGCGGGCCGCTGCGCCTTGGAGATACCGCACACCTGAGTATTGATGGCATGGGAATTGTCCTGTTTTCAGCAGAGGTTATGAAATCCGTTATTCCGGGAAGTGATTTTCTGACAGAGGAATTTACGAATCCAAAACAGGTTGGAGCACACATTCGGAAAGGAGATATCACGGCTTTCTGTACAGGTACGGGAGGCGATTTTATACTCTGGTTCCGCTCTGGTTATCCGGATTCCAATGCCAAAAAGGAGTTCCCGGTAATGATTCGGCTGGCGTTGGAAGTAAGGGGCGGCTCCCTGCAATTTTGTGACTTATTTTGGCTGAGTAACTGGAATATGGATTTTCCACAGGAGCAGATATTGTCTCTGCCGGACGGATACTATCATATAACAGCCTGCACGAAAAGGCCGGAATCCGGATATTGGGGAGACGATCAGATTATCTGTCTCTATTTTAACAAACTGGAAGAGATGCCCGAACTCACATGGCCCGGAGTTCCCTATTTGTTTACGGAAGCGTCAGAAGCAGAACCGGATGAGACCGGAGTGCAGGGGCCAAACAGAAGGGATTATATGGAAATGATCCGGCAACTGTATGGTGTGGAAGAGCTGCAGGGCTATACAGAGGAAGAAATCGCGGTTGTGAAACAATATTTTGATCCGCTTCCTTCGGCGCTGGAAGAGTTCTGGAAACGTGCAGCATGCACAGAAGAAATCCATAAGGTACAGGATAAGTGGATTAGACCGGGAGATTTCGATAAATGGGACTGGCTAAGGGACAGCGATTACCTGGTGATACTGATTGAAAATCAGGGATGCTGCCGGGCGGGAATCCGAAGAAAAGATCTGGGAAAAACAGATCCGCCGGTTTATGTGGCTGCAGATGGGACAGATGATCGTAAATGGGCCTTGTGCACTGGAACACTCAGCGGATTTTTGCAGGCAGCCCTTGCCTATGAAGCTGTATTTGCGTTTCCTTTCCAGGGGAAGGATTTTATGTACTGGCTTACGGAAGAGGAACTGGAAACCGTCCGCTCCGGCCTCGAAAAACAGCCCTTTGGTCTTCATGGCTGGCTGGGGATGGACATGAGTTTTTACAGCAATGCCTCTGACAATATGGTTGTCATTATGGACTGCGGCGACCTGGAAATGCTTTATGGTTCCGCCAGCGAGACAGGATATCAGAAACTGATGGAGGTCATGGAAGGGCTTGGAGAAGGGGTATGAGGGGAAGCAGAAGCAGGGCAGAGATTTGAAGAAAAAAGAAAGCATCCGTTTTGTGTGGGCATTGATCTGAACCAGTACCAGGGTGAACATGAGAGAGGTATGAAGATGAGCTTTCAGGATGAGATGAAGCAGATATTTTTACGCGTTGCAGCAGGGGAAGTGGAACCGAAAGAATGGGAAGCATGGTGGAACAGCCATAGCCTTAAGCTGGAAGAAGCTCTCAACCGGGGAGACAGAGGGCGGATGATGCCTGCTTTGTGGGACGCCAACTATTATTGGATGGCAAAGACACAGAGCGGCGTTGCTTACTATTTTCATGCCCAGGGACGTCCGGTAAAGGTTTCTGATTATTATGAGAAGAAGATGCTGGAAGAGGAAGAGCGCGAAAGACAGAAAGCCATGAAGGGCTATCATAGGGATACCGCGCCTGCCAGACAGCGGTGGGAGGTATATCTGGAGGGCCATCCCACAGACACCATCATATTTGACTGGAAACGCCTGCTGGGGACACCGGCCGGGCAGAAACCGGCAAAGGATTTTCCCTATAAACATGCAAGGACAACGCAGCAGTGGAAGGAGTGCGGGGAAGAACTGAAGCTCCGCCTGAAAGAGAACCTGCAGGCAAAGATCGCTCCTGTCGCAAAAGCATACGGCATGAAAAAAGCAGGCCCCAAGACCTTTGTGCGGGAGAAGAACGGCCTGGTATCCCGCATCCAGTTTATTGGCTATTTCAGGGGCGGCGGATACGAGGCAATGTTCTGTTACTTTTGCCCTCTATATGCCATACAGTACGGGATCTTAGGTTTGCCGGGGCACATCTGTCAGGGAGAGAGTTTCCAAAGAATGCAGAAAGACTGGGGAGTGATTCAGTATGGCATGGAAGCGGTGGATGCTGCCATGGTGGAACGCATCAACAGAAAATTTGATGATATCCTGATATTCCTGGCGGATAACATGCTGCCGGAGTGGCAAAGAATAGACAGCCTGGAGACATATTTTGCGAAGGAACGCCGGGATTATCTGAAAGCCACCAGGACAGGCCCGAAAAATCCAAGGACCGGCAGGCCCATGTGGGACCTGGATATGGGAGAAAAGGAAGATCCATGGCGGGCGGACCGCTATCTGTTTGGCGTGTGGGATTTGCTGAACGGAAAGGAAGCGGAAGGGTACGCACACCTGGAAGAATGTGTGAGGCACAATTCCGATTATATGAAAGAACATTTAAAGGAGTTTCCGGGTGCCTGCAGCGATTCAAGGGATGCCATGGCGGTGATGTACCGCAACGCACAGCTGTTTCTTGGGACAAAGGAGATACCAGAGACAGAAAAACGGCGGGACAAGATTCGGGAGACTTATGAGGAGGTATGCCGGTTCATGCGGTATTACCACGGTCTGGCAAAAAAGACGGAAAGAAACCTGGAATAGAGGGAACTGTAATGGTGGAAGAGAAAAAAGTACAGCTTGACAAGGTACGCGGGGCATTCCGAAACCCGAACCTGCGAGGCTGGATTCCCAGATATCTCCTGACAATACTGGAACAGGGAGACGACATCGAAGATACCCTGTCAAACATGGAGCAGGTCATGCCAAAATACTGTGAGCCCCGCAAATTTGCCACGGAAGAGCTGCAGAGCCTGGATGAAGGGAGCGAGAAACAGAATGACTGGAGGAGTCTTCTGGTTGAACTAAGCCCTGCCGTAAGGACTTTTTGGGTGGAGCGATATGACAATTATATCAATCCCAATGGCAGATATCAGTCGCTTTTAGGGTTTGCGGATATGCGGGAAAGGTATATGGGAATTTCCCATGAAAGCAGCGTACAGCTTTTGTATGGTATGGGATGGAAGCCCATGGATACCATGTGCGCTTATCTGCTGAGCATGACTACAAACCGTATGTACAGCCTGTCTCCCGATGCCGTCAGAGAAGCTGCCAGGCTGGACCGGGAGGCGGCCGTCCGCCTTCTGGATAAAAAAGTGCTGGGAGAGGAGATTGTTCATCATCACTTCTCCTATCAGACGGAATGGCAGAAGCTGTGGATGGAATTTTTATACCTGTTCTGTGGATTTGACGACCAGACGTTTCTGCATATGGAGTACAAAACGAAAAAGCTGAAACAGCAGTGCCAGGTTATCTGCGAGAAGCTTTCCAATCCGAATTATGAGCAGCTGGAACTGGAAAAAGCATTGCGGGCCTGTGCCTTGTTGCCATCGGAGGAGGAAATGGCAGCCATTCCGGATAATCCGGATAAGAAATTTGAGAAAAAGCAGAAAGCAGCCCTGCTAAATGCGTTCGTCTGCAATTATCAATGGAGTTATTTCGACTGGAAAGAACTAAAAGATCATCCGGCCAGCCGTACAATGATACAAAACTTACTTTGGGGATGCTATGAGAATGGAGCGCTTCAAAATGCCTTTGCTCTGGAAGGAGACGGACAGATAACGGATGGGAATGGGGAAGCGCTTTCCGGTAGGATTTTCTCCGGGCAGAAGCAGATTGGGCTTGTACATCCGGAAGAACTGACAGAGACAGAGCAGGATATCTGGAAAAAATACGCAAGGAGGAAAAAATGGAAACAACCCTTTCCCCAGCTTAAGATACCTGTGTGTCAGGGGCAGTATGATCCGGCAGTATTCACGGGCATTCAGGTGACGCAGCTTTTCATGATTACAGCGGCAGGCAAGTGGGGTCTGTACCAGGGGAGCAACAGGAACCAATATATGTCGTATCATATGGCAGACTTTCTCCACGGGTATGGCGCGCAGCTTACCTTTGACGGTATCTGGAGAGGGCCGGAATATGGGCCGGAGATCATCACGATAGACAAAGTGATTTTTTATCGGTTCCGTCATTTCCTGCTCTGGGATTATGTACCTGAAAGTCTGGTCTGCGCCCCGGAGGAACTGCCGGCGCGCTTTGTATCTACTGCAATGGCAGCTTTCCAGGGCATTATCGGGAAAGGGAAAAAGAAAGAATGAAAGACCGTTTTAAAGTAATCGGATATTATATATGCGAAATAAATGATACTCCCAGTACATCGTTGCCCTAATTTGCGAGTAACCAGTGCTCAGGATCGGGATGTATGGGCAGAGCGCAGAGTTTGACCGGTTTACAGGAGGCGGAAAATGGGAAAGACAGGGATAACGGGAAAAACGGGGACAATGAGAAAAACAGGGCAGCCCTCATGGGCGAAGCGCATTTTAAAACTGCTGGAGCAGGCAAAGGCGAAAGATCCGGACTTTGTGAGATTTGGAGCATACAGCCACAAGTATAAGCTGTCTGCGCCTGCCAGTGAGGAGACGATACAAAAATTTGAGGAACAGGAGGGAATACGGCTGCCGGATGAATACCGGGATTTTCTGCTCTTTGTGGGAAATGGCGGCGCAGGTCCTTATTATGGGCTTTATGGGGTGGAGACGCAGGAAAAGGAACTGCACGATTCCCATGGCTCCCGCCTCTACCGCGCTCATGAAGAGCCGGTGATCTATCCGAAGAAGATCGGAAGAGCACACGTCTGAACTCCAGTCACCGAATACGATCTC
>CAJUNZ010000133.1 GCA_910587755.1 uncultured Acetatifactor sp. | reverse complement strand
CTGGACAGGGAGGCCCTGAAGCGGGGCACCAGCGTCTACCTGGTGGACAGGGTGATCCCCATGCTGCCCCACGCTCTTTCCAATGGTATCTGTTCCCTGAACCAGGGAGTGGACAGGCTGGCCCTGAGCTGTCTGATGACCGTGGACCAGGGGGGCGTGATCACGGACTATGAGATCTGTGAGTCAGTCATCTGCGTGAACCGCCGCATGACCTACAATGTGGTGCGGGAGCTTCTGGAGGACGGAAGCCTGGCAGAGCAGGAGGAATATGAACAGTATGGAGAACTGCTTCCCATGTTTCAAAATATGGAGAAACTGGCGGGGATTCTTCGGGCCAGAAGGCGTAGGCGGGGATCTGTTGACTTTGATTTTCCGGAGTGTAAGATACGGCTGGACAGGGCGGGGCATCCTCTGGAGATTCTGCCCTATGAGCGGAATGTGGCAACGGATATTATAGAAGATTTTATGCTGGCGGCAAACGAGACCATTGCGCAGCATTTTTACTGGCTGGAACTGCCCTTTGTGTACCGTGTCCACGATGTGCCTGACGGGGAGCGGATCCGGAAACTTTCGGCCATCATCAACAATTTCGGCTATTATATGAAAGCCGTGGGAAGGCAGGGGCAGAAGACTTCCGGGGAGGAGGTTCATCCCAAGGAGATTCAGAAACTTCTGGCCAGCATCGCGGGGACTCCCGAGGAGGCCATGATCAGCCGTATGGCCCTGCGGAGCATGAAACAGGCAAAGTACAGCGTGGAGTGCAGCGGGCATTTTGGGCTGGCCTGCCAGTATTACTGTCATTTTACATCTCCTATCCGCAGGTACCCTGACCTGCAGATTCACAGGATTATCAAGGACTGGCTTCGGGGAAGACTGGGGGAGGAGCGGTCTGCCCATTATCGGAGCATTCTGCCGGAGGTGGCAAAGCATTCTTCCGAGACGGAGCGGCGGGCGGACGAGGCAGAGCGGGAGACAGATAAGCTCAAGAAGGTGGAATATATGGAAGACCACCTGGGAGAGACTTTTGAGGGGGTCATTTCCGGCATCACCACCTGGGGAATCTATGTGGAACTGCCCAACACGGTGGAGGGAATGGTGCATGTGTCAAAGATTCCCGGGGACTATTTCTATTATAGTGAGAACACCTGCGAGATGGTGGGGGAGGCCACGGGAAAGAGTTACAAGCTTGGTATGCCGTTGAAGGTGTGCGTGGAGGGGTGTGACCGTTTTAACAGATCTATTGACTTTGGAATAGTGGATTAGTATAACCCGCAAAAATGTTCAGTCTGCAAGGCGGAGCGTAGACCAACGACGCAGATGGAAATTTAAAAAAGTGTAACCTGTGGTTAATTGGTGGGGGTTATACCAGGCCTGAGAGGGCTCAGGGAATGGTACCTGAGTCTGTTCGCATAAATAAGGAGGATGGGTATGGCACAGGGGAAGGAAGCGCAGAAACTGATTGCAAACAATAAAAAAGCCTACCATGACTATTTTATAGATGAAACCTATGAGGCCGGGGTGGCGCTCCACGGCACGGAAGTAAAGTCCATGCGCATGGGAAAGTGCAGCATCAAGGAGTCTTTTATCCGCATTGAGGCAGGGGAGGTGTATGTGTACGGCATGCATGTAAGCCCCTATGAAAAGGGAAATATCTTCAACAAGGATCCGCTCCGGCCCAAAAAACTGCTTATGCATAAGTATGAGATCAACAAACTGGCGGGAAAGGTGGCGGAGAAAGGGTATACCCTTGTGCCTCTGGAAGTCTATTTTAAGAACGGCCGGGCCAAAGTGCGCGTGGGCCTTGCCAGGGGTAAAAAGCTCTTCGACAAACGTCAGGATATCGCCAAAAAAGATCAGAGAAGAGAGACAGAGAGAGACTTTAAGGTGAAAAATCTGTAAAATAAATCCAACCGCTATTCTTTTAAATAGAGCGGTTGGATTTATTTTTGCCAAGGGCTTTTAGGAAATGACACAGATTTTGTATCTAATTATGCCAATGGGAATTGACATATAATTAAATAATAATTATAATTTAATTATGGATGATATTAATTTTGAGTGGGATGAAAACAAGAATCAAATAAATCAACGAAAACATGAAAATCTGTGTATTGTAAGTCATTGCTGCCGTTGGGAAGAAAATAGTATCAGGATCATTTCGGCCAGAAAAGCGACAAAAAATGAAATAAGAACCTATAACAAGTATGTAAAAGGAGAGGGTTTATGAGAGAAGAATATGATATTGAAAATTTGAATCCCAGAAAAAATCCGTATTCAAAAAAACTGAAAAAACAAGTCACAATTAATATTGATAGTGACACGATTGATTATTTTAAAGCGCAAAGCGATGATTTCGGTATTCCATATCAGACGCTTATCAATCTATATCTTTCAGATTGTGTAAAACAGAAAAAGCAGTTGCAGATGTCCTGGAAATAAAATAAATCCAACCGCTATTCTTTTAAATAGAGCGGTTGGATTTATTTTTGCCAATGGAGTAGACGGGAGTCGAACCCGTGTCCAAAAGCTCATTCCCTGTCCTTCTACTATCATAGTCCGTTATCCCGGCCGGACTTGCTCCGGCCTGTTCCCTCCTTCGGCAGGAAACGAACAACCTTCCGAATTCAGTAGCTTCATTCTACGCCCGCGCGCGCAAAGCTTAACGCGTGTCGTTTCCCACATAGTCGATGCCCGGATTCCAAAGTGTGGGTGCCTTGGAGCGGACAAGCCGCCTTAGGCGGCGTCACTCACAGCAAACCGACCAAAGTCAGTTAGGCTGCAAGTGCATACTGATAATTGTCTTCAGCGTTTAGTTTAGGTTGCGGTTTACGTGCCGCGACGGATAGCTTCTCCAGCTGCAGAACCCCTGTCGAAACCTTTACTACCCCGGAACTATGGGTGTAAACGATACATTCAGAACTAATCAAACCAGCCATTTAACTGATTCATGACATAGTATAAGAGTTTTCTTCTGGGATGTCAATATCCAAATATATTTTTCTGCTACATTTTCTTGGAGACTGGCGGAAATGAACTGGTATAACAGGTTCCTGTGGCTTATAACCGGCGGACGATCTCATCGTCCTTCCATTCAGGATGGGAGAGAATAAGGTTGTGTATTTTTTGGATAAAGAAATCATCCTCTTCCAGAAGTTGGGCGATTTCTTTGACTTCCATACCTCTGGCGGTCTTTTTTCTGATCTGACTGACCAGTTTTTTCGTCTCGCCCAAAGGGATTCCCTTTGCCTCTCCAATGGCAATCCCTTCTTCCCGCACATAGTCATCCTGTGCCTTTCTGTCCCGAATTTCCTTCAGACGCTGTTCATATACTACTCTCAGGGCCCTGCTCAGACCCATTTCCCGGATTTCCTGTATTGCCGTCAGGATCCCTGTATTATTTGTCTTAATCATCTTCAGATCTCCTTCCGTTTCTGCATTCTTCTGGAGACAGACGCACCTTATTTAACCCCTAAAAATGTGCCGGGGCTGGACAGGACAAATCTGCCCCGGAATATATCCTATGTGGCCAGGGATGTGGCGAAATATATGGGGGTGGAGGAAGAGGTGCTGAAAGCCAGGGCCAGGGAGAATACGGAGAGGATATTCCAGGTACTTCCTTAAGTATTGGCCCCGTCCTGCCGATATAGAGATATAGAAGAAACAGGAGTGCAGGTTAGGGATATTTTAGTTCCAAGGAGGGAGAGGCATGAGAGTTGGAGAAAATGTTACTGTCTTTGCAGGGGATACGCAGGCTGCATTGGACAGGGAGGGAACCAGGAACGACAGACAGAGCGGCGAGAAAAAGGCAGTGTACGCCGGAGGCCTTACAGGGAACGTGGCTCTGCGGGACAGAATCGCTCAGAAGAAGGAACAGGCTCAGAAGCGGGCGTTGAAAATTGTCAGCGATATGTGGGAAGGCGACAGGAAGATTGACCAGGAGCTTGACAAGAGCAGGAGGATTGCGGAGGAGTCGGCGGAGACTCTGAAGGATGCCCGGGAGAATCTGGAGAGCATTGAGGCTCAGAAAGAGAAGGTCAGGAATTATTACGGTATTAAAGAAGGCGACGAGGAACTGGTGCAGCGGGGGCGCAGGGAGCAGGTGGCCCGGGCCATGGCGGAAGCCTACGGTCAGGAGTATCAGCCTGGAGAGGACGCCCTCACGGAGCAGGAGTGGAGCAGGTACCAGGATCTTGAGAGCAGGGGGTTTGAGGATTATGAGAGATGGATGACGGATCTGGGCAAGGCGGAAGGTTACTATCGCCAGACAATTGCGCAGGCCAAGGGTACCATTGAAGGAGAAAACAGCGTAATCAGGGGAATGCGCCTGGAGCGTCTGAAGAAGGATCCTATGGTGGAGGCTCAGAAGCAGGCGGAGGAGGTACTGGAAGCGGCCAGGCAGGATGTGATCGGCATGGTGCAGGAAGAGGCCAAGAAGCACCTGGACGAGGAACAGGAGAAGCGGGAAGAGCAGGCCGAGGCCGTGGAAGAGAAAAAGGAAGAGATGGAAGAGATCCTGGAGGAGCGCAGGGAAGAGGAAGAAGAACTGGAAGAGATCCTGGAGGAGATGCCCGTGCAGGAGTCCATGGACATGAAACAGGTACAGGCAGAAGTGCGGCAGGAAGTGCAGAAAATCTTAGGCAAGATGAATCTGGTGGCAGAGGACATAAAGGGCTCCAAGGTGGATGCCGCTGTGTAGCACAGGACGCCAGAGCATATATACAGGTGCCTTCCAAGGAACTTTTGGCAGGCCTTCCACATATCTTATATAGAGATATGTGGAGGGTCTGTTTTTATGG
>CAJUNZ010000132.1 GCA_910587755.1 uncultured Acetatifactor sp. | reverse complement strand
AATAAGCGGCATGTCACTCATGGCAAATTCCCCCGTTCTCCTTTTGCATTACATATGGCCCCTCAAAGGAACCCCTTTGGGTCAAAACCTAATCCGCCAGACGGCGGGCCCTGCGCTCTGACAACACCGGCGCGGGAAGGCAGGGTGCAGGCCGGAATTTCTCCCCCGCACCTGCCATTTTTCCTTTTATAAACTTCCCTTCTCCCCCGCCCTGTTTGTTCCTCCAGGCTGTCCCTTCTTTCCCGTCTTCCAGAATGTTTCCAATCAGTTTCAGCAGTTCCCCCGCTGCGTTTTCCCCATTCCACACCTGTGAAATGGTTTTGTACGCTTCCTTTCCCAGGCCCCTGCACAAAGCCCTGTCCTCCACCAGTTTCTCCGCCAGAGCAAAGAGCTGTTCCTTCTTTCCGTCCTCATAGATAAACCCGTTTTCACCGTTTCTAACCAAGAAAGGCACCGCCCCGATCATATGATCCGCCACCAGGGCACAGCCGCTGTTCATGGCCTCGTTGGCCACAGCCCCCCAGCCCTCCTGCCTGTCACTGGTAAAGAGGAAAATATGGGATTTTTCCATATACTGCCGCACCTCCTCAGGGGAGCGGTAGCCCAGAAAGCTCACACAGTCCTCCAGGCCCCAGGCCGCCGCCAGCTCCTCCATGGAGGGACGCAGACTGCCGTCTCCTATGATATCCATATGAAAAACAAGCCCCTTCTCCCGAAGGCGCCTTGCCGTCTCCACCGCCAGTTCCGGGTGTTTCCAGTGGATCATCCGGGCCGCCCAGAGGAGGCGGGGAATCTGCTCCTCCCCATACCCCTTCCGGTCCAGCAGACAGTCCACCTCATAGCGCCTGGTCTCCGGAAAATATCCCCAGCAGAACATCTTTCCGGGATAGGCCCTGACTATATGAAAATCAGAGGCCACATAAGCCCCGGAACACAGCAGGTATACCGCCGCCCTTCTGTACCGGGTGTGGTCCAAATATTTTTTCCTCAGCCCCCTGGGGGAGACCGCCTTCCACTGCCCCGTCTTGTAGAGGCGTTCACTGTAGCGGATCACAGGCTTTCCCGCCCTGAGCCGGGGGGTGATATAGCACTCCTCATCCGTGCCCCCGAATATCACCATATCACTGCCCCATATAAGCTCTCTGCAGAATTCTTCCTCCTCATAAAAACAGCGCACATAGACCGGCCTTTCCTGCTCATGCCACCCCATCCGCACCCTTTCTTCTTCCATGGGTTCTGTCTGCACAAAAGTAAATCTCCCCTCCAGAAGGCCGTACATGGCATTGCAGAAAGGGATCTGGTGATGATTGATATAATTTGACACAAAAACCACGCTCAAGCCTGCCATTTCAATCCTCCTTCCAGGAACCGGCCTTCTTTACGGCTGTTCTTCCTGCCCATCCGCATGCCCGCATTCTCCCTCGCCCAGAATCTGAGCATAGATCTCCACCAGTCTTCTGTAGTTTCTCTCCCCGTGGTGGGTATGGCCGGCGTGCCTTCTTGCATTTTCGCAGGCAGTTCTCATCCTCTCCGGGCTGCTCCACATCCGGATCACTGCCTCAGCAAGATTTCCCGCAATCTCCATAAGCCTGTCCCCGCCTGGCTCCCGGAAGCCCTGGTACAGGATGCCGTCCTCTTCCCCGGTGAAAATGCTGGGTATCCCCCCCACATCGGCGCTCACACAGGGCATGCCCAGAAGCATTGCCTCCCCCAGAGAGTTGGGCGAATTTTCCAGGGCGGAGGGACACACAAACAGACTGCTTTCCAGAAACCTGTCACGCATCTGTTCCGCGTCCAGCCTTCCCAGGAACACCACCCTGTCCCACAGATCTTCCCGGGCCAGAAGCTTCCGAAGATACCTGCCATAGGCGGACAGCTTCAGCTTCTGTTTGAGGGTCCCATACTCCACCAGACTCCCCCCTGCCACATACACTCGGGCATCCGGATATTTCTCCAATATCCCAGGCAGGGCCAGAAGCATGTAGTGGAGCCCCTTCAGAGGATAATCCCCCTGACTCACGAAAATAGAATGGGGAACACAGCCCCCTTCCTGCCAGACCGGACCGTAGAACTCCCTCCGCAGAGTCTCATTCATATGATAATAGCAGGCCCTGGGATTGCACTCCCGGGCAAACTCCCTGTCCCAGTCCGTGCGCCCTGTGACATTTCCCGCCAAACTCAGAATCTCTCTCTCCGTCTCCCCCCTGCGGACAAATTTTTCCTGCTGCTTCCTCAGGGTATCCCTCTTCAGCCAGTCCCGCAGCGTCACCCAGCGGATCACTTCCTCCGGAAGATCCGCGTAGTAAGCCCTGGCGTACAGGGTACAGATTCCCTGCAGCCCCACCAAAATCCTGTCCTTTCTGGTGAAAACCCGGCACATGGCCAGGGTATGGGGATATTCCGTCCCAAAACAGTGCACAAGATCCGGCTCTTCTATATTGACGATTTTTTTCAGCACAGGTTCCAAGGCCGGATCATATTTTTCCGCATGGCCCACATCTTCCCTGAACCCATAGCAGCAGAAAGAACCGCCCTGCACGGCAATGGTCTCCCGGCGCACATCCCCGCCCTCCAGAAAGCCAGAAGGCAGAGGAAACGCCACCGAGAGGACAATGCCGCTCTCCTCCTGGTTTTTCCACACCATATCCGCCAGCCCGCTGAGCCACCCCTCCTTATTGGAAGCCTCCATGCCCAGCTGCCTGGCTGCCACCGGCAGCGCCATATTACAAAGCCACAATATTTTCATCCGGCACTCCTTCCCAATCCAGAGCCAAGCCGCTCTGCATGCACGAAACTTTCCACAAAATCAATCAAAAATCCAGTTGCGGTAGGGCAGCAGCCTCACGTCCATGGCATACATATCCCTGAGCAGCAGCACAAAATACACCCCAAAAGCCAGAACCACCCCCGCCCGGCAGAATCTGCGCAGCCACCCGGGTTCCATCTGCCCGGTGATTCTGGGAAGGAGCAGCACCTGGGATACGATGAGATAGTATCCCACCCGGGACACCTCCGGCACAAAGGATCCGCAGCAGTATGCCGCCAGGCCAAACACATTCAGAAAAAAGTAAAACCTGTTCATCAGATCCCCCCTGAGTCCCTGCCTGCCAAACACCAGGCACAGCCCCAGGACACAGATACATTTCAGAATATTGGCATAGGAGATCTGCCCATTGTCAAAATGGGAATCCCGGTAATAAGGATAAAAATAGAAAATGATATCCCGGTACACCTCCTGTCCGAACATCAGCGTGCCCAGAAAGAATAACCCCACCCCGTAATGCCATTTTTTCAGAGGAGCCGCGGCCAGAAAACGGGCGGCCAGATACACCGGAAACACCAGCAGAATGGACTTGTGGAACATTGCCCCTGCCAGGATCCACAGAAGGAACTTGCCATACTCCCCCCTGAGCACATACTTCATGGCATACAGGGCAATGGCCAGGGCCAGATAGTACCTGACAGAATTCAGACTGTTAAAATAATATCCCCCTGTCATAAGCAGATAGAGGGAAAAGGCAAAATAGCTCCCCTGATCTTCCAGGGCTTTTACAAAGAAAAACACCGTCACCAGGGAAAAAAAGGCAAACACCGGCAGATACGCATCATAGCCGAATAGCGTCTGGAGCCATTTGACAATATAATTAAAACCCAGTTCCGAGGACACATGCCGGTTCTGTGCGATCAGATTAAAATTTTCCCTGTATACCCAATAGTCATTGCCCACGGCGATCCTGCAGGCGGACACCCCTGCCATCAGACAGTAGACCGCCCAGAGGGCGATCCTGTTCCTGGCCCGGGTTCTGGTACAGGGGCCGCCGCCATACCTTCTGCCGCCCTCCACCGCCCGGGGCACATACTCCCTGTTGTCCACGTACAGCCCCAGGATCCCACAGATCACCGTCAGCCCCACATAGACCAATGCACTCCGCTCCATAATCCGCCTCCCTGCCGTTACCCCGGATGTCTGCCACAGGATATGCCCTGCCCCATCCATCTAAAAGCCTGGGCCAGGGACACCTCCGCGCAGAGTTTTCCCCTGTGGGCAAGCAGGAAACGCAGCGCCATGGCCCTGGCAAGCTTCCCGTACATACAGCGGTACAGCACCCCCTTGTCCCGGAAAAACTTCTCGTCGTACCCTGTGAACCAGGTGGATTCCCCCGCCCCCTCCCTGGCAATCACCACAGGAGCCGTATACACAGAGAAACCCTTGTCCATAAACTCCTTCAGGAACAGACTGTCCTCGCCGCTGCCGTACCGGGCGCCGCCTCCGAAAAGCAGGGAAAAAGTCACCCCCGACAGCAGCAGGCTCTCCCGGCGGACTGCAAAACTCACCGCCCCGTACCTGCCGCAGTTGTACCAGCGCACTCTTTTCCGCTCCGTGATCCAGTAAGTCCTGCGATCCGGCTCCACTTCCACATTGAACAGAATCATATCCGCCTCCGGCCTGCGCTGAAACTCCGCCTCTATGGCCTGGGCATATCCGGGCTCATACACAATATCCCCATCGGAAAACAGGCAGATGTCCCCATCCGCCCTCAAAAGAGCCTCGTTGCGGCTTCTGCCCACCCCTCTGTCAGGGAAAGAAAAAAACCGCACAAGGTGTCCCCTGTACTCCAACTCCTCATATCCCAGCCTGTGGCACTGGTTCACCACAACCGCGTCGGACTCAAGCCGCATCCGCTGCGCCAGCGCCAAAGGCTCCTCCTGCATCACGGAAGCCAGCACCTGAACCTTCATCCCTTCTTCCTTTCCGCCTTCACAGCAGAACGCCTTCCCCAGTAATAGCGTCTTATAAGCTTCTCATCGGCGTTCCACAGAATGGCCGCCGTCACCTGGCAGTCCTGCTGCTCCAGGTACGAAAGCACAAGCTCCACC
>CAJUNZ010000131.1 GCA_910587755.1 uncultured Acetatifactor sp. | reverse complement strand
TGCTGCGGGCACGGGGAGCATCACCATGGTGAGGACCATGGGCATGAGCACCATGACCACGAATGCTGCTGCGGCCATCATCATGACCATGAGGGCCACCATCACGCAGACGAGGTGTTTACCAGCTGGGGGAAAGAATCTCCGGCGAAATTTACCAAGGAGAGGATTGAAGGTATTCTGCGGGCTCTGGATACCGGTGAGTATGGTGATATTCTGCGGGCAAAAGGCATGGTTCCTGCCCAGGATGGAACATGGATCTACTATGACTATGTGCCCCAGGAGCATGATGTCAGGACAGGAAAGCCAGAGGTTACGGGGAAGTACTGTGTCATAGGTGCAAATCTGCAGGAGGATAAGCTGGAAGCGCTGTTTTCCTGAGCAGAGCGGAGAGATCTGCCGGGGCTGCTTTCGGAGGTACGGCCATATCCGGAAGCAGTGACACACTGAAAATTTGGGAGGGAGCGGAAAATGAAACCTGTATATATGATCAATGGTTTTCTGGAGAGCGGAAAAACGGAATTTATACGGTTTACGCTTGGGCAGCAGTATTTTCAGGTCAGGGGAAAGACGCTCCTGATCCTCTGTGAGGAGGGGGAGAACGAGTACGAACCCGAACTTTTGAGAAAGAGCCGCACGGAGGTGGAACTGGTGGAGTGCGAGGAGGATTTCAATCCTCTGCACCTGGCGGAACTGGAGAAAAAGCATAAGCCGGAGCGTATAGTGATAGAATTCAACGGCATGTGGAATTATAAGAATGCCAGACTGCCCCGGCACTGGAAGATAGAGCAGCAGATTACAATTATTGACGGCTCTACATTTCCGGTGTACTATACAAATATGAGGTCTCTTCTGGCAGAGATGATCCGTAAGTCGGAGATGATTATCTTTAACCGCTGTGACACAGTGAGGGAACAGCTGAATTCTTATAAGCGCAATATCAAGGCGGTCAATGCCTCAGCGGATGTGATTTTTGAGGATTCCCAGGGAGAGATTGACGAGATATTTGAGGAAGATCTGCCCTACGACCTGAATCAGGAGACCATTGTGCTCGACAATCAGGGTTATGGCATCTGGTATCTGGATTCCATGGATCACCTGGAGCGCTATGTGGACAAAAAACTGCAGTTTGTGGCAATGGTGCTGAAACCGGAGGGTTTTCCGGAAGGATATTTTGTGCCGGGGCGTATGGCCATGACCTGCTGTGCGGACGATATGGCATTCCTGGGTTATGCGTGTCAATATGAGGGCGCCGGCTCCCTGAAACAGAAAGAGTGGGTGAAGGTCACTGCCGTGGTGGCCAAAGAGTACTGGGATGACTATGATGGAGAAGGCCCGGTTCTTCATGCGGTGAAAGTGGAAAAGACCAAAGCGCCCAGGGAAGAGATTATCAGTTTTTCATAACTTTTTTGTTTTTTAAAAAATTAGGAACAAATTTTTGGACAATGTTTTCTTGATAAGGAACAGGTTTCAGGGAGAACATCGGGGGAAGGGATGGATAAAGAGATACAACAGTTAAAAAAACGACTCCGGGACCTGGCAGAGCGGTCCTATGCCCAGGGCATTTTTACATTTTCCAATTTTCTAAGCCTCAGCGAACAGGAAGTTTTCTGGCAGGAGGAGGCCGGGCTGCGCTATGCCGGAACCTGCTTAAACGGCGGTTACGGCTCGGCGGAGAGAGTGGTGGTGCGCTTTGGCAGCGGGGAGGAACTGGGGTATGAAGTGCCTTTTCCCATTGTATGCGTCCACATCAGGCCCCGGGCGGAAAAATTTGCAGAGCAGCTCTCCCACAGGGATTTTCTGGGTGCGCTGATGAATCTGGGCATTGACAGAAGCACCCTGGGCGATATTAAGGCAGGAGAAAAACAGGCCTGCCTTTTTTGTCTGGACTCCATTGCCGAGTTTATCTGTGAGAACCTGGTACAGGTGAGACATACTTATGTGACTTGCGCCATCACGGAAGACATATCCTTTCTTCCTCAGGAGGAGCCGGAGCTGGTGAATGTACAGGTACAGTCTCTGCGGGCTGACGCGGTTCTGGCCAGGGTGTATAACATGTCCAGGGAGCAGAGTCTGGAGCTGTTCCGCACGGGCAGGGTCTATGTCAATGGAAGGAACTGTGAGAATAATTCCCGACAGCTGGGGAGCGGGGACACCGTGAATGCCAGGGGATATGGAAAATTTACGCTCACAGGGGAGCTGAGGGAGACCCGAAAGGGAAAACTGTCCGTGGAGGCTGCAGTTTACAGGTAGTGTTTACCGGAAAACGGTGAGGTTGCAAGAATGTATTCCTATACGATAATCCAGTGGATGTTCTTTTTTTATGTTTATTCCTTTGCAGGCTGGTGCATTGAGTCCACCTATGTGTCGATCCAGTCCAGAAAACTCACAAACAGGGGATTTATGCGGGGGCCTTTTCTTCCCCTGTATGGAAGCGGTGCCACGATGATGCTTGTGGTCTCCATGCCTTTTCAGGACAATATTGTTCTGACCTACCTGGCGGGTTGTGTGGGTGCCACGGTGCTGGAGTATGTTACGGGTGTGGTCATGGAGGCCCTGTTCCATATGCGCTATTGGGATTATTCAGATATGAAGTTTAACTTTCAGGGGCATGTGTGCCTGGGCACTTCTCTGGCCTGGGGAGGTCTGACTATTTTGATGACGGAGTTTGTCCATTTGCCTGTGGAGGCCTTTATGCTGGCCATACCCCAGAGGCCGTTGATCATTGGCACCCAGGTTGTCACCGTGTTTATCTTCGTAGATTTCGCTCTTTCCTTTAAGGCGGCCATAGACCTGCGGGATGTTCTGAAAAAAATGGAGCATGCCAAGGAGGAGATGGTGCGCATTCAGAAGCGTCTGGACGCGCTGATTTCCACCACGGGGCAGGGCATGGCTGAGAGCATGGGGAATATGCGGGATGATATGGCGCTGCGGATGGAGGACCTGAAATCAAGCATTGAGGTGAAGCTGGAGGCCCTGAAAAATGTGGTTTTGGCCAAACCAACAGAGTATCTTGAGAGCGTGAAAGAGGAACTTATTGACCTGAAGACAAAATATGCTGTCAATCTGGCGGACCGGAACCGTCTGGGAAAAATAAGGGATTTCTTCCAAAGGGATCTGATTCGCTCCAATCCTACATTGCGGTCAAATAAGTACAGAGAGGCATTGGAGGAGCTGAAGCAGAAGACGATGGGGAAGAAAAAAGAGGAAGATGAGGAGTAGGCTTTTCCTGGGTATATTGGATGCAGAGGCGGCGTAACGGGCATGCTGTTTTTCGTGTGTGCCGGGGCTGAATGCCGGGTGTCGGCGGAGGAATGGACTATATGGCTGCACTTCGTGTATGCCGGGGCTGAACCAGGGGGCAGAGGGGTTGCATGGAGCTTAGGGAACTGTATAAAAAAATAGGGCTGCAGAAGGAGATTGTCCAAAAACTGGAGGATATTGAGGAAAGCCTTTGCCTGGAGGAACTGGGGGGCTGTCTGGAGCAGCTGACAGATATGGAGACGGCGTCCCTGGCTTATGAGAGGCTGCAGGAATATCTTCAGGAGGATGGGGAGAATCTGAAAATGCTGTACTGTCAGATGGAATGTGCCGGAAGGGCTCATGGAAGGTATGAACAAAGGCGTATTCCGGAGGATGTATATATAGATACCATGAAATGTTTTCCCAGGTTTCTGAGGGAGTGTGCTGCGAAAAACGGGAGAATGTTTTTTGACAGAGGGTGGTGGACTTACAGGCAGCTTAGCCTGGATCTGTTCCGCGTCGGCGCCCTGGAGTACCAGATTTCGGAACAGAGGACATCTGGAACCATAGGGATACATATTCCTTCAGATGCGGATTTGTCCGGAGAGTCGGTGGATGATTCTCTGAGGAGGGCGGGAGTTTTTTTCCGGACTTATTTTCCGGAACTGAAGTATGACAGATATGCCTGTGACTCCTGGCTGCTGTCACCGGCTTTGAAGAATTTGCTGCCGGAATCATCCCACATCCGTTCTTTCCAGGAGCGTTTCCGGATTTTGGAGGTGGACCAGGAGGACAGGGGATATATGGAGTGGCTTTTCCGGGCACCCCGGGAGGCAGAGTATGGAGGTCTGCCCGGGAAGACGAGCCTGCAGAGAAATGTCCGTGGGCACTTGCTTCAGGGTGGGACTGTGGGCAGTGCATATGGGGTGATGAAGGCGGATATGGCTGCCATTGAATCATAAACTATTGGCTGATATGCCCGTTGGAGCGGGCGGGGAGGTAAAATGCAAGTTACAGAGCAGTTTAAGAGTGATATTGCACCTTTTATCTGGGTGGAGCTCAAATCAGGAGCTTCCGTCTGTTTAACGGCAGGGGGATATCTTCAGGAGGTTTTCGACAGCCGCGCAGAGGAAGGTTTTATAGGAAATGGCTATGACTGGGGCAGTCTGGCGCAGATTTTTTTGGATGAAAAATGTCCGGAACTGCAGGAGAAGATTCACTTTGATCCGGAGGCGGATATGTTTTGTGCTTATTCAGGGGATAAGGATGCGCTGGCCGATTTTATACTTGGGTTTAAGAAAGCCTGTGATGACAAAGAGCTGATTTTGGACTTGTTTAGCCGGGCTGAATTGGATTAGGACAGTTTTGTGCAGTCTGAAGCGGGCAGCAGTCCAAGGGGGTTTTTGCTGCTGTCAGGCATAGTGTCTGGGCGGTTCCTGCCTGTGCAGGAGCCGTTTTTTATGCTTGACGGTTCTTTATGTATGGGATATAATATGCTTATCAAGGAAGCCGATACGATAGTACACACCTATCCGTTTCCGGCGAAGATCAGGTTATAAAAAATAGCACCCTTACTTTGCAGGAGCGGGGGTGCTATTTTTTTATGGTTGACATATTCCAAAATGGCGACAATAAGAATTGCAAAAGTAAGCAGCACCAT
>CAJUNZ010000130.1 GCA_910587755.1 uncultured Acetatifactor sp. | reverse complement strand
CATTGTTTTATTGCCGCTCCTAACTATATCCCAACCGCACAGGTGGAAAAATTTTACATTTGCCACAGATCATGCCTTTTCAAAAAGTTTACACTGTCACAGATCATGTCTTTTCAAAAAGTTTACACTGCCACAGATCATGCCTTTTCAAAAAAGACAGCCCCCACGGAACGCATTCCGGCAGGGGCTGTCTCTTTCGCCTTTAACGGCTCTTATTTCGCTTTTTTACTTCTCTATCTCTCCATCTTCCAATAATATGCGCTGTAAGCAGGCAGCACGCTTCCTCCGCCGAAATCATGCTCCTTGCCGCTGATCAGATCCACCGCCCTGCCGCACCCGGCGTCAAAGTGGGCTGTAAAGTCATTCTCGTCCGCATTGATTGCCACCAGAACCCTCTCGTGCTCCGCCCGTCTCTCAAAGATGCACTGCCTGTTGGTCAGAAGCACCGAACGAAACGCGCCATAGTTAAGGGCCTCCGACTGCTTCTTGGCGGCGCTGAGAGCGCTGATCCACTCTGAGAGCTCCGTCCACTGGGGCTCCTCAAAGCTCTGCCGCAGAGCCGGATCCCCCTGGGACTTCAGCGCCTTGGCTCCCCATTCACTGCCATAGTACACGCAGGGAATGCCGGGCATGCCAAAGGCCATGGCATAGATCAGGGGGAGATGTTTTTCATTGTTCAGGATACTTGCCACCCTGCTCACGTCATGGTTGTCCACAAAGCTCAGAAGATGTTTGCCCTTGTATAGAGTCCAGTTCTCCGGCCCGAACTGCCGCAAAAGGGAATGGACAATCTCAAACATGTTCATGCTGTTAAAGCTGCTGTGAAGCCCCTTATAGCACTCATAATTGGTGGCGGAGTGAAGCATACCGTCATTCATCACTCTGTTATAGTCTCCATGAAGCATCTCGCCTACCAGGAAAAAGTCTTCCTTCAGCCCGTTTGTATAGCCCCGAAGCCTGCGCAGGAACCCTTCATCCAGGCAGTATGCCACATCCAGGCGCAGTCCGTCTATGTCAAACTCCTCCACCCAGCTCTTCACGCTCTCCAGCAGGTAATTCACCACATCTTCATTGTGCAGGTTCAGCTTGACCAGATCATAATTCCCCTCCCAGCCCTCATACCACAGGCCGTCATTGTAGCAAGAATTGCCGTCAAAGGCAATGCGCTGGAACCATCCCACATAGGGAGACTGCTCTCTGTTGCGGAGCACATCCATAAAAGGACCAAATCCCCTGCCCACATGGTTGAATACTCCGTCCAGTACTACCTTGATTCCATTGTCGTGTAAAGCCTGGCATACTTCCTTAAAATCTTCATTAGTCCCCAAGCGTACGTCTACTTTTCTATAGTCTCTTGTATTATATCCATGAGTATCTGACTCAAAGAGCGGCGAAAAGTACACCGCATCCGCCCCAAGCTTCCTGATATGGGGAATCCAGTCCAGAACTTTCAGGATCCGGTGCTCCAGCACCCCGTCATTATCAAAAGGAGCCCCGCAGAACCCCAGTGGATAAATCTGGTAAAACACACTCTCATTTGCCCACATAATCTTTCCTCCTATATACTTATACACATTTTCAGGCCGCTTATTGACCAAATCAGTACGAAAATTGGCCTGAAAACCGCTCCTTTGTGGATAACTTGATTCAACTGTCATTTTTTGTGGATGCTATCCCCAGGCAATCCCCAGAGAATCCTCAAAAAATCCACAAAATCCACCGACTTATCCACATTTACACAACTGTCATTTTAGCATATTTTGCATGTCATTTCCACTTTTTCCTGCTTGATTTAGAACGAAATTTATTTTTTTCCCGTTCAGGTCCACTGCCTCCAGAAATATTTCACCCTCTCTGCCACAGAATTAACCGTTACAATATCGTAGTTTTCCCATTCCCGGGGAAAAAGTCTGCGGTATGCAGGCTGTAGAAACCTGTCATCCAGCAAAACAATCACTCCAACATCTTCAATAGTGCGGATTACGCGCCCCGCCGCCTGCAGTACCTTGTTCATGCCGGGATAACGGTATGCATAGTCGAAACCGTCCTCCCCTTCCCCGGCAAAATGCTCCCGCAGAATCTCCCTCTCGCCGCAGACCATGGGCAGGCCGGTCCCCGCCACGATAACACCTATGAGACTGTCATTTTTAAGGTCTATGCCCTCCCCGAAAATCCCCCCAAGCACACAGAAGCCAATCAGCACGCCCTCCCCTCCCCCCTGAAACCTGGCCAGGAACGCTTCCCTCTCCGCCTCGTTCATGGACTCTCCCTGCACAAGGCACTCCCTTCCCTCCCCGGAATAATTCTCCACATACTTCTCATGAAGCACCCGCAAAAAGGCATGGGAGGGACAGAACACCATATAATTGCCGGGACGGTTCTTTACAATCTCCTCAATGTAGCGGGCCATCTTCCCATACTCCTCCTGGGAGCGCCTGGCATACCTGCTGGTCACGTCTCCAGCCACAAACAGCCCCCGCCTGTCAGTGGAGAAAACGGACTGGGCATATACCTCATAGTCCTCCTCCTCCCCGCCCAGCAGCTTCTTGTAATACTGAATGGGCAGAAAAGTGGCGGAAAACAGAATGCTGCTGCGCCCCCGAAGGAGGCAGGTCTTCAGGTTTTCCCGGGGATTGACACAGAACAGTTTCAGCATAAGCCTCCCGTCCTCCCCCAGATGCGTGTACTTCACGTAGCCATTGTCCAGAAGTTCGTATATCTCCAGAAAGTGGCTGACTTCAAAATAAAAGTCCAGCAGACGGTCACGGAAAGGTATCTTATGCTCATCCTGCTCTGAGAGACAGTCTTCCATAACTGCATGGAGCCCCATAAGGGCCTGCACAAATACATCAATATCTTGCACCAGAATGTCCTGTCCTCTGACATGCTCCAGGGCGGACAGTTCCCGACAGCACCTTTCCAGTAAACGGGGCAGTTTCTCCTCCTCCCGAGCGCCTTTTTCTGACACTTGTGTCGATTTTATAAATGACTCACATGTCAACTCCTGTGTCATTTCCAATGTGATCTGTCCGTCCATAGCCGGTTTTCTCGGGCTTTTCTGCGTTCTCTTACTTCCTGACACATTTGTCTCTTTTATTTCTGACATAAGTGTCACAAAATCTTCCACCCACAGAACCGCGCTGTACATTTCCCTGCCGCGCTCCAGTAGATTGTGGGCTTCGTCAATGAGAAAAAGATAATCTCCTTTTACAGAATCTCCAAAGAACCTCTTTAGATACACATGAGGGTCAAATAGGTAATTGTAATCACAGATAACCGCATCCGCATACAGGCTCACGTCCAGACACATCTCAAAAGGACAGACCTGGTGTCTGCGGGCATACTCCTCAATTCTTTCCCTGTCAAAACTCTCCTGGGTAGTCAGCAGATCAAACACAGCGTCATTGATACGGTCATAATGGCCTTTGGCATAGGGGCAGTTTTCCGGACTGCAGTCCGCCTCCTCCATAAAACAGATCTTTTCCTTCGCTGTCAGCACCACACTTTTCATGCGCAGCCCTTTTCTTCGGAGAGAATGCAGGGCCTCCTCCGCCACAGCGCGGGTTATGGTCTTGGCCGTCAGGTAGAACAGCTTATCCCCCATACCCTTCCCCACAGCCTGGACAGCAGGATAGATGGTGGTAATGGTTTTTCCCGCTCCGGTGGGAGCCTCCAGAAAGAGTTTCTTCCTATGATAAATGGTCCTGTACACATTCACCGCCAGCTCCCTTTGTCCCTGGCGGTAAGGGAATGGAAATTCCAGCCCCTGAATGGAAGCCTGTCTGATACCATGCCACTCCCAGGAATAGTCCGACCACTTTCTATAGGCGTTAATCAGCCCCTCAAACCACTCCTGCAGCTGTCCAAAGAGAAATTTTTCTTCAAAATACCGGATTTCCTCTGAGGGCAGACTGCAGTAGGTAAGCCGTACCTCCACTTCCCCCAGCCCCTCCTGAAGGCCGTATATGTAGGCATAGCACTTAGCCTGAGCCATATGCAGGGGCAGGGGCTCCCTCATTCTGTTCACATCCCGGTAAGTGCCCTTGATCTCGTCAATGATCACCCGGCCCTCCCGATGTATGATGCCATCCGCCCGGCCCTCCACAGTCAGGTGGTATGCCCCCGCGGGCAGAGTGAGCTTCAGCGGAACCTCCGCCTGATACTCCGCTCCCATCCTGCGCTGGATTTTTCTGTGGATTCTGCCGCCCTCCAGCATGGCATTTTCCGGCGAAACCCTGTGACGGCTGTCTATATCCCCATGACGCAGGATAAATTCCACCAGGTTGCGCACGGAGATACGCACTTCCCCAGACACAGCATCCCCGGATTTTTCCGTTCTCTGCTTTTTCCGGCTTTCCGTGTTCAACTGGCTTTTCAGACTTTTCAGGTCCTTGCGACTTTCCATGTTCTTCTGACTTTTCATGTTCTTCTGACTTCCCAAGCACTTCCGGCTTCATGTTCTTCCAGCTTCCAAGACTCTTCTGTTTTTATACTCTTCCGGCTTTTCCTCAATTTATACTGCACACCGGTTAAATATGCAGTACAACTGGACTGCAGACCGCCAGCCAGGTGCTTTCACGAGTACACCACTGTAAATCCTGGCGGCCTGCAGTATAGATCTGTCGGAATGATTATATCATGCCAAACATTTTGCTTCAAGCTGTGAAGCCGGGATCAGTGAAACTGCCGGTGTTTGGTACCACCAGAGTTTTCTGGTCCATAGCTACATAATACTTCCCCTCTGTCAAAAAGTCCACCACAATCCGCATTTCACTGCAAAAATATGTCTGACCGGGCCGCATGCTGCTTGAATTTCCGGCTGGATCCATCAGTAGAACTAAACATATTTCACACACCGGCTGTTTTCAATAAGACATCTAAAGCTTTGTGTGGTATACTTATGAAAATGAAACTGACCTGTCCAAAGGAGGAGCCTATGAAACTGCTGTACGCCGAGGATGAACGGCCGCTTTCCGAAGCTGTGGTGGACATCCTGACTTATCACAAATATCTTGTGGATGCCGTGTACAATGGCAAGGACGCTTATGACTACGCTGTATCCGGCAGCTATGACGGGATTATTCTTGACATCATGATGCCCGGACGAGACGGCATAGATATTCTTGCCGCCCTGCGAAAAAAAGGATGCAAAACGCCCATCCTACTCCTCACAGCAAAGACTCAAATTGACGACCGCATCCGGGGGCTGGACGCCGGTGCGGACGACTATTTGCCCAAGCCCTTTG
>CAJUNZ010000129.1 GCA_910587755.1 uncultured Acetatifactor sp. | reverse complement strand
ACTTTTTTTATAAATCTGTGAAGTGGAAGTGTCAAGTATTATGATACAACATCACTTATTAAGCGGCACCTGCCAATACAGGTTCCGCAAGCGCCTCTTTGTTCTCCATCAGATCCTTCATCAGAACATCAGCCAGAAGCCGGCCCTGCAGATCGCCGGTATGGATGATGACCTGGTTCTCCCGCATCTGCGTAAATTCCTGGTTCCGCAAAATACGGCTTTTTTCTGCAAGCCCCCTTTCCTTTGCGGTGATTCTTTTGGAAATCACCTTCTGCCATTCCCGCAGGAATTTTTCTGCATCTTTGATATCTTTGTTCTGACGGTCATACATGGTCCGCTTCTGCCTCACGGTTCCGTCCGGCTCAATCTCCAGGGTATAATACGGAGTGTCCGGTTTTGAGGTCCTGCGCAGAAACAGCACATAGCTTTCTCTTCTTTCCATGCGTTCCCAGTACCGGTCGCTGCTCCCGACACAATGATGGAGCTTTTCTCCCTCCTCCATAATCTCTTCAATCCGGGACGGGACAACAACGACGTAATCCTTCCCTGTATACCCGTAGACTTCTGTTATTTCCTGACAGATATCCTCGACATGCGGATATTTCTCCAGAACCTCCCCGGCTCTGACTGCAAGTTCCTTCCGCCCGCAAAGCTCTGCCAGCTCATCATGCCGCTTCCTCAGCTTCCGAACTCGGTAAATAATCGCATCGTTCGTATCCATTTTGAGGCGGCAGGCCATAGAAAGGTAATCGCTCCATGTGGTGAGTACCTCGCTGCTTTTCATACGGGTTTCCCGCATCTGGCGCCGAATGTAATTGTAAATTTGAACGATACTCATCCGATCCGTGATAAACCGCAGTCTTTCCGGCAGAATATTTTCTTTGCAGAACCATGCGACAGCCTCATCCGGCAGGCATTTTCCGGTAGCCTTTTCATATTGAAGCCATTCCAGGAACTGCCTTCCGCCCTTGTTTTCCCGGAGCCGCTTCAACTGCTGGGAATCAATTCCCAAAAGCTTCAGCAGGCTTCCGGATTCCGGGTTCTGAAAAGCTTTTCCAAAACCGTAATAATTACCCATGCATTCTGTCACCAGGGCAGGCAGATGGGCCTTTGCCAGCAGCTCCAGCTGCGGTATGCATTCAAGAACCGCAAGATACTTTTCCGGGTCGATCTCCTTCTTATCCTGCAGGATCTCAATCATCCCGGTACAACGCAATTCTCTCGCACCGAGTGTCGGAAGAGTTTTTCCGTAAACCCGTCCGCTCCCATCCCCATACCAGCCCGGACTGCAAAAGCCAGTCCTGATCCACCGGGCTTCAGATTGTTTATACATGCCCCAGTAATAAGCGTTCCGGGGTTCTGCATGATGGTTGTAAATCGCTCTCCGGACTTCCCAACTGCTGCGTTCCGGATTCCTGTAATTCCCCTTGGGATATTTGCGGTATCCCTTGAATTCGCGGAGGATAAAACCATCCTCGCACCTCTGCATCAGGTACATGTTGTTGTACTCCGTTACAACTGTGCCGGCTTTCCCAATGGCTTTGTAAACAATTTCATGGCGGCAGCGCGGGCAGTGTCCCGTCTTATTATTGCGGGGATTCCTGACTGCCACGTCTTTCTCGCAAAACGTGCAGTATCCCGTCTTTGCCCCTTTCCTGCTGTACTGGTAAAAGATGTAATTTTCTGTAATCCCTACTTTGCTCACCCATCGGTCCCAGTCTTTGGGTAACTCCGGGGTCTGTTCCAGCTCTAAATCCCACGGATCGGTTTCTTTTTTATGGCATCGTTTCAGTTCCTCTGCCCGAATCTTTAGCTGATACTCCAGAAGCCCCCGATAGCCCCCGTGTTCTCCACCGAGGTATTTTCTAATCAAGCTATACTCCTGCGGGCTGATCCATTTTTTCTCAGAATGGTAAACATACCCCGGCCAGGGAAGCATGTCAAGCTTTGCCGTCCGCCATTTCTGTGTAATCTGGTCATAGGTGAGAAATTCTCCCTTTTCCTTATCAATGTACAGCTCATAGACCGGCTTTCTCCCTCCCGTCCGCAAATATTCCGGAAGGAAAAATGCCGTTTTTAAAAAGCCCTGTATGACCTGGCAGCGCATATACAGCCCATATTGGTACGATAAGTAGGCATGCTCACCGCTCCAGCTGCGATATACGGTACGCTGCGGCGGGTCTGCCTCTGCTGTCTGCATCATTTTAGCTGTGGCACTCATGTTCCCTAACTTCAGCAATTCTTTTTTTCTCACGGCAAAGCCACCTGCCTTTCTGTCAGATCCGCGCCATACCAGATATCAGGAAGGAGCTTTTTTCCATCTACCTGTGCCAGGGCGATCTGGACAATATGCCCATTTGCTGGGTCTTCTTTTGCAAAAGCGAGGATATCTCCCCGTTTTCCGCTGGCTGCCGGATTGATCCCTCTCACCACGGCATACCCAGAAGCTGCCTTTGCCTTGTCCTTTGCCACATGGCTGCTCCATTCCCGTAACGGATGGTCAGCCAGGAATGCAAGGCCATGGAGAAAGAATTCCTCCTTTGTCAGCTTTTTCAGTATGGTCAGTTCCGTGCAGGAGATCTTCGTATCGTCTCCATCCTCGTCAATGTCGCCCCCGGCATTTACAATGTAATATTCCGCCCGGTCCATATCGGAATAATAGGTAAGACAGTCCAGTGGGTTTTCCGCACAGTGGAAACCGTTCTGACGGCAGTTCGCTTTCTCCGTCTTATTGAGGCCCAGTACAAACTGATATCCCCGGCAGATAAGACCAGGATCAAAACCTTTATAAGCGATCATCTTTTTCACCTCCATCAAATGTTCATCCTGCTTTCTTTTCCGATGTCTGCACGCTTTCAAAAGAAAGCTGCTCCATAAAAGACAGTTGTCCGCTGTCGGCAGATTCCTTTTTTTCTACTTTCTTTTCTGCCGTTTTTTTGCAGAGGATTTCTTTGTACCGGCTTTCTTTCTTTTGGGGCCGGCTGCTGCCCTTTCTACATAGGGCCTAGGGACAAATTCTTCTTCATCCTCTTTATCTTCTTTCACGTCTTCGGTACGAAAATATTCTTCTGCCCAGTGATAACAGATATCATCCGGGATATCGCTGGAATAACAGGGCGTATCCCGGTCCGGTCGGACACCGGCTGCCTTCATCTCGTCCTAGACATATTCATAGGCCTTCCGGTTGATATACTGAAAGCAGCGAACCATGTTCTTCTGGGGAAGCATGACCTGTCCCGCAAATGCTACATCCTCCAGGCATAAAGTCTGGATATATTCAGAAACACATTCCTTCATATTGCGGCGTGTCAGCTTTTCTGTATCGGCCTCCACCCGTTTCATGGATTCTGAGATCAGCTCCGCATCATTCATCGCCTTGATGCGTTCCAACAGCGCTTTTTTTAACTCCTTTTTTTCCTGCTGCCTGGCTTCCCATTCTTCTTTCCGCCTGGCCTCTGCTGCCCCATGTTCCGCACGCTTCTTGTCCTCCGAATCCGTTTCCATGCCGGAAGCTTCCGCCCCGGTTTCCTGGCTGTCGTTTTTTTCTGCGGTTTCCACCGTCTTTTCGGTCTCCATGCCTGCATCCTGGACCGGCAGCTCTTCCCTGCTCCCTGTTTCTTCCTCAAATGGATTCTCAAATGCATCTGTTACTGCAGAAAATCCGTCCTCTTCAAGGGAAACGTCTCCTATATTGATCTCGATCTTCATCTCTTCCAGTGCGCTCATATTTCCTCCTGTCAAAAACGGCACGGAACAGGAAAGTCCCATTCCATGCCATAGCTGCTGTCCGTTCCTCATCCTTCCATCGGCTTTGCGAGGAACGGGGAAAAACGGATCGGTTCAAATGTCCTGCCATCTAAATAAAAATAGCGGCGGCCTGCCCCGTTATCCAGTTCCACCACATCCGAAGACGCAAGCGGCCGTCCTTTATAACCGTCCGGCGTGCGGTCCCCATAATGTGCGGAAATCTCTTCCAGTATCTCCCTGTCCTTCCACTTTTCCGGACAGACAAGCCCGGAATCGCATACCATCTGATAATCCGAGGCCGGCGGCTGTTCGTACCCGGCTTTATGCAGATCCCTGATTCCTTTAAAAGCATAAGAAAATGTATCCTTCCCCCTGCCGAAAGCAAGCTGGTAGATACGGAATCTGCATGATTCACCAGAATACTCCTTGCCTGCCTCCACAGTTCCCAGTTTATCCTGGCAAAAGATCACAGGAGCTTCCTTCTCTCCCTCTCTCTGCCAGTTTTCTTCCCGGAGCGCAAGCAGCCAGTCGTCAATCCCCTTATAATTGGGATTCCATGTCAGGCTCCGGCATTCCAGGCCATGTTCCTTTGCCAACAGATGGAGCCTAGCGCTTCCTTTGGCGACCATCTCATTGCTGTACTTGTCCATGTCATAGGCTTCAACGATTGTTTTTGTCCCATTCCGTGCCAGCTGTGCAAACACAGGCCCCAGCCCTGCCACATTGTTTGCCCCTGCAACCGCAACGAAAGAGCGGTTCAGCAAAAAGTAAGCAATATCCGCTTTCAGTATCCCCTCTGTAACGTAGACCGTCCTGGCAAAAGGGTTCCCTATGAAATGGACCGGGCTTCCGGAGCTGGCCCCAAGATTTTGGGCCGAAGAGGAAAACCAGATATATTTCGCCCCGGCTTTCTCAGGCGGATCATCCTTGTTTTTCATCGGAACATCCAGAAGGATCTGGGCTCCCCGGATCAATCCGTCCATGCCAACAGCCGGAATTAAGAGCCCTGCCATGCGGCCGCTGAATTTCACGGTCCAGTATCCGCCTTTGTGGAAATAAAATCCCGGAACCCCTTCCACCCTGCATCCCTGCCTGATCAGCCTCTCCGTCAGGGAGCGGCACAGAAAATAAGGCGGGGTGCTCTTAAATCCCAGCCTGTCGATCTGTTCGTCCGTAAGACCACGCTTCTCCGAGCGCAGGTGCGCCCGGTGTGCGGCGTTCAGGGTCAGCATTCCGAACAGCTTCGAGTAGGTCTGGTGGATCTCCTGTGGGCTGGCGCATTCTGTCTGTGGCATATCTGCACCGGAGCGGCTTCCTGCATGGTTATGGCTACTGCGGGCCAGATTCCCCGCATGGACATTCCTGTCCTTTATTCCCTCCGCATCCCAGGAAATGTCCCCGTTCAAAAGAGCGTCACGAATCTCCTGATATGCTTCCGATCTGGTGGTATTCTTCAGATCGGAAGAGCACACGTCTGAACTCCAGTCACCGAATACGATCT
>CAJUNZ010000128.1 GCA_910587755.1 uncultured Acetatifactor sp. | reverse complement strand
TTGACCAGCTCCTCCGAGGGGCTCAGAAGAATTTTTTCGTTTCCTTCATAATACATGGCATAGCGCCTGTCGGGTTTAAGTTCCAGGCCGATGCTGTAATCTTTCTGTTTGGCACTGCGATTCCTGAAACTGTCCAGCTGGTGGCTCTTCACCGGCGCCAGGATCTCCATCTTGTCCAGCTGATAGACGGCCATACGCTTCCTTTTTGTCTTAGCCATAATCTTGTCCACTGTCAGTTCCTTGTCCAGGTAGAGATACTCATATTCCAGATCTGTAAACAGGTTCACAAAATAAGCTCCCACACCTGTGAGGATAGCGCCGATCAGAGCCAGTGTCATCACTGGCGGCATGACAAACATTGCCAGTATGAACACCACCGTCATGGCCATCAACAGACTCTTAAAAATTTTACCCAACAAGGATGTCCTTGCCTTTACAAGGCATTCCACATACGTGTCACTCATCTCACACACCTGTCCTTTTTCGTATTTTTTATTCCATCTCACCCATCATATACTATCCGGCTCCAACTTTCAAGAAAACTTTCCAAAGTGCCCCTCTTTTTATCCTTTTTTTAGAATCTGTCCAGAATCGCGTTCTTGACATTGTTCCTGCAGGCTCGTATGATTGACTTGTCAATAAACAGGAAAGGTGGAACTGTCATGCCGCTGATGGATGAATTCAGGGAAGAACGGGAAGCATTAAAGCACAAGCCTCTCAGGGAGAGACTGTCTTATTTTTTCTATTACTACAAATGGCATCTGGCCGCCGTGGCTGCCGGAGCTTTTCTGATCCTGTCGCTGGTCGGCCAGCTGGCAGGACGTAAGGATACCGCCCTTTACGCGGTCCTGGTAAACGGAACGGAGCTTGCGCCCGGGGGCCAGTACAGCCAGGGCTTTGCAGACTATCTGGGCCTGGATTTACAGGAAAGCCAGGTTATCTTTGACGCCTCCCTGCGCATCAATCCGGGCGGGCACGACCAGATCACTGTGGCCTCGGGCAAAAAGCTAATGGTCTATGTAGCTTCCAACGAAGCAGATATCTTTATCTCCGATCCAGCCACCATGGAGCTCTATGCGGTCAATGGTATCTTCTACGATCTGAGAGATTTCCTGACGGAAGAACAGACTGCGGCGTACAGCCCCTGTTTCTACTATGTGGACCAAGGGGTGATGGATGCCATGAAAGACAACCTTGACTACTCCTATAACCCCGACGGTCAGGATCCCAGAGATCCCCTCACCATGGAGGACCCTGTGCCCGTGGGGATCTTCCTCGACAATGCCGCCGCCCTGAAAGAAAGCTACTCCTTCTCCGGCGGCCAGGCAGTCATAGCAGTGGTGGCAAACACCCAAAGACCGGAAGCTGCCCGCAGCTGCCTGGACTATATACTGCAGCAGCACCTTACAGCAGCTCCTTGAGCTGCTCCTTCACCTGTACCGGATCCGCTTTTCCTTTCAGGGCTTTCATGACCTGCCCCACCAGGTACCCCAGCGCCCGATCCTTTCCGCCCCGGTAATCCTCCGCGGATTTATGGTTGGAGGCAATCACTTCCTCCGCCACTCTGCGCAGGATTACCTGGTTTCCGGCTGTCTTCAGTTCATTTTTTTCCACATATTCCACCGGATCCATGTCTTCCTCAAATAAAACCGCAAAGACTTCCTTGGCCACAGTGGTGCTGATGACCCTGTTCTCCACAAGAGCTATCAGTTTCGCCAGATTTTCAGGGGAAAAACGGATTTCCTCCGAATCCTGTCCCTTTTCCTTCAGCAAACGCAGCGTCTCCCCCATGAGCCAGTTTGACACCTTTTTGGGTGGACTTCCCAGGACAACGGCGGCCTCAAAAATGTCTGACATCCTCCTGGAAGCCGTAATGATTCGTATATCATATTCCGGGATCGGATACTCTTCCAGAAAGCGCTGTCTCTTCTCCCAGGCCATCTCCGGCTGTGCCGCCCTGATTCTCTCCAGATAATCCTCCCCAATCACCACAGGTACCAGGTCTGGCTCCGGAAAATAGCGGTAGTCCCGGGCTTCCTCCTTGGAGCGCATGGGATGAGAGATCCCCTTTTCCTCATCCCACCGCCTTGTCTCCTGGATCACCGCTCCCCCGGACTCCAGTATGGCTGTCTGGCGGTTACGCTCTGATTCTATGGCCATCTCAATCCCATGGAAGGAGCCAAGATTTTTCATCTCCGTGCGGGTCCCCATCTCCCGGGCTCCCCTGGGACGAACGGACAGATTCACATCCACTCTCATGGAGCCCTCCTGGAGCCTGCAGTCACCGGCCCCCAGATAGCGGATGATCAGGCGCAGCTTCTCCAAAAAGGCCACCACCTCCCGGGCGCTGCCCATATCCGGCTGAGTGACAATTTCTATCAGCGGTACACCGGCACGATTGTAGTCAACCAGAGTGCATCCCCCCTGCTCATCATGGGTCAGTTTTCCTGCATCCTCCTCCATGTGAATCTCATGGATCCGGATTCTCTTTTGGGCGCTATTCCAGGACTTTTCCGCCGGAAATGTTTCTTCTGCAGAGTCTGACTCTCCCCCGGATGGAAGTTCTCTCTCCAGCTCTATCTCAATATACCCATCCCGGCAGATAGGAAGGTAGAGCTGGGATATCTGATAGCTCTGGGGGTTATCCGGATAGAAATAATTTTTTCTGTCAAACCTGGAAAATCTTGTAATGGTACAGTTGGCTGCCAGTCCCACCGCCACCGCGTATTCCAGCACCTTCCTGTTCAGCACAGGCAAAGCCCCGGGCATACCTGTACACACCGGGCAGGTATGGGCATTGGGCCTGCCTCCGAAGGCCGTGGAACATCCGCAGAATATTTTTGTTCTGGTGGCAAGTTCCACATGGACTTCCAACCCGATTACCGCTTCATATCCCTCCACCGCTTTCTCTGCCGCCTTAGAGCCTTCATTTCCCTCACACACTTTCCCACCCTCCCTTCAGGCCTTCTTTTCCCCTGGGTACTTTCCTGCTCCCCTCAGGAGTTCCTTTCCCCTGGGCACTTTCCTGCTCCCTTCAGGGGTTCTTTTCCTCTGGGCACTTTCCTGCCCCTTTCAGGCATTCATAGGCATATGCCGACCGCAGCAGCTTTTTCTCCTGAAAACATGCTGCCACCAGCTGCAGACCCACAGGCAGGCCGCAGCCATCTGTACCGCAGGGAACACAGATCCCAGGCAGCCCCGCCAGATTGGCCGAAACAGTGTAGATGTCCCCCAGGTACATCCTCACCGGGTCGGACAGGCCCTCCCCCACCCTGGGCGCGGCAGTGGGAGCAACAGGCCCCAGGATACAGTCATATCTCTCAAAAGCCCGGTCAAAAGCAGTCTTTATCATGGCTCTGGCCCGGAGAGCTTTCAGATAGCAGGCATCGTAATACCCCGCGCTGAGCACAAAACTCCCCAGCAGAATACGGCGTTTCACCTCTGTCCCAAACCCCCGAGAACGGGTCTGCCTGTACATCTGCTGCAGATCCCGGGCCTGTTCCGCCCGAAAGCCATACTTGACACCGTCAAATCTTCCCAGATTGGAACTGGCCTCCGCCGAGGCAATGACATAGTAAGCCGGAACCGCATACTCTGTAAACCCTAAGTCGAACTCCTCCACCAGTGCGCCGTTTTTCCGGAAAACCTCCGCCGCCCCCAGCACGGCCTCTTTCACCCGGCGGTCAAGCCCCTCCCCAAAATAATCCCTGGGAATCCCTATGCGCAGATTTTTCACCTCAGGTCTCAGCGCAGAAGTGAAATCCATATCTTCCCTGCTCACAAGTGTGGAATCCTTCCTCCGCTGTCCTGTCTCTCCGCCGGACATAGCTTCCAAAACGGCTGCGCAGTCCTCCACCGTTCTGCCCAAGGGACCTGCCTGCTCCAGAGAAGAACCGTATGCCACCAGCCCGTAGCGGGATACGGTGCCAAAAGTTGGCTTCAACCCCACCACACCACAGTGGGAAGCCGGCTGGCGTATAGAGCCCCCTGTGTCGGAACCCAGGGCAAAAAAACACTCCCCCGCCGCCACAGCTGCCGCAGAGCCGCCGGAGGAACCCCCCGGCACATGCCCCGGGCTGCAGGGATTCAACGTGGGGCCGTAAAACGATGTCTCCGTAGTGGAACCCATGGCAAACTCGTCCATATTTGTCTTTCCAATCAAAACTGCCCCTGCCCTCTCCAGATTCTCCACCGCCTCCGCAGTATAACCCGGCACAAAGGCATCCAGCATTCTTGATCCACAGGTGGTCCGCATTCCCGCCGTACAGAGATTGTCCTTTACAGCCATGGGCACCCCCGCCAGAGGGCCGTTAAGCTGCCCTTCTTCGATCTTTCTCTGCACAATCCGGGCCTTGTCCAACGCTCCCGCCCTGTCCACGGTCACATAACAGTGAAATCTGTCCTCCACCGCCTCAATCCGGGCCAGCACCGCTTCTGTGGCTTCCACTGCCGTGGTACTGCCTTCCCTGATGGCCTTTCCCAGTTCCACTGCCGAAAGGGATAATAAATCCATGCTTCTACCTCATCCATAAAGAATATTGCTATAAAGAACATTGCAGAAACAGACACTTCTTTAGCGCGCATTGACCTTATTTGAATCATTTTATTGAAAAGTTCTGGGCACCACGAACATACCGTCTCTGCCGGAAGGCACACTGCACCTCCTGTCTCCGCCCTCTCCCTCCAAATCTTCCCGAAATACATTCTGCACCGGAAGCACATGGGACATGGGTTCCACCCCTTCCGTGTCCAGCTCCTCCAACTTGCCAATAAGCCCAAGCATTTTCTCCAGATCCTCTGCCGCCTGCTCTCTCTCCTCCTCCGAGAGAGTAATCTGGGCCAGAGATTCCAGACGTCCCATGCTGTATCCGCTCATGCTGCCTGCCTTCCTTTCAAACTTATGAGTTTCGCCTTCCGTCCCGCCCCTTCTCTCCACTTTCCGTCTCTCTCATTTCTGTGATATACTTCCGCCACTGAATCCCTGCCCTTTTACACTTCCCCTTCAAACACAGTGACAGCGGGTCCTGTCATATAGATCTCATTTTTCTCCCTGTCCCACTCTATGAACAGCTCTCCCCCAAGAACCCTTACTGTAAGCGCATTTTCTGTAAATCCGTTTAAGATGCAGGCTGCCGCCACGGCACAGCAGCCTGTGCCGCAGGCCAAAGTTTCTCCGGTTCCACGCTCCCATACCCGCATAAAGCAGTGATTTCTGTCGGACACCTCCACAAACTCCGTATTGACCCTTCTGGGGAAGCGGGAATGGTTCTCAAACAAAGGTCCTATCTGTTCCAGATCCATTTTTGCCACCTCTGTCCCA
>CAJUNZ010000127.1 GCA_910587755.1 uncultured Acetatifactor sp. | reverse complement strand
TAAAAAACTTTTAAAGAAGTCGTAAAGATTTTCTTTTACTTCAGCTGAAAGCCAATGCCATACACTGTCCGGATATACTCGTTCTTCGGATCCGCTTCCTTGATCTTTTTCCGTAGATTGCTCACATGGACATTCACGGTATTATTCTCCCCGTAATAACCGCTGCGCCACACCAGTTCATAGAGGTTTTCCCTGGAATAGACTTTCTCCGGCGCCTGCAGAAAAAGCAGAAGCAGTTCATATTCATGGGCCGTCAGAGACAGTTCCGCACCGTTGACCGTGACTTTTCGGGATTCCTGGCAGAGCCTTAAGTTTTTATAGCTCCATACCTTCCCCTGCTCCGGTACACTGCCTCCGCGCCGCAAAGCCGCCACCACCCGGGCGGACACCTCCTCCGGCTCAAAAGGTTTGGTGATATAATCATCCGCCCCCATGCGCAGAAGTCCCACCTTATCCTGCAGAGACCCTTTGGCGGAGAGTACCAGAACGGGCGCCGTGCAGTGTTTTTCCGTCCGCAGTTTCCCCAGAAGCGCTTCCCCGGACAGCCCCGGCAGCATAAGATCCAGAAGGATCAGATCCGGAGATTCCCTCTCTGCCAGAAGAAGCCCTTCCGTCCCGGAATATGCCTGTACAGGCAGGTATCCGTCCGCCTTCAGAATCTCAGACAGCAGACGATTTATATCTGTTTCATCCTCAATAATCAATACTTTGTGCTGCATTCTTACCTCACTGTGCCAATTTTTTGTATACGGGGCGGCATTCGCCAGGCTGGCATAACCCACAACAATTCCTCTATGTAAACTCTTACGGATGCAACCCTCTTCCCATAGTGTACTGCCTCGGGGCGGTCCAGTCAAATATTTCTCCAGCAGCCGCCTTGATTTCACTGAATAGGTCTGATAAAATGGATCCAATAAGATGAAAAAACTAGTATGGCCCACAACACTTTTTTCAGCCTGCAAGACGGAGAAAAGAGTCGTACACGATGCCTGACAACAACGATGCAGATAGAAATTTTGACAAACAAAACATGTGGTTATTTGGTGGGAGTTATACTAGAAGAAAGGGATACCTATGAAAAAAATCCTTAGGAACCTCCAATGGTACCTGGAACTGATCTGGCGGACGGACAAAAGCTGCTTTCTGTTCTTTGCCCTGCAGTCCCTGGCGCTGGCGGCGGCGCCGGCGGTAGGCGTGCTGCTGCCCCAGGTGCTGCTGCGGGACATTATGGAAGGCAGTTTTTCTGTGTTTGCAGGGGACTTTGCGATTCTGTGTGCCGCCTCCATGACTTCTTCCTTTCTGATGGTCTACTACGGCTTTAAGAAGGAAAACCTGTTCACTGGTCTGAGTTTCAAGTTGAAAGAAGCTCTCCAGGAGAGAACCATGACCATGCCCTTTACGGATTTGGAAAATCCTGCCGTTCTGAACCGGATGAGCAGCGCTTCCGGCGGGGTTGACAGATTTGTGCCTGCCATCCACCGGGCCGGGACAGGGATTCTGGCCAATGGAGCGGTTCTGATCTTCTACACCATACTGGTGAGCCGCCTGCAGCCGCTCCTGCTTCTGCTGCCCCTGCTGAACATGGGGATAAGCCTTTACCTGGAAAACCGCACCTCCCGGTATGAATACAACCTACGGGACGAAAAGGCTGCCCTGGCCCGCAGAAAAGATTATGTTTTCTCCTTAATGTATGACTACGGCTACGGAAAAGAAATTCGGCTCTTCACCCTGGGAGACTGGCTCAAAGGCATCTACCGCCGCTGGCAGAAGGAATATGAACAGCTTCTCTCCAGGATTGCCGCCAAAAAGACCCTGTCCGCCGGTGGGGATCTTCTTGCCGCCCTCCTGCGGGAAGGAGCCGTATACGTTTTCCTGATCCTGGGCTGTGCGGAAGGGGAACTCTCCATCGACGCCTTTGTGCTCTATACAGGGGTGTTCGCCTCCTTTGCCGCTCTGGGACAGACCCTGGTGCGCTCCGGAATAGATCTGGCCGACGCTGCCCGGCAGATTGACAGCTACAGGAATTTCCTGGCGGAAGCCTGCACCGCCCAGGCTACAGCCTCAACCAACAGCAGAATTGTTCCTGCAAAACAAGGTCCCTGGTCCGTGGAATTTGACAGGGTTTCCTTCCGCTATCCCGGCAGTGAAACCTACATCCTAAAGGATTTTTCCTGTCGGATCCCTGCCGGCGCCCATGTAGCCCTGGTGGGAAACAACGGCGCGGGTAAGACCACCATCGTCAAGCTGTTGTGCGGTTTTTATGAAGACTATGAAGGCACCATACGCATCGACGGCACCGATCTGCGGCAGATGGATCTCGCCGCCTGCCGGGAGGGCATCGCCGCCGTATTTCAGGAGTCCAGAGTTTTTCCGGGCACTGTTTTGGAGAATATCACTCTGCAGGAGGCAAACACACCTCTGGAGAAAGAAGCGGCCCAGAAGGCTTTGAGGCTGACGGGGCTCTGGGAAAAGATAGACTCTCTTTCGGATAAGATGGACACTCCCATGACCCGGGCCATTGAACCCTCCGGAGTGGAGCTGTCCGGGGGTGAAAGGCAGAACCTGGTGATCTGCAGGGCGCTGTACAAAGGTGGGAACATCTTGCTTCTGGACGAGCCCACTGCCGCCCTGGACGCTCTGGCGGAACACCGGGTCTATGAGCAGTTCCACGCCATTGCCCAGGGAAGAACCACCATCTTCATCTCCCACCGCCTGAACTCCACCCGCTTCTGCGACCAGATTCTGCTGTTGAAGGAGGGTCGGGTGGCAGAGCAGGGCACCCACGAAGAACTGTGCCGGAAGAAAGGGGACTATGAAAAGCTCTTTCAGACCCAGGCAAAGTATTACAGAGAAGGAGGCAGCACAGAATGAAAAAGGAAACTTGGCTCACCCAGGCAGCCCTGCCTTTCTATGTGATGAAGCTCACTCTGAAAATCTCCCCGGCCTACCTTCTGACAGCGGCGGGAACTGCGGCAGCCAAAGCAGTGCAGGCTCTCACCGGCATCTGGCTGTCAAAGCAGATCCTGGAAAGCCTTCTGGCCGGAAATGGACAGGAAGCCCTGCAGTGGGCTCTGGCCCTGGTGCTCTCCGGACTGGCTCTGAACAGCATCAGAGCAATTCTGGCTGCCCGTCAGGAAGTCTGTTCAGCCCGCTTCCGAGATGATTTCAAATGTCATGTGGGGGAGAAAATCATGTCCATGGACTATGCCCTTCTGGAGAACCCGGAGGTTATGGATCTGAAAGAACAGGCTCTGCGCCCTATTATCGACTATAGCGTCCTGGATCAAGTGCTGCAGGAAATGATCCCTGACATTCTCCATGCGGTCTTCCTGGCAGGAGGCACCGCAGCGGCGGCAGCCGGAAGTTTTCCCATACTCCTTCTGGCGGTGGCCGCCCTCACAGGGCTGAATCTACTTCTCACCGGACGCACCAGGAAAATCAAAAACGGCACCTTTGAGATCATCGTTCCTGTGGAGCGGCGGATCAGCAGCTACGGAGGTCTGGTGTGGGACAATTCCCTGGGAAAGGATGTGCGCCTGTACCGGATGGACAGGATCATTATGGATAAAATCCGCCGGCTGAACCGAAAAGAACTGCGGGCGGTGACAGCCCAGATGAACCGCATCAGCCGCAGCATGGGACTTTCCGCGCTGGTGTCCCAGGGACAGCTTTTTCTGGTGTACGGCGTATTTGCCCTTCTGGCCATGGGAGGACGGTTGGGCACTGCCGACTATGTCTTTTACACAGGTCTCTTTCTGAACCTTGGCTCCGCCCTGTTCCGCATCACTGACAGAATGTCGGAGCTGCTCTACATGGGCAGGATTTTCTCGGCCTACCGGAAATTTGAGGAAATCCCCCTGCATCCCCGGGAAACTGAAGGAGAGAATCGGATCGCCCCTTCTGTGGCGTTTAAAAACGTCTCCTTCCGCTATCCCGGCGCGGAGGAGCCCGTGTTGCAAAACCTTACCCTGTCCATCCGGGAAGGAGAGCGGGTGGCCCTGGTGGGCCGCAACGGTGCAGGAAAGACCACACTGGTAAAGCTGCTCTGCGGGCTCTACTGCCCGGAATCGGGAGATATCCTGTTGGATGGGAAACCGGCAGGGGAGGCGGGAGCAGGACTCTCAGGCAGAAGCGCCGCAGTGTTTCAGGACTATAAGCTCTTCGCCTTCACCCTCCGGGAGAATGTGGAACTGGGAAGGGACGGCGGAGAAAATCTTCACTCTCTTTTTTCCCAGGTGGGGCTTGACAGGATAACAGAAGCGCTTCCGAAAGGCGCTGAAACTTACCTGTATAAAATGTTTGAGCCGGAAGGGGTGGAGCTGTCCGGAGGCTCGGCCCAGCGTCTGGCCATTGCCCGGGCCCTGTACCGAAATGCCCCGGTGCTGCTCCTGGATGAACCCACCGCCGCTCTGGATCCGGAGGCGGAAGCGGAAATCTTTAACTGTTTTGAACAAATCAGTCGGGGCAGAACTGCCATAATGGTCTCCCACCGCCTGTCAGCCGCCAGACTCTGCGACCGGATACTGGTACTTCAAAACGGACGTATCACAGAGGATGGCACCCATGAAGAGCTTATGTGCCTGGACGGCGGTCTCTACCGGGAGATGTATGAGACACAGGCCAGGTACTACCAGGAAAATGCCAGCGAAAACAGCATGTCGTAATACATGCTGTTTTATTATTATACTGTTCTCTGGTCCCGGATATCCCTGTGTTGAATCTTTCATGCCCATGTCCGCCTGCACCGTCAAATGATAGAGATAAGCTATGCTAATCTCTGCAGAATCTCGCTGTGTTCCGCAATTACTTTTTTCATTATAGGTATGTCCTGTTTCATGGCCTCATAATCCTCTACGCTGTCCTTATACCTCTCGAAAGTCGATATATAGCAGGCTTCTATCGTATTTAACCGAGGCAGCATCTCATTTTCCTGAACAATCTCAATCCGTTTTACCCTCACGTCAATCTCAGCTACCTTGGTCTTGACCTCCTGAAGCTCTTCTTTTACGCCTTCCATGTCCTTCTTCAGGCCTTCCACATCTGCTTTCAGGCCCTCCACATCTTTTTTCAGACCGCACACGTCCTTTTTCAGGCCCTCCACATCTTTTTTCAGACCGCACACATCTTTTTTCAGGCCCTCCACATCTTTTTTCAGGCCTTCCACATCTTTTTTAACTTCTTTGATATCCTGTCGCATTTCACGTATCTCTTCCCTCATAGGGTCAAGCATGGTAGAAATCGCCAACAACAATTCATTTCCTGTCATATCCTCACCTCCCATAAACGATTGCGATAATTATAGCACATATGATTTGATATGTCACTAGTATAATCCAATTTAAATAAAGCTATGTTTTATTGCCCTTGATTGTTCTGC
>CAJUNZ010000126.1 GCA_910587755.1 uncultured Acetatifactor sp. | reverse complement strand
CGTTGGGCAGATAGGGCATGTCTTCCACCGGCAGCACACGGGAAACCACACCCTTGTTGCCGTGGCGTCCGGCCATCTTGTCGCCCACGGAAAGCTTTCTCTTCTGGGCAATGTAGATCCTGACCGCCTGGTTCACCCCAGGGGAGAGTTCGTCGCTGTTCTCCCTGGTAAACACCTTGGCATCCACCACGATACCGTACTCGCCGTGGGGAACTTTCAGGGACGTGTCCCTTACCTCCCTGGCCTTCTCACCGAAGATGGCCCTCAGAAGCCTCTCCTCCGCCGTCAGCTCTGTCTCGCCCTTGGGCGTCACCTTGCCCACCAGGATATCTCCCGCGTGAACCTCCGCGCCAATGCGGATAATTCCCCTGTCATCCAGGTCTTTTAAGGCCTCATCGCCCACGCCGGGCACGTCCCTGGTGATCTCCTCCGGCCCCAGTTTGGTGTCCCTGGCCTCCGCCTCATACTCCTCAATGTGGACGGAAGTGTACACATCATCCTGCACAAGCCTCTCACTCAAGAGAACCGCATCCTCGTAGTTATATCCCTCCCAGGTCATAAACCCGATCAGAGGATTCTTGCCCAGAGCAAGTTCTCCCATGGCCGTGGAAGGACCGTCCGCTATAACCTGCCCCTTCTCCACATGATCTCCCTTGTAGACAATGGGCTTCTGGTTGTAGCAGTTGGACTGGTTGCTGCGGGAGAACTTGGTCAGACGAAATTCCATCTTCTCCCCGTCGTCGCATACCATCCGGATCAGATTGGAGGAGACATACTCAATGGTCCCCGGCTTCTTGGCCACCACACAGTCCCCGGAGTCCACCGCCGCCTTGGGCTCCATGCCCGTCCCCACCACAGGGGCCTCCGTGATCAGCAGCGGCACCGCCTGACGCTGCATGTTGGATCCCATAAGAGCCCTGTTCGCGTCGTCGTTCTGAAGGAAAGGAATCAGGGCCGTGGCCACGGAAAACACCATCCTGGGCGACACGTCCATATAGTCATACATGGAGCGGGGATACTCGGAAGTCTCGTCCATATACCGGCCCGAGACCGTATTCCGGACAAAATGTCCCTCCTCGTCCAGAGCCTCGCTGGCCTGGGCCACATGGTAATTGTCCTCCTCGTCCGCGGTCATATAGACCACCTGGTCCGTGACCACAGGATTTTTCGGATCGGTCTTGTCAATCTTCCTGTAAGGCGCCTCCACAAATCCATACTCATTGATCCTGGCATAGCTGGCCAGAGAGTTGATCAGTCCGATGTTGGGTCCCTCAGGGGTCTCAATGGGGCACATTCTGCCGTAATGGGAATAATGCACGTCCCGGACCTCAAATCCTGCCCTGTCCCTGGAAAGTCCTCCCGGGCCCAGAGCGGAGAGACGCCTCTTGTGAGTCAGCTCTGCCAGTGGATTGTTCTGGTCCATAAACTGTGACAGCTGGGAAGATCCGAAAAATTCCTTCACCGCCGCCGTCACAGGCTTGATATTGATCAGCGCCTGGGGCGAAATATCGTCCGCGTCATGGGTGGTCATGCGCTCCCGCACCACCCTCTCCATCCTGGACAGACCAATGCGGTACTGGTTCTGAAGCAGCTCACCCACCGCCCTGATGCGCCTGTTGCCCAGGTGGTCGATATCGTCATCGTTTCCAAGGCCGTACTCCAAGTGCATATTATAGTTGATGGAGGCAATAATATCCTCCTTGGTGATATGTTTGGGCACCAGCTCATGCGCGTTCTTCTTGATGGCCTCGGCCAGCTTCTCCGGATCATCGGAGAACTCCTCCAGAATCCTGGCCAGCACCGGGAAGTAAACTTTCTCATGGATGCCGAAATCCTTGGGGCTGCAGTCCACATAACTGGTCAGATCCACCATCATATTGGAGAGAACCTTTACGTTCTTCTCCTCTGTCTGGATGTATACAAAAGGAACGGCAGCGTTCTGAATGGCATCTGCCAGCTCCGCTGTAATCTTTGTGCCCGCCGCCGCCAGGATCTCTCCCGTCTGAGGATCCACCGCATCAGAGGCCAGAACCTGGTGACGGATCCGGTTGCGGAGAGCCAGCTTCTTGTTAAATTTATATCTTCCCACCTTGGCCAGGTCATACCTGCGGGGGTCAAAGAACATGGCATTGATCAAACTCTCAGCGCTCTCCACGCTCAAAGGCTCACCGGGACGGATCTTCTTGTACAGCTCCAGAAGGCCCTCCTGATAATTCTCCGAAGTGTCCTTGGCAAAACTGGCCTCAATCTTAGGCTCCTCCCCGAACACTTCCCTGATCTCATCGTTGCTGCCAATGCCCAGAGCACGGATCAGAACGGTCACGGGCACCTTACGAGTTCTGTCCACACGCACATAGAACACATCATTGGAGTCAGTCTCATACTCAAGCCAGGCTCCTCTGTTGGGAATCACCGTACAGGAGTAGAGCCTTTTACCGATCTTGTCATGGCCTATGGCATAGTAAATGCCGGGAGAACGCACCAGCTGGCTGACAATGACGCGCTCTGCCCCATTTATCACAAATGTCCCTGTTTCCGTCATCAAAGGAAGGTCGCCCATAAAAATCTTATGTTCGCTGATCTCTTCCTTCTCCTTGTTATACAGGCGGACTGTCACCGTCAAAGGGGCCGCATAGGTGGCATCTCTCTCCTTGCATTCCTCAATAGAATATTTCACGTCGTTTCTGCACAGTTCAAAGTCGACAAATTCAAGGCTCAGGGAACCGCTGTAATCTGCAATAGGGGAGATATCGTCGAAAGCCTCCCGCAGACCCTCGTCAAGAAACCACTGATAGGAATCCTTCTGGACTTCAATCAGGTTGGGCATCTCCAAAACCTCTTTTTGCCGTGCATAACTCATACGCGCAACTTTGGTACCGGCAATTGGACGTATTCTGTTTTTCTCCATTGACATTTCACCCCGTTCTTTCTGACTTAGGAATTGTCGGAAAATAACTGATACAACTTGTTTCACATCTTTCCTGAACAAATTGTATCAGTCATTTGGAGACACTTCCTTATGCCCGGCGCCGGACATAATATCCACCTATTTTTATGCCCATATGCAGAAACAGAAACCCAGTATAGCCCCGGCTGTCTGTTTCAGCTACACTTGGAATCGTTTATAGGCCGCTGCAGTATTATTTATAAACAGTTCTCTGCTTACATAAAAATAGGTATAGCTCTGCACAATAATGCACTATCCATATTAGCACAAACTGGAAATAAGGTCAAGCAGATTTCCGGAAAAATTAAGAAAGTAAAAACTAAGAAAGCGGGACGGTCCCCGTCGTCCAGGAACTGTCCCGTTTTATGATCCGCAGCCCAAAGGGCCTTCCGTATGAAGCTTGTATTTACTTCAGGGTCACTTTTGCGCCCACTTCTTCCAGCTTCTTCTTCATCTCCTCGGCCTCTTCCTTGGAAACGCCTTCCTTGATCACCTTGGGAGCGCCGTCAACTGTATCCTTAGCTTCCTTCAGGCCAAGTCCGGTGATCTCACGTACCACCTTGATAACCTTAACCTTCTCTGCGCCGATCTCGGTGAGCTCTACATTGAACTCAGTCTGCTCCTCTACTTCAGCAGCAGGGCCTGCAGCAGCCACCACTACACCTGCGGCAGCGGATACGCCGAATTCTTCCTCGCAGGCCTTTACCAGATCATTTAACTCTAATACGGTCATCTCCTTGATTGCATCAATCAATTCCTGAGCTGTCATCTTCGCCATTTTTAAACCCTCCATTTAAATTTGTATGTTGAAACTTTCTTTACTCTGCCGCCTCTGCTCCGCCGCCGCGCTTTTCAGCCAGCTGGTTCATGACACGGGCAAAATTGGTAATAGGACTCTGCAGGCTTCCCAGCAGTTTGGAAATAAGAACCTCTCTGGACGGAATGCTTGCGATAGCCGCCATCCCTGCAGCGTCGAACACGGTGCCTTCCACCACGCCGGCCTTGATCTCCAGCTTGTCTGCCGTCTTGGCAAACTCAGACAGGATCCTGGCGGGAGCTGTGGCGTCATCTTTGGACACAGCCACTGCGCTGGGGCCTTCCAGATAGGGAGCCAAGCCTTCAAACTCTGTACCCTTGAATGCAAAATTCATCAGGGTGTTCTTATACACCTTGTAGGTGATCCCCGCTTCACGCAGATTCTTGCGCAGCTTGGTGTCCTGCTCAACTGTCAGTCCACGGTAATCTACAACCACAACGGACTGAGCATCCTTGACGCAGGCAGCAATCTCATCCACAATGGGCTTCTTTAACTCAACCTTTGCCATTTTTTTACCTCCTTATAGAATAATAAAGCCGTATCCCTAAAAAATCCCCCTGGGCCAAGGCACAGAGGGATTTCCAGATGACAAAATCACTGGGGGAATCTTCCCCGGGGAATGCTCCCCGTCTACTCCTCGGCAGGACTTACGCGGCCGGACCTTCTGAGAAAACCTTTCCCCAAAAATCCTCCTGCACCTGCTGTCTTCGGCTTCTTTTACGCTTATTTATTTTACACTGGCTTTCCGAATAAGTCAACCTAATATTTTGCCACATTGAGCTTAACGCCGGGGCCCATGGTGCTGGTCATGGTGATGCTCCTGAGGAACTGTCCCTTCACCGCGCTGGGCCTTGCCTTTGTGATGGCATCCATAAGGGTGTTAAAGTTCTCCTGCAGAGCCTCGTCCGTGAAGGACACCTTTCCAATAGGCACATGGATGATGTTGGTCTTGTCAAGCCTGTACTCAATCTTACCGGCTTTGATATCCTTCACCGCCTTTGTCACGTCCATGGTGACAGTTCCCGCCTTGGGGTTGGGCATCAGGCCCTTGGGTCCCAGGATCTTACCCAGACGTCCCACCACGCCCATCATGTCGGGAGTTGCAACCACCACGTCAAAGTCAAGCCATCCGTCGTTCTGGATCTTGGGGATCAGCTCGTCGCCGCCCACAAAATCGGCCCCTGCCGCCTCTGCCTCGTTGAGTTTATCACCCTTGGCAAATACCAGAACTCTCACGGTCTTACCTGTTCCGTTTGGAAGCACTACCGCGCCCCTGATCTGCTGCTCCGCATGCCTTCCGTCGCATCCTGTTCTGATATGCACTTCCACGGTCTCGTCAAACTTTGCAGGTGCTGCCTTCTTTACCAGAGAAATGGCTTCATCCGGCTCGTAGAATGCCATGCGGTCTACCAGCTTCGCGGCCTCCACATATTTCTTACCATGTTTCATTATCCTACCTCCTAGGTTCAAGCGACAACCTTCCTGTTGTCTCCCAATTTACTATCAGTCTTCCACCGTAATGCCCATGCTGCGCGCAGTGCCCGCTATCATGCTCATGGCCGCCTCCACGCTTGCCGCATTCAGATCCGGCAGCTTCAGCTCCGCGATCTCCTTCAGCTTTGCCTTGGAGATGGAGGCAACTTTTGTCTTGTTAGGCACCGCAGACCCGGACTTCAGGTTGCAGGCCTTCTTCAGCAGCACTGCGGCGGGCGGGGTCTTGGTAATGAAACTAAAGGA
>CAJUNZ010000125.1 GCA_910587755.1 uncultured Acetatifactor sp. | reverse complement strand
AGCAGAGGACTGAAAATCCTCGTGTCACTGGTTCGATTCCGGTTCTGGGCATTATTTGTTTTTATCATATGTGGCATTATTTAGAAGTGGGTATCTTACCTGCTTTTTTATTTTGTGTATATATTTTGTGTATATAGATGGCATTAAATGGCAGAACTTCAGCCTTTTGGTGCTATTTTTTTGCGAAAAAGTGTGTTATAATTGTTGTGTTATCCACGGGATGGCAAATTATTATGTTGAGTGAATGGAGTGGAATTTATGGAAGGAAAGCAGGAGGGAGAAGCCTCGAAGAGTGAGCCGGTTAAAGCAGCGGAGCCGGACGCGGGAACCCAACCACGAAAAGGCGGCAGAAAAAAGATTGTTGTCGCAGGGAGTGTCCTGATTGCTCTGACAGCCGTGGGAGCGGCTGCTTATGGCGGAGGAGTATTTTATTACAAGACACATTTTCTACCCAATACGAGTATAAATGGTATTGACTGCAGTAATCTGAAAGTGGAAGAAGTAGTGGGGTTGTTGGACGGACAGGCCAATGGATATGTGTTGGAAGTAAAAGGCCGGGACTATAAGACAGGAGACCCGGGAGCTGTCCTCGGTGCAATTTCACCGGAAGAAATTCATCTGGTATACACAGGCACTCTGGAGGCGGTGGAGGCCTTTTTAGAGCAGCAGGAAATCTTTGGATGGATACAGGCATTCATTGGGAAAAACAGTTTTTATTCTATGGAGCAGGGAATAAGCTTTGACGAGGAGCTTCTCAAAAGTGTGGTGGAGGCTTGGGACGCCTGCAAAAAGGAAAACATGCTTAAACCTGTGAATGCGTATATTGGGGAATACTCTGAGCTGGATAATCGCTATGAGATTATTGCCGAGACTAACGGAGCTGAACTGGATGTAAGCAAGCTTTTGCTGCTGGTAAGCGATACGGTGGTAAGCGGAGAAACTGTCTTGGACGCCGAGGAAAGTGGCTGTTATGCTGAGGCGGCGATAAAAAAGGATAACAAAACACTGACAGAAGTGGTGGATAAAATAAATTGCTGGCTTAACACAAAGATCACCTATGACTGGAATGGCACGGAAGTGATTCTGGACCATGAGACTCTGAAGGACTGGATTTCTGTGGAGGATGGCCAGGCAGTTTTGGATGAAGAACAGGTGGCAGAATTCATCAAAACGCAGGCCAAGCAATATGACACCTATGGCAAGAAGAGAAAGTTTACAACTTCTCTGGGGGTGGAGCTGACTTTGCCCAGCGGTTATTATGGGTGGAAGACTGACCGGGAAAAGGAAAAAGAAGAACTGATTGAGCTGATCTACCAGGGGACGGTAACAGACAGGGAACCGGTATACAGCAGCACAGCCATGCAGAAGGGTGAAAACGATATCGGAGATTCGTATGTGGAGGTGGATATAACTCATCAGCATGTGTACCTGTATATGGAGGGTGAGCTGATTTTAGAGACAGATTGTGTGACAGGAAACACAAATCTGGATCGTGCTACCCCAGAGGGAGTGTTTGGGGTGGCGTATAAGCAGAAAGAGGCAGTTCTTCGGGGAAGGGATTATGAGACCCCGGTAACATACTGGATGCCTTTCTATGGCAATTATGGTATGCATGATGCGTACTGGAGAAGTTCTTTTGGCGGCAATATTTATAAGACCAACGGCTCCCGGGGATGTGTCAATCTTCCCCCGGCGATAGCAGAGAAAATATTTGGATATGTGCACAAAGGATTCCCTGTGATATGTTATTATTATGAGGAGGATCCTTTGAAGAAACAGAATGGTTCTGGCTCAGGAGGTTCCTCTCAGACGTCCGGCGGTTCAAATCAGTCAGGGACAGCCGGCAATGCGGCAGGGGGAGAAAATGCACCCACAGGAGAGGCACCCGCCGGAGACACAACTCAGCCAGGAACAGGAACCCCTGCCGGAGACGGAACTCAGCCGGGAGCAGGAGCCCCCGCCGGAGACGGAACTCAGCCAGGAACAGGAACTCCAGCCGGAGACGCAACTCAGCCAGGAACAGGAACTCCAGCCGGAGACACAACTCAGCCGGGAGCAGACGCCCCTGCCGGAGACGCAACTCAGCCGGGAACAGACGCCCCTGGAGGTGATACCACCCAGCCGGGAGCAGACGCCCCAGCCGGAGACACAACTCAGCCGGGAACAGACGCCCCTGGAGGTGATACCACCCAGCCGGGAGCAGGAGCCCCTGCCGGAGACGCAACTCAGCCGGGAGCAGGAGCCCCGGCCGGAGACGGAACCCAGCCCTGAGATGCATGTCTCAGGAGAGGGAGCTTAGCCGAGAGTCTTTGAGCAGTGAAAGCAATCGGCCCCTAGTATAATCCTCACCAATTAACCATATGTTTCACTTGTCTAAATTTCCATCTGCATCGTTGTCGTCAGTCATCGTAGCCCGCTACGACTCCTTCCTCCGCCTTGCAGACTGAAAATTTATCCTTCGCGAAACATAGTGGTAATTGTTGTGGATTATACTAGTATAAACTATATCTACAAATTAACGAATAAATTTTAACAAGGCCATTCAGAAAGGAGAGGAAAAATGGCAGGCACAGGTTTACCGCGACGTACAGAAGGGCAGGCCCGGCGTTGGAGAAAAAAACTGGAACGCTACAGGGAGATTCACAGGCAGATAGAAAAAGATGCACTGGACATTCTGCAGTCCAAAAACTTTCATCTTATGAAGGAGTATATCCAGCACGGAAATGTGACCGTGAACGCCCATGTGATGTCTGTGGCCAGGTATAGTCTGGCCATCAGTCAGAGGCTGCACATTCCATGCAACAGGAGAGCATTGGTGCGCGGCGCTCTGCTCCACGACTATTTTCTCTATGACTGGCATATACCGGATGAAGTCAATCCACATCGCCTGCACGGTTTTTATCACCCGGGTGTGGCGTTGAGAAATGCCATCAGGGATTACGAGCTCACAGAGCTGGAGAAGGATATCATTAAGAAACATATGTGGCCCCTTACGGTAGTGCCTCCCGGATGCAGGGAAGCGTGGATTGTCACCATGGCGGACAAATGGTGTTCCCTGTTGGAGACAATCCACATGCACAGGGGGCATGGAGCTCTGCTGGTGAAATTAAGGAACAACTAAATGGAGCATTTGTTTGATAAACTTCAGGCATATGCCCGGGAAGAGATCTACCCCTGCCATATGCCCGGGCATAAGCGGCAGGGGTGGGGAAAGCTGCCAAAAGAGCTGTACCAGCTGGATATTACGGAGATTGAAGGCTTTGACAATCTTCACCAACCGGAGGGAATTCTGCTGAATCTGCAAAAAAAAGCTGCAGAAATCTACGGAGCGGAGGAAAGCTTTTATCTGGTCAACGGAAGTACCTGTGGAATATTGAGTGCCGTAAGTTGTGCTCTGCCCCGGGGAGGACATCTTCTTATGGCCAGAAATTGTCATAGATCCGCCTACCATGCGGCATATCTGAGGGACTTGAAGCCATCTTATCTTTATCCCCCCTGCCTGGAGGAATACGAAGTGTTTGACGCGGTAACACCGCTTCAGGTCCGGAAGGCCCTGGAGCGGGAGCCGCACATTGGAGCTGTGCTGATTGTCTCCCCCACCTACGAAGGCAGAATCGCCGATGTGGGCGCGGTGGCGGAGATTGCCCACGATAAAGGAATTCCTCTGATTGTGGATGAGGCCCATGGGGCTCATCTGGGACTTCGGAGGGGGGATCCGCCAAATAGCTGCCAGCTGGGGGCGGATCTGGTGGTTCACAGCGTACACAAAACCCTGCCCTCACTGACCCAGACTGCCCTGCTGCATGTGAACGGCAGTCTGGTGGACAGGGAGCGGCTAAGGCGTTTTCTGCATATTTACCAGTCCAGCAGCCCATCCTATCTGCTGATGGCTGGCATTGACAACGCCCTTGCATATGTGGAGAAGGACGGGGACAGAGCCATGGACCGATTCCAAAAACATATGAAAGAGACCAGGAAGGCACTGAGAAGGTGCAGGCACCTGAAATTTCTGCCGGAGGATGGAAGACAGGATCCGGGAAAGCTTCTAATCTCTGTAAAAGGCACCAACCTGACCGGAAAGCAGCTCTATGATATTCTGCTCCAGGAGTATGGCCTGCAGATGGAGATGGCTTCGGGAAGCTATGCACTTGCCATGTTTACCCTCAACGACAGGGAGGAAGCGTTCCACCGGGTGACGGAGGCCCTTCTGGAGATTGACGGAAGACTTCGGGAAGGCACGGAGAACTTCTTCCGGTGGAAGGAGGAGATCTTCCGGTCCTGTCCTGATGCCATTTCTCTGGGAACAGCCTGGGACAGGAACACGGAACTTGTGCCTCTGGAGGGAAGTGTGGGAAGGCACGGGGGAGATTTTATCTGCCCATACCCTCCGGGAAGCCCGCTGGTGGTTCCGGGGGAAGTGATCACAGAGGAAATGTGCCGTCTGGTGAGGAAGTATATAGAGGAGGGGCTTTCGGTACAGGGGGTTGTTCTGAAGGATGAAATATTTGTAAGAGTTATCATGCCCTGAGAACAGACAGGGCATTGATTTCCGCGGGCCATGAGCCAGGCGCCGTGTCTGCGGCGGGGTGATTGCTGAGAGTAATTTATGAACAGCTTAAGAATAATATAGGGAAGGCGAGGGAATGAAAATGAGGAAGACAAAAATTATCTGCACCATAGGGCCGGCAAGTGACAGCATAGAGAGACTGCGGGAACTGATGGAGGCAGGCATGGATGTGGCCAGGTTTAATTTTTCCCATGGCAGCCATCAGGAGCAGAAGGAGAAATATGAGAAGGTACTGAAGGCCAGGCAGGAACTGGGATTGCCTGTGGCCACGCTGCTGGACACCAAGGGGCCGGAGATCCGACTGAGAGATTTTGAGCAGGGCAGGGCGGAACTGGTATCCGGGCAGCAGTTTACCCTGACCACGGAGGAAGTTCTGGGAACGGCCAAACGGGCTGCCATCTCCTATAAAAACCTGAAAGAGGACATCACCCAGGGGACCACCATTCTCATCGACGACGGCCTGATTGAGATGACGGTGGAGGAGATCTGCGGAGAAGAGATTGTGTGCCGTGTGGTAAACGGCGGGTTTGTGTCCAACCACAAGGGCGTCAATGTGCCGGGGGCCCATCTGTCCATGCCCTATATCAGCGATACCGACAGGGAGGATATTTTGTTTGGGATTGAAATGGGGTATGATTTTCTTGCGGCGTCTTTTGTCAGGTGCAGGGAAGACATTCTGGAGATCCGTCAGATTCTGGAAGAGCATGGCAGTGACATGAAAGTCATTGCCAAGATAGAGAACATGCAGGGAATCCAGAACCTGGAAGAAATTCTGGAGGTATCCGACGGCATTATGGTGGCCAGGGGGGATATGGGAGTGGAGATCCCCATGGAGGAGGTGCCCATCCTGCAGAAAAAGATGATCCGCCTGGCAAATGCCCAGGGAAAACATGTGATCACGGCCACCCAGATGCTGGAGTCCATGATAAAGAATCCCAGGCCCACCAGGGCGGAAGCCACCGATATTGCCAATGCCATTTATGACGGCACCACCGCCATTATGCTCTCCGGGGAAAGCGCCGCAGGAAAATATCCTGTTGAGGCGGTGAAAACTATGGCGAAGATCGCGGAGACTGCCGAAATAAGTATGGATTACCGAACCGGAGCCAAGTGGAGCGACGGGGGAAATGAGACGGATATCACCACTGCCATTGCCCACGCCACCTGCTCCGCCGCAATGGATCTGAGGGCAGCCGCCATCATCACCGTGACCCTTTCCGGGTTTACCGCAGAGGCCATCTCCAGGTTCAAGCCTGAGAACACCATTATCGGATGCACTGTCTCCAGGAAGGTGTTCCGGCAGCTGAACCT
>CAJUNZ010000124.1 GCA_910587755.1 uncultured Acetatifactor sp. | reverse complement strand
AAAAAAGTTCTTGCAATCATGCCGGATGGAAAAGTCGGCGCGCCATGCGGCGCTTGTCGAGAATTGATGGTTCAGCTCATGCCCAACAGTTATCAGGAGATTGAAGTGCTGATGGATTTTGACGCAGAGGAAATCGTTACTCTTGGTGAACTTACTCCCAAGTGGTGGATATAAGCTGTTACCTGTATGGGGAACTGCCTGCTTCAGAAAATGTGACGGAAAAGTTTTTTTCATGATTCTCTGAATATGACATGCAGTTGTCATATTTAAGGAGCTATAATTCTCCTATACAGCTGAAAGAAAAGGCTGTGGCAAAAAATGGAAGGAGAAAAAAATGATGGAGAATCTGAAAATCTGCCAGAGCTGCGGAATGCCCATGCAGGAGGAACAGTACGGGACAGAAAAGGATGGCAGCAAAAACGCTTCTTACTGCTGCTACTGCTATAAGGATGGTTCCTTTGCCCAGGTCTGCACTATGGAGGAGATGGCGGAATCCTGCGCACCTTTTGAGGTGGAAGGGGGAAGGGCGAAGACAAACGAAGAGGCGAAGGCGGCGCTGATGGCGTATTTCCCCACACTGGAGAGGTGGAAGGAAAAGGCCTGACCTGCCCCTGGAGAGGCGGAAGGAAAAGGCCTGACCTGCTGAAGAGGCGGAAGGAAAAGGCCTGACCTGCCCCTGGAGAGGCGGAAGGAGAAAGACAAGAACCATGGGATGTTTGCGGAAAGAGAGGAAGCAGCCATGAATTTGTATCACTATTATGACAGGAGCGTTGGCCCATTCCGGAATCTTTCCGACTTGCCCATGGAGGAGGCAAAAGCGGTTCTGAGCCGGATCAGACAGGAGAAACCCGGTTCTCAGAGTGCCGGCCGGGACCTGCAGTATGTAGAGCACCGCCGGAATTGTGAGGAGATTCTGCGGCAGGAGTTTGTGAAGAAAGGCGGCAGGATGGAACGCAGAGTGCCCTACTACCTGGTGGTTGAGCACAGCCCCTGGTTGAGCACCTGGTTCGAGGAAGGAGCCTTTCTCAAGATTCCTGTGGAAGAATTTGACCAGCGCACAATTTCTTTCACCTACGGGGATTCCATGCCTACATTCAGCCCTTTTATCGACGATGGAAAAGAGTACCGGCGGAAAGTGTACAACTATGAGGAGATATTGGATGTTATTGCCAGGTATGGCCTGCCTCAGGACTGGAATGACGACGGGCATTGTGGGCCGGAGCGATATATTGAGGTCCAGGTCTGGAGCGACGAGACCATTGGGCGGTACTTGAGGTGAATTGGCTCTTGACATTTTTCGGAAATTGAGTACAATTAGGTCTAACACTTTTCACGGGGTCAGTGAGGAGCAGAAAGAAACACCGATTTTTGGAGGAAGACGGAAATGGAAAGATTCTTTGCGGCAGTGAATATGATTCAGGGAGACCAGAGCCAGCAGCAGGGCGTTGGTCTTTTTGTCGTAGGATCAGTCAGGAATTCTGGAATGTCCTCCTTTGGGGAGTTCTTTCACACAGACACCGGAAAAGTTCCCATGAAAAAGATCCCAGTGACAAAGGACTGTGGAATTTTACTCCTGGGAATCTGACAGAATCGCTTTGACGGGAATTCTGAGAACCAGCCGGTGTCTGGAGGCATATCGCTTCCGGCGCCGGTTTTTTTGATCCCTGGATATGGGAGCGGGGAAGAATTACACCTCAGGGAAGCATGGGAGGAAGTATGGCATTGCCGCAGCAGGCAGAGAGGAGAAGTATGAAACACTTAGGCAGCAGGACATTGGAGACAGAGAGGCTGGTTATGAGGGCGTTTGTGCCGGAGGATACAGGGGCAATGTTCCGTAACTGGGCAAGTGACCCGGAGGTGACAAAGTTTCTCACCTGGCCCACCCATCAGTCGGAGGAGGTTACGGCGCAGGTTGTGGCTTCCTGGGTAGAGCAGAATGACAACCCCACCTTTTATCAGTGGGCGATTGTGTGGAAGGAAACCATGGAACCTGTCGGAAGCATTTCTGTGGTGCATTGGAAGGAGTACATATCTGAGGCGGAGGTGGGATATTGTATTGGCAGGCCCTGGTGGCACCGGGGGATTATGACAGAGTGTTTTTCCGAGGTTATCCGCTTTTTATTCCTGGAAGTAGGGGCAAACAGAATCACGGCGCAGCATGATGTGAATAATCCTCACAGCGGCATGGTAATGAAGAAATGCGGACTGCTCCATGAGGGAATCCAGCGCCAGGCAGGCATAAATAATCAGGGTATCTGCGATATGAGCGTCTATGGAATTCTGCGCAGGGACTTTGAAGCCAAAGAGACAGGAGCCTGATATGCATGCGGGGGAACGGTGTATAATGGTACTTGTTCAGGTTGGACAGTTTGGGGGAGGAGTGTTTTGGGCTTGATGGGAGAAGGGTACAAAAAAGGGGATGGGGCAAGGGAACAAACGGAAGTGCCGGAGGAGCTGCCTGGACGTCTGGGGAGGGAATTTTTCACCCGGGACGGCATCACGGTGGCCAGGGAACTGCTGGGAAAGATACTGGTGCATGAGACGGCGGCGGGGGTGGTCCGGGGAATCATCACGGAAGTGGAGAGCTACATGGGGGAGTCGGACAAAGGCTCCCACACCTACGGCGGAAAGCGCACAGAGCGGACAGAACCCATGTACCATATTGGGGGAACTTCCTATGTGTATCTGATCTACGGCATGTACAGCTGCATGAACATAGCTGCCATGACAGAGGGGATTCCCCAGGCGGTGCTGCTTCGGAGCGTGGTGCCTGCGGATGAAGAGTCCCGGGAGCGGATGCTGACCCTGCGCCTGGAGGAGGTCAACAGAAGGCGGATAAAAAAGGGGGAGGCGGCATGGGCGTTGTCAGAATGCCCCTCCTCGCTGAAAAAGCATCTGGCGGACGGTCCTGGAAAGATGTGCCTTGCCATGGGAATCACCCGGGCTGACAATAGTCTGGACATGGTGGAGAGTTCTTCCTTTTATGTGACAGAGGGTGTGCCGGTGAAAGAGGAGCAGATCAAGGCGGGAAAGAGGATAGGAATTGATTATGCGGAGGAAGCGGCGGACTATCTGTGGAGATTCTATGTGGAGAAGATAAGATGAGCCTTCAATTTTACTTCGGCCCTTCCGGGTCGGGAAAGAGCCGGCAGCTGTATGAAGAGATTACCAGGCGGGCGGGAGAAAACCCCAGGCAGAATTTTCTGGTGATTGTGCCGGATCAGTTTACCATGCAGACCCAGAAGGATCTGGTGCTTTTGAACGACCAGGGCGGTATCCTGAACATAGACGTGCTCAGTTTTGGCCGCCTGGGACACCGGATTCTGGAGGAGGTGGGCGGGCAGGACATTCCGGTACTGGACGACACAGGAAAGAGCCTGGTACTCCAGAGGGTGGCGGCTCAGCTGAAAGAGGAACTGCCGGTTCTGGGAGGGTTTCTCCACAGGCAGGGCTATATCCATGAGGTGAAAAGCGCCATCTCTGAGTTTATGCAGTACGGCATCGGCACGGAGGATGTGAGGAAACTGATTGAGTTTGCCGGAAACAGGGGCGCCCTGGTGCAGAAGCTTCGGGATCTGGAGACGTTATACAAAGGGTTTGTGGAGTATATCCGGGGAAATTTTATCACCACAGAGGAGACGCTGGACGTGCTCTGCCGCAGGCTGCACAAGTCAAAACTTTTGCCCGGAAGCGTGGTGGTCTTTGACGGTTTTACAGGATTTACGCCCATACAGAACAGGGTGGTTTCCGAGCTTATGCGTCTCTGCGGGGAAGTCATTGTCACACTTACCCTGGGGGCGGGGGAGAATCCTTACGTCCAGGACGGGGAGCAGAAGCTCTTCCACCTGAGCAAGAAGACGGCGGCGGATCTGGAGAGGCTTGCCGCAGAGACGGGAACGGACAGAGTGCAGGATGTGTTTATCCTGCCTGGGACTTCCGCACAGGGGGCAGAGCAGGATGGGACAGGATCGGGGAAGGCTGGCCTGCCTGGAGGAAGCGTTGAAGGAGAGGGAGCTGTTTCGGCGGGCCGGGGCCGGACCGGGAGGCGCTTCCGGGTGCAGTACAATGTAAATTCCAGATTCCGGCAGGCGCCTGCTTTGGGGCATCTGGAGCGCAGTCTTTTCCGCTACAGCAACAGTTCTTTTGAGGAGGAGCAGAGCCAGGTACAGATGTTTGAGGCCTCTGGGCCCAGGGAGGAAGTTCACCAGGCGGGAATTGAGATCCGCAGGCTGGCCCGGGAGGAAGGCCTTGCCTACCGGGATATTGCGGTCATTATGGGAGACCTGGCGGGGTATGCGCCCTATGTGGAGTCAGAGTTTGCCCAGATGGAGATTCCCTTTTACCTTGACTGGACCAGGGGGATTGTGCTGAATCCCATGATTGAGTATATCAAGAGCGCCCTGGAGCTGTACGCAAAAGATTTCTCCTATGAAGCTGTGTTTCACTACCTGCGCAGCGGTCTGTCGGATTTGGACTGGGAGGAGACGGACAGACTGGAAAACTACTGTCTGCAGACCGGCGTTAGAGGATACCGCAGCTACAGCCGTCTTTTTACCCGGAAGACATCCCGAATGGAAGGGGATGAGGAGGAGCTGGCGCAGATGAACGGCCTGCGCCAGCGGATGATGGAACAGGTGGAAATGCTGCATCTGCGGGGAAAAGAGCCGGTGAAAGTGTATCTGAATGCCCTGTATGACTTTCTGGTACAGAACAGAGTACAGGAAAAACTGGCGGTGTTCCAGACCCGGTTTGAGGAGGCAGGGGAGCTGGTGCGGGCCAAGGAGTATGCTCAGATCTATCGTCTGGTGATGGAACTTTTAGACCAGGTCTATGCCCTTCTGGGGGAGGAGGAAATTACCCTCCAGGAATTTATGGAGATCCTGGAAGCCGGGTTTGGGGAGATACAGGTGGGTACCATTCCCCAGAATGTGGACAGGGTACTGGTGGGGGATATGGAGAGGACCAGGTTAAAACAGATCAAGGTGCTGTTTTTTCTGGGAGTCAATGACGGCAACATTCCCAAAGCCGCTTCCAAGGGGGGAATCATCTCGGATATGGATCGGGAATTTCTGCGGGAATCCCAGCTGGAACTGGCGCCCAGTCCCCGGCAGCAGATGTACATACAGAGATTTTATCTGTACCTGAATATGACAAAGCCCTCTCACAGACTCTATCTGTCCTTTGCCAAGGTGAACAGCGCCGGAAAGTCCATCCGTCCTGCGTACCTTGTGGAGGTGGTGAAAAAGATCTTTCCCGGTCTGACCGTGGCATGTCCCCAGCTGCGCAGCCCTCTGGAACAGATTGCAACCAGGCAGGAGGGGGCGGGATACCTGGCCAGGGAGCTGCGGGAATATGCGGAGGGGGTGCTGCCTCCGGAGAGGGAGGCGGAGTTTTTTACCATCTATCAGGTGTATGGAGAGGAAGAACTGGAGCCCAGGCGCCGTTTTCTGACGGAGGCAGCCTTTAAGCGCTACCAGGACAGTGGGCTGTCGGCGGCGGTGGCAAGGGCTCTGTACGGGGTGCAGCTGGAGAACAGTGTCACCCGTCTGGAGACTTATGCGGCTTGTGCCTACAGGCATTTTCTGGAGTATGGCCTGACCCTCAGGGAGCGGGAGGATTTCTCCTTTGAAAATGTGGACATGGGGAATGTATACCATGAGGTTCTGGAGCAGTTTGCCCGCAGACTTGGGGAGGAGGGCTATACCTGGTTTGACTTTCCGGCGGAGTTTGCCAGGCGCACGGTGGCGGAGGCTCTGGAGGCCTGCGCGGCGGCTTACGGAAGTACGGTGCTGTACAGCAGCGCCCGGAATGAATATGCCATCACCCGCATGGGGCGGATCCTGGTGCGGACAGTGCTTACCCTTCAGAGACAGCTGTCCAGGGGAAGCTTTGAACCGGATTCCTTTGAGCTTTCTTTCCGGTATACCGATGACCTGGAGAGTGTCAATGTGACTCTTTCAGAGGGGGAGAAGATGCGCCTGCAGGGGCGTATCGACAGGGTGGACGTGGCCAAAGACCGGGAAGATCGGAAGAGCGTCGTGTAGGGAAAGA
>CAJUNZ010000123.1:1987-6304 GCA_910587755.1 uncultured Acetatifactor sp. | reverse complement strand
AAGTATGCGATCATCAATGGAAGGTTTGATGAAGATCTGTACCAGGAGTTATGTATCACATTGTTAAAGTGCATCCAGTTATTCCGGATGTAAGGAGCAGACGGCAGGAGAGGGGGGGATTTCTCCCTCTCTCTGCTGTCTGTTCTTTTGATTTCTGTACCTGTGCAGAGCCGTTGTATGCCCGTGGCCGGGTATCCCAATGGCTTTGCATTTTTCTTATGCAGATGTTGTATATTCCGGATAACGGATTTTGACCGCCTGCCAGAAGTAGGGGGCATAGGAACAGCAGAATAAATCCTCCGCTGTATATCGTCGGCATTCATCCAGCTGCTCCTCTGGGGCTTCATAATCATAAACGCTGGGCGTGTGGTTACAGTACAGGCCAAAAGCCATTCTGACGACTCTCATGCTTCCACTGGTCTGCCAGCCCTCTCGAAGACATTCCGTTTTTATGTTGCCTGTGGCGAAATCATAAATACGGTCAATGTTGCGTCTGGTATCACTGCTGATTCCAAGGCAGTAGCAGAGAGCGTTATGATAAACGTCTACTTGCCTTACTCTTTTGAGGCTTTTATAATAGAAGATTTTATGTTCTTCACAGACAAAAAGCATATTTTCTTTATTATGTTCACTCATATTCTGTCTCCTGTTCTTTCATATGATAATGGATATATCGATTGTTCCTGCAGTGGCTTTTATGAACCGTATCTTTTTTTCCAGTCATGAAGGTATGCAGAATATCCATCCGGATCGATTTCCTGTAATCTCTCTGGACGGAACCGGTATTCCGGATACTGGCAGTATCCGCTCCGGGCATATGTACCGGTGGGAACTGCCAGCCCATGCCGTATGATCCACGCCAGGATTTCTTCGCCGTTATTGTTGGTGTCAATAAAGGCGCAGTTTTGAGGCCGGACGGAATCCAGATTGACGGTCAGGACATTCCAGGATTCCGCTTCTCCGTTCTCCCAGGAAGTCATAGTGACGGCAAGGTTCCCTTCCATATAGGAAGTGATTTTCAGCTCAATCTTATAGGTGGTTCCATATTTCTCCAAATCAAATGTTTTCATATTGTCTCCTTTCGGTGCGCCTGTATTATGCTGCTGTTTTTGGTTTGTCCTGTGCCGGGAGGAGGATTACCCCTTTTTCCACCTCTGCAGGCGTCCATGCGTTGTTTTTCCACATACAGCCGCTTGCCACGTTGTAAAACTTCGGGGCTTTGGGCGGATTCCCAAAGCATTCGTCATCCAGATACAGACAGATATGCCTGTCATAAAAGGGGAGAAGGGCCTGGTGAATCTGTTCTTTCAATGACAGGGTAAGCTGGTCAATCTCTGCGATATCCTGCCGCTTGAAGGCAGCTGCGGAGATCTGTTTCAGGATGCCGGACTGGTCAACGGTTGACTGAATCAATGGCTGTGCTTCCGCCATAAAGTCCGCACGGATGCGGATGTTATCCAGTGTGACCTGTTTGACATAGGCCGTGGCCGTGGAACTGATATTCTGCCGTAACTCGTCAAAAGGCTTTTTATATTTCGTCTTCAATACCTCCAGGGAGACTGCGTCAAGGTTTCTTTTTAAAAGGTCAAGATACTCTTCCAATGCATTTCGCAATTCGCTGCTTTTCATATGGATACCTCCAATCCTGTAAAATATTGTTTTCCTAGAAATCGTCCTCCCAGGGAGACAAGATATCTCCGGCTGGGAATGGGGAACTTTTTTCTGTCTCTGTCGGCTCCGGCTGTTTTGTTTTCGCGTCCTCTGCTTTTTTCTCCGCTGCATTTTGCTGTCTGCGGACGGTGAGTGCCAGAGCTTCTTCCCCAACATCATCTGAACGCTGTTTCTTTGCCCGCTTTTTACGGCATTTTTCCACAGCGGCAGCATAATCGTAGCCGATGGCAGTCTGGAATTTCTCCGCGATCTCCCTTAACTTTCCAGCCTGGTATTCATAGGTGGCCTTGTGGAAGCCGGTCAGGTGCCACTGTTCACACACCAGATCCAGCATACGGGTGTAGTCCATAAGGGCGTTGATAGTCTTTAAGATGTCACCATAGCAGGTTTGCAGCTCGTGGGAGCCATCCAGGTCTACATAGGAGAGTGTAAGCTCCTGCTGCAGATATTCCTCTATCTCCATGTGGTGTGCCAGCACCGGCTCATAGATCTCCCTGGGAAGTCCCGGCATGTTTGCGGATGCAGTGTTCTCATTATTCATCCGGTTCACCTCCTGTCTGCGGCTGCAGAGTCGTAAGCCCGCTGACGATCATCTGGACGGCGGTGCGGTATCCACAGGAGTAGGATTGTTCTGCAATGGCGCTGTCTCTTTCGGAAACTGCCGTCTGGTACTGTTCAAAAAGCCTTTGGGACTGGCCCAGGGCAGGCAGCAGCGCTTTTTCTGCCTCTTTGACGTTCTGATCCAGCCTGGAGGGAACCGTAACGCATCCGTAAATGTCAGGCTCATAGTTCCCATAAAACAGGTTATGTAAGAAATCAGGTTCCCCAGTTTCTGCCAGCTGTATGGCAGCAGGGGCAGGTTTTGAAAGAGCCTTGGCAATATCCTGGAGTGTTTTAATCAGTTCTGGAATCTGTTGGTTGAAAAAGGTAGTACCCATTTTTGTTTCGTGAAAATTCATCTGTGATCCTCCTTTCGTTGCCCGGCCCGTATGATGGGGCAGGGTATCATTTCATGCAATTTTCTGTTCGCCCCAATGGATGCAGAGTTTCCCGTTCTCATCCCGTTCCTGGCGCATCAGGAGGGAGAGCAGGTCGTAATCCACATCAAACCTGTCATAGATTTCATCCAGGTCCACATCCTGCCCTTTCATAAACAGGTTCAGCTTCTCCTTTGCCAGCACCATCTGCATCAGGTTGGATTCAATGCTTCCGGCGTAGGTAAGGAAATAGATGTCCTTGTGTTCCGTTGAGGTATACCGGATGAACCGAAAATAAAACTGGCTCATGCCGGAGTTGTTGTAATGCAGTTCCGGTATGATGACTTTGTTGACGTAATCAAAATTGACGCTGGAGGGGAGGCTCTGCTGGGTGCAGAGAAGTATCCCGTTCCCGCTGTCCTGCAGTGTCTGGCGGAGTGCCCGTCTTTTGGCAAAGCTGGTGTTGGCGCCGGTCACCACAAACAGGGGGCGGTTCGGCAGGTATTCCCGCAGTGCCTTTTCATAAGATTCCAGCACGGTAACATGCCGCACCCCGATGGCAATGATCTCGTTCTCCCATTCAGCAGCCATCTCAACAGCGGCCATGACCTTCACCGGGGTATCCCCCGTGTATTCCTGTACCGTATCCGGGGCGGCGCCGATGCGCAGGAGAAGCACGATCTGCTGGACCAGGCGCATCATGGAATCCTTTCTGGAATTACCTGTGGAAGAAAAATAGTTATCCCGCATGGTATAAAATTCGTTTATCGCTTTCTGGTAGACATCCTTTTCTTCCGGAGGGAACTGAAGCAGTACCTGGTGGATCTGCTTGATATCCTTGCAGGAAACCTCTTCAAAGGTCCTTGTAATGACGGTCTTCCCTAAAATATCGCTGAGGATATCCGCGTTGTAGATGTCCTGAGTGCGCTTCTCCATGCCGAATACGGTTACTTTTTCCGGCAGGTGGGAGGCGGCAAACAGGGAATACCCTTTCTTATAGGCAGGGATGGGCTGGCCGAAATAAGGATTGCTGTCGCAGTCCGGTTCTTCGTCTGCCTCCGCTTTCTTGTCATGGTGATAGATATACGGATTCCAGGAGATCATGTTGATAGAATTGTTGTAGAGCAGCTCCAGCTGTGGTGCAAACTCTGAAATGTTGTTCCTGGTGCTGGTGCCCGTGGTGAGCAGCTTCATCCGGCAGCGGCGGAAACAGGAGAGCACCGCCTGGCTCCTGGCGCTGTCAGGGTTGGAGATTTCATCGCTCTCATCCAGTATGAGCTGGATGTTCTGGTGCAGAAGCTTCATATGCTTGCGCAAATGTTTTTTATAAGCGCTCACTTTGTTCAGTGTCAGCAGCACAAAATCTCCGGGCCGGACACGTTTCAGGTCCGCCAGACGCTTGATGAACACACAGGGCAGGTCATAATTTGCCAATACCACGTCCCAGTTGTTGCGGATGGAGATGGCAGAGGATACTACCCACGTACTGTGTACGTTCTGGTTCTGCATCCGGTAAAGCCCCGTTGCAATGCCGGCCAGGGTCTTTCCGCTTCCCTGCTCCCACTGCAGCAGCGCATAGCGTTTCTGGAGGGTAAGGTTGATGTCGTGCCGCTGGATCTCATTCAGGCGGATTTCTTCCATACGGGAAGAATCCCACAGTGAAAAATCT
>CAJUNZ010000123.1:0-1887 GCA_910587755.1 uncultured Acetatifactor sp. | reverse complement strand
ACCAGACGGATACAGTCTGTTTCCGTCACAGGATTCTGCTTTTTTAATGCCTGCCGGAGATAGGTAAGCACCTTGTTCTCCGTAAGCTGAACCCGGCACCATTGTTCATAACTCATATTATCCGGTTGACGCTGGGTATAAAAGCGGTGCAGGTACTCACAGCATTTGGCATAGGATGGCCGGGTAAGCGGATGCGCCTTGATATGGTATAAGAGTTTCTGCGTCCGGTATCTGAAATCACTGGATGTATGGCGTGACCTTGCCAGCTCCAGCAGGATTTTTGACTGGTTATTCTCCAGCGCTGATTTGGCAAAGGCCAGTATCTTCTGATAGGTACACTCCGCATCCTTCCGGCTATCAAAGTCTTTCGGCAGGATGTAGTCGGCCTCTGTCCGGTACGGATGGGGCTTCCATCCCTGGTCCGCCGTCTTTTTCTGCCAGAACTGCAGTTTTGTAGGGAAACTGCTGACGCCCAGGCAGGAAAAAGCATTGTCCGGGAACAGGACCTGCCCCAGAAAACTGAACAGGCTCTCCATCTCCCGGATCTGCCCCTTGTCAGTAAAATCATCTGCCAGAAAAGACTGGGGCACGATCAGCGCAAGGATTCCCAAAGGCTTCAATACCTCTGCAGCTTTCAGGCAGTAGTACATCTGGGAGGGTATCTCCCTGCCGCTTTTGGTCCACCACTTTAAATGAAAGGGCGGGTTCCCCACTACATAGTCAAAGCGTGTCTCCGGCTGGCAGGTGCGGATGTCCCGGCACTCCACCGTTGCTTCCGGATAAAGGAACTTTGCCACCTTCACGGCTTTTACATCCAGCTCACATCCGTAGATGTTTGCCTCTGTGGGGATAAAGTTGAAAAAACTCCCTATGCCGCAGGTAAGGTCTGCCACCAGGTCATGTTCAGACAATTTCAGGCAGGCCGTAATAAATTCACACAGGCGGGGCGGCGTAAAGAACTGGCCGTTTTCGATCTCTTTCTTTGCCTCGCTGTATGCATGGTAATTCTCGTAGTCCGCCCGTTCCAGACCATGCAGGCCGCCATCGCCGGTATAGGCATTATAGATATCCTCCGGGCTGATGGAGCATTCCCCACAGCGTCCGCTGTCGATCAGGTACAGGACTTTTTCATTCAGTGCTTTCCGTTTATCCTGGGGGATAGATTCCTCCTGATAAGCATATTTCATTTGTGTCACCTCGCTAACATATGGTTTTCATATAGTCCTCTATAAACTGGGAGGCATGGGCTTCACTGGTAAATTTCAGATCAACCCTTCCGTTCTTGAACATCCGCAGGGACTGGATTTTTTCACAGTCGGGAAATTCATATTGGTTGTCTGGGCAGTCATACCGTTTAAGGACTCTCGATAAACTGCCGGGAAGAGCGTCAAAAGAATCTGTTTCAAAATGGGCGATGCCCCGTAAGAGATCCTTTGTCCGGTCAGCCAGAGACCATTCCCCTCCACCATATCTGTCCCGGAAACTGCAGGCATAACCTGTGAGCTGTATAGTGCTTTTTTTCTGCTCAAATTGTGGGATTCCGCTGCTGATAATCCAAGATGCCCGATGGCATTTATTCTTGAGCTCATGGAGTGCCTGTTCAAAAAAGGCACGTCCGCCTGTCTGAAGGAATATCTGTTCGAGGATATCTGTGTAACAGAGGGACAGTTCCTCCATGTCCTGCGTATACTTTTGACACAGTTCTTTATAGTTATCAGTCCATCTGTCTGTTGGTTCCTGGGGAACAAGATTGTGTATAATATCATTTGGGTCTATGGAAAAATGGTAAGTTTTGCTGAAATAGGATGTAATCTGGCATATGAACCGGGGATGCAGGGAACGAATCTGCTGCCGGATGGCATTATCAGAAAGTTTCAGGCCGTCATA
>CAJUNZ010000122.1 GCA_910587755.1 uncultured Acetatifactor sp. | reverse complement strand
CACCGAGATCTACACTCTTTCCCTACACGACGCTCTTCCGATCTTTCAGCAGCACTGCGGCGGGCGGGGTCTTGGTAATGAAACTAAAGGACCTGTCCGCATATACCGTGATCACCACAGGGATGATGACATCACCCTTGTCCGCAGTCCTGGCGTTGAACTGCTTTGTGAATTCCACAATGTTGACACCATGCTGTCCCAGTGCAGGACCCACGGGCGGAGCCGGTGTGGCCTTGCCGGCGGGAATCTGCAATTTAATATAACCAGTTACTTTCTTTGCCATTTTGGCACCTCCTAAAATTGTGGTAAACCGCAGCCGGGCTGCGGCACTCCGGCGCAGGCTGCCAAGAGCAGGACCTGCTCCCACTTACATGTATTCAACCGCCCTCTGCGGGAAACACCCGACGGCCCCCGCGAAACGCCCTCTCCAGGCTGCCTGAAACGGAGGCACCTGACTGACCGGCGGAAAATACCTTTTGGATCAAACCTACAGCTTCCTGACCTCCGCAAAGCTGATCTCCACAGGGGTCTCCCTGCCAAAGAGCTCCACATTGATGGTGGCTGTCTGTTTGCTGTAGTCAAGCTTCTGCACGATACCGATGGTATCTTTCCAGATGCCTGCCACCACAGAAATGCTGTCCCCTTCCCCAAAATCCACGGAGACATTTTCAATCTTGATGCCCAGAGGCTTCATCTCGGCCTCCGTCAGGGGTACGGGCTTGCTCCCCGGGCCTACAAAGCCCGTGACGCCCCGGGTATTGCGTACAACATACCATGTATCGTCATTCATTTCCATGTTCAGGAGCACATACCCCGGAAACATCTTCTTCTGGACTGTCTTCCTGGCGCCGTTCTTCAGCTCTACCACATCCTGCAGGGGAACCCGTACTTCCAGGATCTGCTCCGCAAGATGCTTATTGTTCTCAATGGTCTTCTCAATATTGGCTTTGACCTTGTTTTCATATCCTGAGTAGGTATGAACCACATACCATTTTGCCTCTGCCATACGATCACCCTCGCCCTAAATTGATGTAAGGAAGTTCACGCCATTCAGCACCACATAGTCCAGCAGCGCTATGATCACCCCCACAACCACCGAGATTGCAACCACCGCAATGGACTGCTTCACGGTAGCCTGCCTGTCCGGCCACATAATTTTTTTAAACTCAGCGCTGACTCCTTTAAAAAAACCGGGCCCCGCCTTCTTCTCCGCAGAATCTCCCATTTTTACCATACCTTTCCACTGCTCTGTGAAATGAGTGAATTACTTCGTCTCCTTGTGGGGGGTGTGTTTCCTGCAGAACCTGCAATACTTTCTGATTTCCATTCTCTCAGGGTGGAGCTTCTTCTCCTTGGTCGTATTGTAGTTACGCTGCTTGCACTCGGTGCAGGCTAAAGTGATTTTTGTACGCATTTTGCTACCTCCACGTATTCTTTGAACTCACCGTTCTTTTTAAGCATAAAAAAAAGACCTAAAATCTTATCTCGTTTTCTAACTATAGCATAGTCCGTCCTTTCAGTCAACAGTTTTTCACATATTTTTCTTGTTTTTCTTGTCTCTCCAGACCTCCTGTGCTATAATGGAATCACTTAGAAAATAAGGCTGTATTTACCATGTGAATCTGGCCTGGCAGATATTGACACTACAGTATTCTCAGACAAATATGTCTGCTGAAAATCCCAAATGCAGATTAGAGAGGAGGCATGATAATGGGTCCCGTCATGAATGCGGTTTACAACAATTATCTCACAGCTTACACTCCCAAGCCGCTTACCAAATATGACGCGCATAAAAAGAGTGAGCTGCGGAGCGTTTACAATTCCATTGTCAAACTAAATAAGGACGCCCCCTGGTATCTTCCTACCACAAGCAAAGAGACGCAGAATTATGCGGTGGATCTGAAGGAAAATGCCCGTGGGCTGCACAATACCATCGCTCAGCTGGGCGGCCTGGAGAAGGATGGTCTTTTCAGCAAGAAAAGCGCCTACTCCTCCAATGAGGACATCGTGGAGGCCACCTACTCCGGCCCCGAGAAGCAGCCGGAGAACATCCCTGAGATCCAGCTGGAGGTTCGTTCCCTGGCGGCTTCCCAGGAGAACCTGGGTCTGTTTCTGCCGGGAGGATCCTCCTCCCTGGAGTCGGACTCTTATTCCTTTGACATCAGTATCAACGATATGAACTATGAGTTCCAGTTCACAGTCAGCGAGAGGGAGACCAACCGGGAAGTACAGGAGCGCCTGGAGCGCCTGATCAACAATTCCGACATAGGCATCCGGGCTTCCCTGGTGGAATCGGAAGGCCGCACTTCCCTGCGCCTTACCTCGGAGGCCACAGGCCTTCCCTCCGGGAAAAAGGACATTTTCACCGTCAGCGACCATCATACCAGCATGACCGCCGGAGCGGTGGAATACTTTGGCCTGGACTATGTGAGCCGGGAGGCCTCCAACGCGGAAGTTCTGATAAACGGCCAGGGACACACTTCTCCCACCAACCGTTTCACCCTTGACAAGCTCTTTGAAGTACAGCTGAAAGGGCTGTCCCCGGAGGGAGAACCCGTAAAGATCGGTTTGAAGACGGATATAGAATCCCTTACGGATAATGTGTCCCATCTGGTGGGGGGCTACAACGAATTTGTCAGAGCCGCCTCCTCCTACCTGGAGACCCAGTCCAAGAGCCGCCAGTTGGTACATGAACTGAAGGGAATCGCCTCTGTGTACCACAATTCCCTGCACACCATGGGCCTGAACCTGGAAAACGATGGAACACTCGCCATCGACCAGGACGTGCTTCAGCAGACTGCCGCCCGATCCAGTGACATCACTGAGACCTTTGGCAGCCTGAAAGGTTTCTCCAATATGCTCCTGCGCAAGAGCAGGCAGGTTTCCCTGAATCCCATGGATTATGTGGAGAAGATCATTGTGGCCTACAAAAAACCGGGCAATAATTTTCCGAATCCTTATGTCACCAGCGCCTACAGCGGCATGATGTTCGACGGATACTGCTGACTATGCTCTAAAAAAAGCTGCCCACGGGACAGTGACCCGGGGCAGTACCAAAAGATCATAAAAAAACCATAAGAAAAGCCTCCTTTAGGGAGGTTTTTCCTATGGGACCTTATACCTTCCAGCCGGAACTCTGCAATCTCATTTCTCCGGCTTTCCCTTCCTGGCCTTTGACTTGTACTTCTCTATCTGTACAAAATCATCCATCAGATCCAAAATCTTGTCGCGGCCTTCCTGGTTCAGCTTCACATAATTCTGCATCACACGGTTCTCCAGAAGCTGTGCTCCCAGGGACGTATCTCTCTCCAAAGAAGAAAAATCGACAGGGTTCAGGTTAAGCTTGTCGCACATCTTAATGACCGTCCCATACGCCATTCCCTCAATGCCCCGCTCCAGGGCAGTCACCAGGGTGCTGTAGGGAATGCTCATCTCCAACGCAAACTGCCGCACGCTGCGGTACTGCCGCAATATTTCTTTTTTCAGAATTTCTGCTTTTGTCATTTTCCATCCTCCATTTCAAGCATCAAAAGCCATCTAAGAACAATATACGATTTCCCGTATTCTTTTTCAAGTGGTATGTAAAAAATTAATAAATATGCGCATAATTTTTAGAAAACATTAAGATTTCCCCTAAAATCGGGAGACGCCCGGGGATTTCCCAGGCAGCCTCTCAACGCAGATTTATTCATTTTTAAAGAGCAGTCAATACGGACCGGTAGAGCACAATTCATCACAGTATCGAGAGTTACTCACCCTCCGTCCGGCTAAGCCTTTCCTGCCACCTGCGCACTTCCTCATCCTCCGGCAGAAGCGCCTGCAGCTGGCCCACCACACTCCTGGCAGCCTGGAACTGTCCGGTGTCCATGAAAGTGCGCACTTTGGATTTGATCTGCCGTGCCAGCACCTGAAACTCACTCGCCACCTGGTCGGCAGCCTGCTTCTCCTGCTTTATCTTCAGGTCGATCCATTTCAGGTATCTCTTCATGACATTGTCCATTCCAGGAAGAAGCCTGCGCACCTCCTTCAGCGACTTCAACGCCTTATCATAGCGTTTTTCTGCCATCTCCTCCAGCAGATCCCGCATATAATACGCCGCCTGCCTTTCTGAGGGAAGAACGTCCAGCCTCTGATCCAGAATCTCCGGCAGATAAAGCCTGCCACAGAGTTCTGTCATATTGCGAACATATTCCCAGAGCCCTTCTTCCACCCTGGAGTACAGAGCCTCCTCTCCTATCCCCCCCTGGTCTGACTCCGCCTCCAGCTTGATTCGATGAACACTGTAGCAGGCCCGCCACGGCAGCATGAACATGGATTCCTGGGGAAGAATGTCAGAAAGTTCCCTGTTCCACCAGTCAATGTCCGCTCCGCCGCCAAAGAGATAAAAATACAGGATACCGTCGTTCCAAAGATAAAAGGGAATCCTCTCCAGAATCTGTCTTGCGCCCACTCCCAGACGGCCGGCCGCCTCCATCATGCCGCAGCTTTTGATATAAGGCATGCTTTGTTTTATATTCTCCCATACCTCTACAGCCAAGTTTTCCACTTCTTCAGAGGTAAGTTTTCTCTCTGCCTCCGGCCGCTGTGCCTCCGCCATAATATCCGCCAGACGGAAAAACCAGTGGGCAGACTTGATTCCCCCGTATCTGGCAATTACGTCAGCTCTGTTGCCATGCCAGCTGCAGACCTCCTTCATGGTATCCACCATGTACTGTTCCAGTTCCTTGCGCTCCACCACCTGTGAACACATCTTTGTATAGTATTCCAACTCCGACGGCGCTGCGTCAGGCATCCGGCTTACAATGGCCCGGAGCATTTCATTGCTGATAAAGATGGCGTTCCCCTTCCACTCCAGATCCTGGAACAACTCCCACGCCCGGGCCGCTTCCCCCAGGCGGGCGGCAGCACGGACTCCATTTCCCAGCACCAAGCTGCGATTGCGGGGTTCAAAGCACTCACTGGTCATGATTGTAACAAATTCAATATATGCCTCTTCATTGGCCAGTTTCTTTTTGAAAATATCCCAGTACAGCCCCGCGTGCTCCAGAGCCTTTTCCTCATTTCCCTGCTCCATGTAGGAAACCGCCAGATCACCTGAGATTACCGCCCGCACAAGAGGATCCAGCTTTTCCTCCCGCAGATACCGCTCCCCTTTCTCTATGGCATCCTGATACTTCTTCAACTGGATATAGCAGTCAATCTCATTGGAAAAAAGAGAATTCAGGCAAAAGCTCTCTTCCACTTTGCCCTTCTTGTACCATCCAATGCCTTCCAGTGACATTTCTGCAGACTTGTCATACTGGTTCAGGGCATTGTATTCCTGGGCAAGCTGCAGGGTATGTTTCATGTTCCAGGGCGATTTCTCATGTTCTATCAACAGCAGAGATACATTTCGCCTGGAGTGAGCATCCGACTCCGCCTGTGTCTTGAAGGCATAACCATAATGATGCACAAAGACATCAAATTTCTTCACCGGTCCGGGAACGCGGTTAAAGTTCTCATGTATGGAATATACAAATTTAATATCCGGCTCCAGTCTGACCATACGGCCTACCAGAAGCTCCGAATAGACATTGGTTCCCTCTGTCAGATAGTTACGTTGGGTATAGGCGCCCAGCCCATACTTCTTATACTCCCCGGAATTGAAAAACCGGATAAATTCCGCCACATCCTCAAACCACTCATCGTCGTCCAAAAAAAGAAACCACTTTCCCTTTGCCTTCCTCAATCCCGCGTTGCGGGCCTTGGAAAAGTCATTGCACCACTCAAAGTCCACAATCTTATCCGTGTACTCCTCGATGATATGCCGTACCTGCTCCCCACAGCCTGTATCCACCAGAATCAGCTCCGACGCCACGCTGTCTAACAAAGGTTTCACAGAATCCAGACATTTCCTCACCGTGTCCGGACGGTTGGATATCAATATGGAAATCGTTAATAATAAATTCCTGCTCATGGCTTATGTTCTCCTCCACAAATGCCTATGTCCTCCTCGGTTTTCCGGTATATTCCCAAGAGGGTTCATAGTATATCATAACTCATTTATCCCTTTTATGCAAACATAAAAGCTTTATGTAAACATAAAACTTTTATGCCAGCACAAAAGTTTTATGCCGGCACAAAGTCTTTATACCAGTTTTTTATAGCAGAATAAATTTTCTGCCAACATAAAAGTTGTCCAGTCACAAAAACACGGCGCAGGATAAAATCCTGCGCCGTGCTCTATGAACCCGAAACCGTATACCAGGTTTATATCCTGGCTTGCCAGCCGGAATTAGCCTAACAGAGACAGAACGCCCTGATTGCTCTGGTTGGACTGTGCAAGCATTGCCTGACCAGCCTGTGCCAGAATCTGGT
>CAJUNZ010000121.1 GCA_910587755.1 uncultured Acetatifactor sp. | reverse complement strand
TCTTTCCCTACACGACGCTCTTCCGATCTCGCACCAGTTTTGATCATCTTGTGTGTAAAACCTTTTCTTCTATTTAATAATATCCCTCTGGATATCCTTTTACTGCATAGATTCTAAAATAGTTTTGTATCAAAGTTGCATATCTTCATGCATAAATTTATGAAATGCTGTCACCAAAAAAGAGTGTGCATTCCACACACTCTTTCACCGATTTTCGGCACGAAAGCACAGCCGCGCCTTTATAATAGACGATATCCGGAACAGAAAAGTTTCAACAAAAAGAAATAAAATAAATTATTTTTTTACAGCATCCACTCAGGAGCCTTTTTCCCTCCCCGAAGCTGCAGTCTCCTCTGAGGAGATCGGCTCCAGATCCTGCAGATCCTCCTTCTCCAGCCTGCGGAAGCGGTTCAGCCCCGCCAGAAGAATCAGCAGACTGTTTCTGGTGGTGTCAAAAGCGCCGTCCTCATAGAGGGTATAAACCAGCAGCCCCACCGGGACAGCCACAATCATTCCCACCACCCCGCTGAGTTTGTAGCCTATGTAGAGCAGGAAAAGAGTGGGCAGCGGCGGAACCCCGATGGAGTCCCCCACAATCTTAGGCTGAATCAACTGCCTGGCAAGCTGGCCTACGCCCCAGATAACCAGAAGCCCAATGGCAGTGCGGTACTCCGCCGTGAGAATCCGAATCACCGCCCAGGGAATCAGCACCGTCCCGGTGCCGAAAAAGGGCAGAAAATCCAGAAAAGCAATCCCTAGGGCAATGAGGGCAAAATAATTCACCCGCAGAATCCCCAGACCGATCACCAGCAGCAGGTACATCCAGACCTCTATCTTCAGCTGAGCCTTCAGATAGCCTCCCACAGAGCCGGCCAGGCTGCGGCGTATCATGCGATAGCGCGTCTGAACAAAGGCCGGGGTGTGCTTACGGCACCAGTCGTTGAGCTGCTGTCTCTCTGCCACAAAAAAATAAGCCGATAGCAGCGCCATAATCACTCCGATAAAAATAGAAGGAAGGCGTCGGGCAAAATTTCCAGCGGCCTCAATGGTGGGAGAACTTATTTTTCCCAGGAAATCTCCCACATACACACCCACCTCCTGGGCGATGTCGTCCAGGTCAAAGCGTGCATCCAGATCAAACCTTCCCAGAAGGACTTTCATGCGGCTGTTGATATCTGCCAGATCCGCGGACATGCCCTCCCACATCTGGGGCAGAGCTCCCACCAGCCCCAGCATCTGATCCAGAAGCTGCGCGCAGATCCCATAGAGAAGCACCACCACCAGGCCAATCACCACAATTATCACAAAAGCGCTGCCAATCTTCCGCTTCAGCTTAATCTTCTCCTCAAAGAACCGCACCAGGGGACCTGCAATCAGCGCAATCACCCAACCCACCACAAAGGGCGAGAAAAAAACAAACGCCTTGGGCAGAAGCCAGACTGTGCAGAAAAAAATTACCGCCGCCACCATCAGATTCACCAGGGCTTTACTGTATCTCCTCATAGCCCTCCTTCCTGCACAGGTACGCCCATGCAGTCACCATCCCACAACATTTCCCTCTCAACCCTCTTCCTCCAAAAGCGCATCCAGAACCTGGTAGATCTCCTCCCTGCCCTGTCTGTTCAGCGCAGAGAAAGGAAGGATCAGAGTCTCACCGCCCGCTTTCAGGGCGGATCTGATTAACGTCGTCTGTTTCTGGACCTGGCTCCGTTTTATCTTGTCAAGCTTCGTGGCAATGATCACGGGCTCGTAGCCACTCTCCACAATCCACCTGTACATAAGCTTGTCGTTCTCTGTGGGCTCATGCCGGATATCCACCAGAAGGAAAACCCTCCGCAGCTTTTTTGACTTGTGCAGATAATTTTCCACCATCTTCCCCCACTGGGCCTTAACCTTTTCGTTGGCCTTTGCATACCCGTACCCTGGCAGGTCCACGAAATAGAGCGCGTTGTTGACATTGTAGTAGTTGATGGTCTGGGTCTTGCCCGGCTGGGAGCTGGTGCGGGCCAGGGATTTGCGATTCATAAGGGCATTGATCAGGGATGATTTCCCCACATTGCTCCTGCCTGCAAAAGCCACCTCCGGCAGACTTCCCTCTGGAAGCTTGCTGGTGATGCCGCACACGGTCTCCAGGCTGACATTTTTGATCACCAAATTCAGCCACATCCTTTCTATCACATGAACGCCGTCCTTTTGGGCGGCGTTCATGTTTGTAATCGTCTTGATTTTGCTTATTTCGCTTTTCTTTTCACTTTTTCTATATTGCTTTGTCCATATTTCTGCGGTGCTCGTTCCTGCGGTATGTCACTGGAGCGCTTCCCTCCTCCACCGTACCTTTGGTGATGACACACTGCTCAATACTCTCATCGGAAGGAATCTCATACATAATATCCATCAGGATACCCTCCATAATGGAACGCAGACCCCTGGCGCCGGTTTTTCGCTCAAACGCCTTGTCCGCAATGGAGTTCACGGCCTCCTCCTCGAAGGTAAGTCCCACCCCGTCCATGTCAAACAGCTTCTGATACTGCTTGATCAGGGCGTTCTTGGGCTCCTTCAGAATGCGCACCAGAGCCTCCCTGTCAAGGCCCCTGAGTGACACGCAGATGGGCACACGGCCCACGAACTCCGGAATCAGGCCGAATTTCACCAGATCCTGAGGCGTCACCTCCTGCAGCAGGTCACTGAGTTCCTTGGTGGTCTTCTGAGAGACCTCCGTGTTAAAACCGATGGCCTTGCGGTCCAGTCTGGCCTCCACAATCTTGTCAAGGCCGTCAAAAGCCCCTCCGCAGATAAAGAGAATGTTGGAGGTGTCAATGGAGATCAGCTCCTGATGAGGATGCTTCCTGCCTCCCTGAGGCGGCACATTCGCCACCGTGCCCTCCACAATCTTCAGCAGAGCCTGCTGCACTCCTTCCCCGGACACATCCCGGGTGATGGAGACATTCTCGCCTTTTTTGGTAATCTTGTCGATCTCGTCGATATAGATGATCCCATACTGAGCCCGCTCCACGTCATAGTCCGCCGCCTGGATCAGTTTCAGCAGGATATTCTCCACGTCCTCGCCCACATACCCTGCCTCCGTGAGGGTGGTGGCATCTGCAATGGCAAAGGGCACATTGATGATCTTCGCCAGTGTCTGGGCCAGATAAGTTTTGCCGCAGCCGGTGGGACCCACCATGATGATATTGCTCTTCTGGAGTTCCACATCGTCCAGATCCCTGGGCGCCATTACCCTTTTATAATGATTGTAGACGGCAACTGACAGTATTTTCTTCGCCTCTTCCTGACCCACCACATACTCGTCCAGGAAGCGTTTCACCTCAACCGGCTTCAGGAGGTTGATGTCTGGCCTTACCGATTCCTCCTCTTCCTCATCCTGCAGCTCCTCCTCAAGAATATCCGCGCAGATCTCAATACAGTCGTCGCAGATATAGACCCCCGCAGGACCCGCAATCAGCTTGCGGACCTGGTTCTGGGTCTTGTTGCAGAAAGAGCATCTGATATCGTTTCCGATCATTTTTCCTGCCATTCCTTCACTCCTAAACTATTTTTCACTCTGGGCATCATGGGAGGCGATCACCATATCCACAATGCCGTATTCTTTTGCCTCCTGAGCGCTCATCCAGTTGTCACGCTCCGTATCGGCACAAATGGTCTCATAGTCCTTGCCCGTATTCTCCGCCAGCATACGGTTCAGCTTTTCCTTGTTCCTCAAAATATGCTTGGCGGCAATCTCAATGTCAGTGGCCTGGCCCTGGGTTCCCCCCAGAGGCTGATGGATCATAATCTCCGCATTGGGAAGGGCAAAACGCTTTCCTTTGGCCCCTCCTGCAAGCAGGAAGGATCCCATGCTGGCCGCCATGCCGATGCACACGGTGGACACGTCGCACTTGATATAATTCATGGTGTCATAGATGGCCATGCCGGCGGTGATAACTCCTCCCGGGCTGTTGATATACAGATGAATGTCCTTCTCCGGATCCTCCGCCTCCAGGAACAGAAGCTGAGCCACCACAATGCTGGCAGAAGTCTCGTTGACCTCCTCCCCCAGAAATATGATCCTGTCTTTCAGAAGCCTGGAATAAATATCATATGACCGCTCCCCTTTGCTGGTCTGCTCTATGACATAAGGTACTAAGCTCATCTCAAATCCTCCCTTTTATACATCCTGCCCCCGGCTCCCTTCTTTGAGGGTCTTCGGGGCAATGCCGAAAAGGGTGCCGCCCCGCTGAGGACACCCTTTTATGCTTAAGCGTTCTCTTCCGCCTCTTTGTCCTGTGCATTCTCCACCAGGAACTCCATTGCCTTTTTAACGCAGATATCCTGGGATATCTCCTTGCGTCCGCTCTCTCCGTAGGTCTCTTTCAGTTCCTCCACATCCCTGTTATAAGTCTCCGCCCTGGACTCGATCTCCTCGTCAATCTCCTCCTGGGAAGCCTCAATGCCCTCTGCGGCCGCCACAGCCTCCAGAACCAGCCTGGACTGAATCCGCTTCACGGCCTGGGGCCTCAGCTGCCTTGCCAGCGTCTCCCTGGTCATGCCGGTCATCTCCAGATACTGCTCCAGGGAGATCCCCTGGTAGCGAAGCCTCCTGGCATAATCCTGTGCCATCTGGCTCACCTGGGTGTCGACCATGGGCTCGGGAAGTTCCATCTTGGCCTCCGCTGTCACCGCCTCAAGGACTGCGTCCTCCAGAGCGCTCTTGGCCTCCCTGCTCTTCCTTTCAGACAGCTTATTGCGGACTTCTTCCTTATATTCTTCCACCGTATCGCTCTCGTCAGATACCTCGCTTGCAAAATCATCGTCCAGTTCCGGAAGCAGCTTCTCCTGCAGCTTTGTGACGGTGCACTTGAACATTGCATCCCTGCCCGCCAGATCAGCAGCCTGGTAGTCCTCAGGGAAGGTCACATTCACTTCTGTCTCCTGGCCGATGACAGCTCCCACCAGAGCCTCCTCAAAGCCTGGGATAAAAGCATGGGATCCAATGGTCAGGGGATAGTCCGTTCCCTTTCCGCCCTCAAAAGCCTCTCCGTCCACAAAGCCTTCAAAGTCCAGGGTGGCGATATCACCTTCCTGCACCGCTCTGTCTTCCACCTCAACGATCCTGGCGTTCTTGTCCCTCTCCCTGTCAATCTCAGCGGCAATTTCCTCTTCTGTCACGGCAGTATCCATCTTGACCACCTTGACTCCCTTGTAAGTGCCCAGGACAACTTCGGGCTTCAGGGCCACCTTGGCTGTGAAGATAAAAGGCTTGCCCGCCTCAATCTGCACCACACTCAGCTGGGGATAGGAGACGACCTGCTCGTCCGTCTCTCTCAAAGCCTCCTCATATGCTGTGGGAACCAGCTCGTCCGCCGCATCCTGATAGAAGACATCTTTACCATATGCCTGTTCAATCATCCTGCGGGGCGCTTTTCCCTTGCGGAAGCCCGGAAGACTGATTCTCTTTTTGCTCTTCTGGTAAACAGTCTCAATAGCCTTTTCCAGTTCTTCAGCAGGCACCTCAATTGTCAGCACTGCCATATTATTATCCAATTTTTCTACCTGTAAACTCATTGCCGCGTTTCCTCCTTCAATCACATTGCCTGTGCCTGCTCTATCCCGTCTGGTTTTGGCACAACCTCAATCATCTCCAGATTATAGCATAGGCACTACAAAAATACAAATGTTTTTAGGCAATTCTTTTATTTTGATTTTTTTAAAATTAGCTCTTCCCATTTTCTCCGGTTTGTGTTATAGTAAGGGCATGGAAGCATAGCTCAGCTGGGATGAGCGCTCGCCTGACTAGCGGGAGGCCAAGGGTTCGAGCCCCTTTGCTTCCATTTTTTATGTAAAGCCGCAAATCAAGGATTTTTTAGTAAAATCAATGGTTTGCGGTCTTTTTATCAGCATGGTTTATTCTATGTATTAATGCCTCTTTAAGGACTTTAACACCGATTTTTGTCATCAATAATGCAGCTAAAATTTTTTCTCTCTTTACTTAAGTTTCAGACTCTTTCCCCACAGACAGGCTGCGCGTTTTCGGTAGAATCCCCCATCAATTAAAATAGCTGTTTTCATAATGATCTCCATAAACAAATAAAGCCTTAGGTATCAACGGCTCCCGTATCTTGGAAAGCTTACTACCTTAGGCTTATTTACAGTAATGACCCGCCGCACAGCAGCAAAGAAATTGACCTTTTCTTTCTTGTATGGTATCCTCATTTTAGAAAGGAGGTTTTCATGTGAGCGAAAGTAACCCTTGAGGCTATTGTGGATGAAAACGGATGCAGCACAGTAGTAACGGATACAGAAGAGACATATATAAAAAGTCGCTCAATTTCTGCTCAGAACATGGACTTGAATGGTTCAGGCACCACAGGAGCAAAAAAAGATAAGAAAACAGTTGGTTAGACCCCAATGAAAAAGGAGACTCTTATGGCTTACTTTTTTACAGCTATATTTTTACTCAGTCTGGTATTTATTTCATTTTTTCTCGTAATGGCCCTGATAAATGTCATTCGCAAGCGCCGACCTAAAAGGCCTTTGATTTCCGCCGGTATATCGGCTGTTGTTCTTGTGATTAGTTTCGCCGGTGTTGGAGTAACAGCGGAACCTGCTTCCAGAAACGGCCCAGGTTTAGACAGTGCTGGTATTGAAGCTCTTGCGCCTGATACAACACCAAATATAGTTATGGCCGCTGCTTCTTCGCCGCCGACTGCAAAGCCTGAGAATTCAACTCCGGTGCCCACGCTGGTTCCCACACAGGCTCCTACTCCGGTTCCCACACAGGCTCCCACTCCGGTTCCTACACCAGAGCCCACACAGGCTCCCACTCCGGTTCCTACACAGG
>CAJUNZ010000120.1 GCA_910587755.1 uncultured Acetatifactor sp. | reverse complement strand
ATTCAGATTTATAAGAAAAATGCAAAGGTGCTGATGAAAGCACTTGATCAGCTTGGAATCTGGTATTGCGGAGGAAAGAATGCTCCATATATCTGGATGAAGTGTCCAACTGGAATGGGAAGCTGGGATTTTTTTGATTATCTGTTACATGAAATTCAGGTTGTGGGAACACCGGGAGAAGGATTCGGAGCTTGTGGAGAAGGCTATTTCCGGTTCTCAACTTTCGCTTCACCGGAAGACACAAAAGAAGCGGCAGAAAGGCTTGTAAAGCTGCTTTCAAGATAACAAAAGAGGTTCAGGGCGCTAACCGTTGAAAGACCCAAAGCCGATTTTAGACACACAAAAACAGGGTTCTTAAAAGAAGGAGCCCCCCGAAAGTACTGGGAATACTTCTGGGGGTTCGTCCTTTTGTGCATCTCATGGATGCTGTCATCCTTGTGCCTACTGGCATTATAGCATATGTGAAACAGGAATTTTTTTACGTCGGACCAGATTATGCGGATCATTGACCTTGCCTGCAGCAACCCAAATGATTTTGGATACGAAGTAAGCCAGTGGAGCCTTCCGCTGTTAGTGGCAGAAATCAAAATGCAGGGGATAGCTGCACAGATTTCTGAGAAATCTGTCAGCCGTTTTTTAAAAATGAGGTAGATTTACATCCCCATAAAATCCGTTACCGGCTTCATTCTTCGGAAAAGACGGAAGCACCGGAATCTTTTGCGCGGAAAGTGAACGAAATCTGCGGTCTCTATCAGAGTGCCCGGGAACAAAGCCGGGAAGGTACACACCCTGCATGACTCTTCTCACCGGATCCGCTTTGTCTATACTCCGAAACACAGTTCCTGGATGAACCAGAATTTGAGCAATGCTGTACTAGTTCTTCAATTCTGCTTTCAAGCTGATCTATTTTCTTTATCAGAAGACCGATTGGGGGGCAAAGTCTATTAAATTGTCAAGGGGCTGTTGTGATTGGGTTATGGGAACATTATATACTGGGTACAATATAAGTTCTTTCTATAATTCAATAATATTTGTTCCTTTATTTCTGGTATTTCATTTTCTAATAATCTATTTATCAATCCATTGACAGCTTCATTTAAAGTCAAAAGTGCTGGACAATATACCAGAATTTAAAGCATTGTAAAAGAAATGCTTCACGGTAAAAAGAAAAAAAGCAATCAATCTAACATTGATCACCTTTTTGATTACCTTATGTTTTATCATACCTCAAAACCTTGATAAATACTGGCATTAAAAAAGCGATAGACGGGACTCGAACCCGCGATTTCCACCTTGGCAAGGTGGCGCTCTACCAACTGAGCCACTATCGCATATCCTTGAAGCCTGTGTGCTTCGGACAAAAGTTATTCTACTATAAAGCCTCCCGGATGTCAACCCTGTTTTGGAAAAATTTTAAAAAAATCTCAAAAAAATTTAAAAGCATTCAAAACAGCCTGAAATACCTTAAAATAAAATCTGAAATAGATACCTGCAAAAAATTTTCGTATGATAATTTCTCATTTATGACTTGCGGCGGGGGAGATATCAGGATACAATAAACATATAGAGAGAATACATAGACATGAACCAGTAATTGCTGCACAAACGAAAAGAAAATCAGCCCGGGGAGGGATTTGACAGTGGCGGAAACAGGAGCTCAGAATCAGACTCAAAAGCAATCTCAAATTCAAACAGAAACAAAGCAGTACAGTACAAAAGAACTTCTGGGGAGGTTTGTCCCTTATTTTAAGAAGTACAGGGGCACTCTGGTGCTGGATCTGTTCTGTGCGGCCATGACCACCGTGTGTGAGCTTGTGCTGCCGCTGATCATGCGGTATATCACAAATGAAGGGATCCGGGATCTGGCGTCCCTCTCCGTTAAGACCGTGGGAGGACTGGGACTTTTGTACTTCGGCCTGCGCATTGTGGACTGTCTGGCCAGCTATTACATGGCCGACATGGGGCATGTGATGGGAGCCAGGATTGAGACAGACATGCGCCGGGACGCCTACGGTCATCTGCAGCGGCTCTCCAACACTTATTATAACAATACCAAGGTGGGCCAGATCATGGGCCGCATCACCAACGACCTTTTCGACGTGACGGAGTTTGCCCATCACTGTCCGGAGGAGTTCTTCATCGCAGGTATCAAGGCCGTGATTGCCTTTGCTGTGCTGGCGGGCATCAGCCTTTCCCTGACCCTGATTATTTTCCTGTGCGTGCCCCTGATGCTGGTGGTGTGCATGCTTCTGAACTTCCGCATGAGGGCGGCTTTCCGAAAGCAGAGGAACCAGATCGGGGAGCTGAACGCCCGCATTGAGGACAGTCTTCTGGGACACAAGGTGGTGAAAGCCTTCACCAACGAGGACATAGAGACCAGGAAATTTGAGAAAGACAACGGCACTTTCCTCGACATAAAAAAGCTTACATACCGCTATATGGCGGCGTTCAACACCACGGTAAAACTTTTCGACGGACTGATGTACCTTCTGGTGCTGGTGGCTGGGGGGATATTTATGATAAAGGGCCTGGTGGAGCCCGGGGATCTGGTGGCTTACATGCTGTATGTGACCACCCTCATCGCCACCATCCGCAGGATTATAGAGTTTGCGGAGCAGTTTCAGAGAGGGCTTACGGGCATTGAGCGTTTTCTGCAGATTATGGACGCGGACATTGAGATCTTTGACGAACCGGATGCTGTGGAACTGGGACACACAGAGGGCAATATTGTCTTTGAAAATGTCAGCTTTGAGTACCCGGACGACCATAATAAGGTATTTGCAAACCTGAATCTGAGCATTCACTCAGGGGAGAAAGTGGCCATTGTGGGCCCTTCTGGCGGGGGCAAGACCACCCTCTGCAATTTGATCCCCAGGTTTTACGATGTCTCCGCCGGCAGGATCACCCTGGACGGGGAGGATATCAAACATTTTACCTTAAAAAGCCTTCGGGGCAGTATCGGCATTGTGCAGCAGGATGTGTATCTGTTCTCAGGTACCATCTATGAAAATATTGTCTACGGAAGACCGGGCGCCTCCAGGGAGGAGGTGCAGGAGGCGGCCCGGCGGGCGGGAGCACATGATTTCATTATGGGGCTGAAAGACGGCTATGACACCTATGTGGGGGAGCGGGGGGTAAAGCTCTCCGGGGGCCAGAAGCAGCGCATCAGCATATCCAGAGTGTTCCTGAAGAACCCTCCCATCATTGTATTGGACGAGGCCACATCGGCTTTGGACAATGAGAGTGAGTTTGCGGTGGCCCAGTCCCTGGGGGAACTCTCCAAGGGCAGGACCACTCTCACCATCGCCCACAGGCTTTCCAGCATCAGGAATTCCGACAGAATCCTGGTGCTCACGGAGGAGGGAATTGTGGAGGAGGGAAACCACGAACAGCTGATTGAAAGGAGAGGGATGTACTATCATTTTTATGAGACGGCCAACGCCCTGAAATAGTGCCCAGGCTCTATTTCACAGGGCAATTTCCAAGAAGGAGGAAGTAGGTATGAAGCTGATTTTTGTAGGTTCCGACCATGAGGTTACAGGCAGCTGCCACTATATCCAGGTGGGGGATAAGCACATGCTGGTGGACTACGGCATGGAGCAGGGGGTGGATATGTTCGAGAATGTGCCCCTTCCCGTGGAGGAGGCCCGGATTGATTATGTTTTCCTGACCCATGCCCATATTGACCATTCCGGTCTGCTGCCCCTTCTGTATGCCAGGGGCTTCAGGGGGCAGGTATTTGCCACCGATGCCACCGCGGATCTGTGCAGTATCATGCTCCGTGACTGTGCCCATATCCAGATGATGGAGGCAGAGTGGAAGAACCGCAAGGCCCAGAGAACGGAATCCCTCAATACCATGGAACCGCTGTATACCATGGAGGATGCGGAGGGTGTGATCCGGCGGATCGTCCCCTGCCATTACGGACAGCGGATAGAGGTCTGCGACCAGGTGGCCATACGCTTTACGGATATCGGCCATCTGCTGGGTTCCGCCAGCATTGAGGTATGGCTTACGGAGGATGGCAGCACCAGGAAAGTGGTGTTCTCCGGGGATATCGGCAACAAGCTGCAGCCCCTGCTGCACAACCCCATCAACACAAAAGAGGCGGATTATGTGGTGATGGAATCCACCTACGGGGACAGACTTCACGCCACAGACCGGCCGGATTATGTGAAAGAGCTGGCGGCCATCCTGAAAGAAACTTTCGACAGAGGCGGCAATGTGGTGATTCCTTCTTTTGCAGTGGGCCGTACCCAGGAACTGCTCTATTTCCTGCGCAAGATCAAGGTGGGGCAGCTGGTGAAGGGACATGAGGATTTCCCGGTGTATGTGGACAGTCCCCTTGCGGTGGATGCCACGGAGATTTTCCAGGAGAACCGGATGGAGTGCTTTGCGGGGGACGCCCTGGAGATGGTGCGGGAGGGCATCAATCCCATCTCTTTTGCAGGGCTGAAACTTGCTATCACCAGCGACGAGTCCAGGGAGATCAACTTTATGGAAACGCCCAAGGTAATCATCTCCGCCTCGGGCATGTGCGATGCAGGGCGTATCCGGCATCATCTGAAGCACAATCTGTGGAGGCCTGAGTGCACCATCCTTTTTGTGGGATACCAGGCCGTGGGAACGCTGGGCCGGATGATTGTGGACGGCATTGACGAGGTCCGGCTGTTCGGGGAGTCCATTCAGGTGCGGGCTCAGATTAAAAAGCTTGCGGGCATGAGCGGGCACGCGGACAAAAACGGGCTGCTGCACTGGATCTCAGGCTTTGAGGAGAAGCCCCGGAAGGTGTTCGTGGTACACGGGGAGGACAGCGTGTGCAATAACTTTGTGGAATGCCTGAAGGTGGAGCAGGGGCAGAATGCCTACGCCCCGTACAGCGGTACGGTGTTCAACCTGCTCACAGGAAAGCTGGAGTACGAAGGAGTGCCCATGCCCGTGAAGAAGAAGGCCAAGTCCGTTGCATCCAGCGTCTACGCAAGGCTTCTGGCGGCGGCTCAGAGGCTTCTGGCCCTGGTCAAGAAGTGCGACGGCATGGCGAACAAGGACATGGGGAAATTTGCGGATCAGATCAACTCCCTGTGCGACAAATGGCAGTGAGGGGAATATAGGGACCCGGACGCCAGGAGGGAAAGAGGGAGGAAGATTGAGATGAATATGATCGCAGCGGTGGACAGGAACTGGGGCATAGGCCTGAAAGGGCAGCTCCTGGTCCGCATTCCCAATGACCAGAAACATTTCCGGGAGGAGACCACCGGCAGGGTGGTGGTTTACGGCCGCAGGACTCTGGGGACTTTTCCCCAGGGGATTCCCCTGCCAGGGAGGAAAAATATCATTTTCTCCAGAAACCGGGAGCTCCAGGTGAAAGGGGCCGCTGTGGTCCACTCTCTGGAAGAACTCCGGCGGGAGCTTCAGGGCGTTATGCCGGAGGATGTGTACTGTATCGGAGGGGAGAGCGTGTACCGGCTTCTGCTTCCTTTCTGCGATACGGCCCATATTACCAGAATCGACCATGCCTATGAGGCGGACTCCTGGTTCCCGGATCTGGACCGGGATCCGGAGTGGGAGATCACGGCCGGGAGCGAGGAGCAGACATATTTTGATATTGCCTACACCTTTCTGAAATATGAGAGAAAGCGTGGATGAATGTATTGACTTTTACCTGTAAAAGGATAATAATTGGTAGCAGAAAAAAGGTAAAACCAAAAGATAACCGGCAGCGGCAGACAACATAACAGCCGGAAGGAATCAATAACAGCAAAAAGCATAACAGCCGAAAATGCGGAAATGAGGAAAAGAGAATGTCAGCGGAAAAGAAAGAGATTGACTGGGGCAGCCTGGGTTTTGGGTATATTCAGACGGAGAAGCGGTATGTGTCCAACTATAAAGAGGGGGCCTGGGACGGGGGCTGTCTTACGGAGGACGCCAATGTGGTGCTGAATGAGTGCGCCGGGGTTCTGCAGTACGCCCAGACCATATTTGAGGGGTTGAAGGCCTACACCACGGAGGACGGGCACATTGTGGCCTTCCGTCCGGATCTGAACGCGGAGCGGATGGAAGCTTCCGCCAGGCGGCTGGAGATGCCGGTGTTTCCCAGGGAACGCTTTGTGGACGCAGTGACCAGTGTGGTGAGGGCCAATGCCGCCTATGTGCCTCCCTATGGCAGCGGGGCAACTCTCTACCTGCGCCCGTATATGTTTGGCAGCGATTCCGTCATCGGCGTGAAGCCTTCCCAGGAGTACCAGTTCCGGATATTCTGTACCCCGGTGGGGCCTTATTTCAAAGGGGGTGCAAAGCCCCTGACCCTCTGTGTGAGCGATTTTGACCGGGCTGCGCCCCATGGGACAGGCAGCATCAAGGCGGGCCTGAACTATGCCATGAGCCTCCACGCCATTGTGGGCGCCCACAAGGCGGGGTTTGATGAAAACATGTACCTTGACCCGGGTACCCGAACCAGGGTGGAGGAGACGGGAGGGGCCAATTTCCTCTTTGTCACAAAGGATGGCGGGGTTGTGACGCCCAAGTCGGACAGCATTCTGCCCTCCATCACCAGGCGTTCGCTGCTCCATGTGGCCAAAGAATATCTGGGGCTTGAAGTTTCAGAGCGGGAGGTATATCTGGATGAGCTGGGCGACTTTGCGGAGTGCGGCCTCTGCGGCACGGCGGCGGTGATCTCACCGGTGGGTAAGATTGTGGACCACGGCAGGGAGATCTGTCTCTCCAGCGGCATGGCGGAGATGGGGCCTGTGACCAAGAAGCTGTATGACACACTCACCGGCATCCAGATGGGCAGGATCCAGGCGCCGGAAGGCTGGATCCATGTGATCGAATGAGGAAGAGCTGGAGAAAGAGGGCGGCGGTTCTGCTGCTGTGGGTCGTGCTTTCCCTGGGAGCCCTGGCGTCCTGCGGGGACAAGGTGGTCTTTACCACAGGCCTGGGGAAAGAGGATGTGTTCCAGATCGGCGGGGAGACCTGCACCGTGCCGGAGGTGATGGTGTATCTGACCAACACAGGGAACCAGTATGAGAGCGTCTACGGCCCGGAAGATCGGAAGAGCGTCGTGTAGGGAAAGGGTGTAGATCTCGGTGGTCGCC
>CAJUNZ010000119.1 GCA_910587755.1 uncultured Acetatifactor sp. | reverse complement strand
CAGAAGGAGACCAACAGTATCCAGCTGAGGATGTTCTTTGCCATGGCTCTTGTGGCGGTTCAGCTGCTGCTGGTGGTGGCCATCACCAGGAAGAGCATTATCAGCCCGGTGCTGGTGGTAAAATCCCAGGTGGAAGAGATATCCAAGGGAAATCTTTCCTCCCCCTTTGGTCTGGAGGCCAATACCTCGGAGATCGGTATGCTGGTAAACTCCATCCATGAGACCAAGAGGGAGCTGAAAAAGTATATCAAGGAAATTGACACAGTTCTGGATCAGATGGCAAAGGGAAATATGAACCAGACTGTAGGAAATGATTACAGGGGAGAATTTCTTCCCATTCAGACTGCCATGGGCCAGATTCTGGATTCCCTCAACAACGCACTGGCCCAGATCAATGTCACGGCGGAGCGCGTGTCTGAGGAGTCGCAGCGCATGTCGGCAGGGGCCCAGGTGCTTTCCAACGGCACGGTTCAGCAGGCATCTGCTGTGGAAGAGCTGTCTGCCAGTATCCAGGATATCTCCAGGCAGGTGGAACTTAACTCTGCAGATGCGGAGCACGCAAGGCAGTTTTCAGCAGACGCAGCGGTACAACTTGATCTCTGCACCCAGAAGATGAGTGAACTGACTGAGGCCATGTCGAACATTTCAGACGCATCCCAGCAGATTGGCGGTATCATTAAGACCATCGAGGATATATCCTTTCAGACAAAAATTCTGGCGCTGAATGCCTGTATCGAGGCGGCCCGGGCAGGTGAGGCCGGAAAGAGCTTTGCCGTGGTGGCAGGGGAAGTGCAGACCCTGGCATACAAGAGTGCCGAGTCAGCCCAGGATATCACAAAACTTATCGAGAATTCCATGAATCTGGTGGAGTTTGGGGCGTCCCTGTCCACAGAGACCACAGAAGCCCTTTCGATAGTGTTCACCAATGCCCAGCAGTCCACGGAGATGGTGGAGCGGATCGCAGAGTCGGCGGTGCAGCAGTCCATATCTCTGAAGCAGCTGACTCTGGGGATGGAACAGATCGCCGGTGTGGTTCAGACCAATGCGGCCACGGCGGAAGAGTCGGCAGCCTCTGCCAGGGAGCTCACAGAACATGCGGATGAGCTGAGACACTCCATCCAGAGGTTCCGTCTCAGAAACAGAAGGTAAAGGCACAGAGCAGGCTGGTTCAGAAACGGAAGGTGAGGGAAAGTTAGACAGAATGGATGAGAAGGATACAAGAGAAGAACAGCTGATATCCGGGGAAGGAGAACTGTCGGAGTATGTTGTCCTGAACCGGCGGGAGGAAGAAGGGGAGGAGACAGGGCAGCGCGGCCTGGAAGTATATGAAGAACTTGCCAGATACCAGTATTTTGACTGCCAGGCCATAGGGCGGAGTATGCGGCTTACCTCGGCAGTCCAGAGGAAGGTGGCGACTGTTCTGCGGGATCAGAATGTAATCCTGCGGGAGGTGGAGAGCGGATACATGGAAGGCAGGATGGAGACAGTGGGGGAGGCCTTTGGAGAGGGCAGGGAGGGAAAGCTGACCTTTCCCCTCCACATGGTCTTCACCAGGGAGAAAGTCCTCTTTGCAGAGTGCCAGTGCTCCCAGTGCAGGAAGCATTATTACTCAATTTACTATAGGTCAGAATACTGTGCATACCTGGGAGCTTTTTTGACCCTGGTGGACCAGGATCTGAAGGACAGGAACCTGGGAGACGCCACCGATGCACGGGCCCAGTACCTTCTGTCTGCATTCTCGGAACAGCGGGCCAACACCGTGGTCTCGGACACCATAGGAAGGGCGGAGAGCCTGACCCTGGCGCCCAGGATAACGCTGAGGAACAGAGAACTGTACGTTTCCTTCCGGGTGGGAGAGCGGAAAATGTTCGTTGTGAAAGACTTGTTTGAATTCTACCATAATGTGCAGGAGTCCAGGACAGTTTCCTACGGTTCCAGTACCAAGCTCAATCATCACCTGGGAAATTTCACGCCTCGTTCCAGGGAGTGGATCGACTTTATCGGCAGGATCGCCAAAGAGGAGCAGGCTTTTGAGAGAAGGCTTCAGGAGAGCGGATCATACTCCAAAAGGGCGGTGTCAAAGACAGGGGAACTTGCCCTCTACGGCTGGAGGCTGGATGAGCTGTACCAGCTGTGGGGGGAGGACAGCATGGAGTTTGAGGACAAGAACAGCCAGGAAAAGAAGAAAACCTTTCTGTGCACCAGGAACTCCAACCCCAGTATCACCATGACAATCCGGGAGAACAGTCTGGGCAGCATCAGAACCTTCCACGGTGTGGAGGTACACTGCCGCATGCCCTATTTATACTATGGAGTAAGAACTGCCTACTATATGGACGAGGCGTTCTTCTGCAGGATGGAGGAAGATTTCCTCAGAAAGATACGCAGGCTTGCGGATTTCAGCAGCAACGGGGAAGTGGATTTTCAGGTGGGCAGAAACAGCCTGGCGGATTTTTACCATTCCATGCTGCCGCAGCTGGAGGGAGCCGTGGAGATCATGGAGGAAAATGCTCAGAAGATCGCCGCGTATCTCCCGCCCCAGGCAGAATTTGTCTTTTATCTGGATGCCCAGGAGAACAATATGAGCTGCAGAGTGGGGGCCAGATACGGGGAGAGAGAGATTCCTCTACAGGATGCAGAGGAAGAGGCTCAGGCGCCCCTGGAGCCTTTCCGGGAGATCCAGAGGGAGGAGGAGGTTCTTTTTCTGGTGCGGCAGTGGTTCCCTTACTGGGATGACGCGAAAAAGGAAATGCACTGCAATGGGGACCAGGAACTGATGTACCAGGTGCTGGAAAAGGGAGTGGAGACCCTTCTGAGTCTGGGAGAAGTCCAGTGTACCAGGAGATTTTCCAATCTGAACATCGGCCGAAGGGTCAAGGTGTCCGTGGGGATATCGGTCTCCAGGGATCTGCTGAATCTGAATATTGCCACAGAGGATGTGCCCCACCAGGAACTTCTGGATATCCTGAAGAGTTACCGTCAGAAGAAAAAATACCACCGCCTGAAAAACGGAGATTTTCTGAATCTGGAGGAGGAGAGTTCCCTTCAGTCCCTGGCGGAGATGATGGAGGCTCTGCGGATGTCCCCCAAAGAACTTTTAAAGGGGAATGTGAAGCTTCCCATGTACCGGGCTCTGTATCTGGACAAGCTTCTGGAGAAAAACGAGGAGATCTACAGCAGCAGGGACAGCTATTTCCGGGAGATGGTGAAGAGCTTCAAGACCGTCAACGACGCAGATTTCGAGGAACCGGCCTCTCTGGCGGGCACTATGAGGGGGTATCAGAGGAACGGATACCGCTGGCTGCGCACCCTGGAGTCCTATCATCTGGGAGGGATTCTGGCAGACGATATGGGGCTGGGCAAGACGCTCCAGGTTCTGGCGGTGCTTCTGGCTGCAAAGCAGGAGGGAAAGAAAGGTACTTCCCTGGTGGTGGCTCCGGCCTCCCTGGTTTACAACTGGGGGGAGGAACTGAAGCGCTATACGCCGGAGTTGTCCAGCTGTTTTATCACCGGGAACCAGGAAGAGAGAAAGCTGAGACTGCAGCACTATGCAGAGTATGACGTGGTGGTTACTTCCTACGACCTTTTAAAACGGGATATTGAGCACTATGAAGATAAGGAATTTTACTATCAGATCATTGACGAGGCCCAGTATATCAAGAACCATACCACGGCGGCGGCCAAGGCGGTGAAGGCTGTCAAAAGCCGCACCAGGTACGCTCTTACAGGGACTCCCATTGAAAATCGTCTCAGCGAGCTCTGGAGTATTTTTGACTATCTGATCCCTGGGTATCTGTATGGGTATGATGTGTTCCGGAATGATTTTGAAGCTCCCATTGTCAAGAGTGAGGACCAGGGGGCCATGGAGCGCCTTCAGAGAATGACGGGGCCTTTTATTCTGCGCAGGCTGAAGGGCAATGTGCTGAAAGACCTTCCGGAGAAGCTGGAGGAGAATCGGATAGTAAAGTTTGAAAAAGAGCAGCAGCAGCTCTATGATGCCCAGGTGGTGCATATGAGGCAGCAGCTTGCGATGCAGGACGCCCAGGAATTCCAGAAAAACAAGATTCAGATTCTGGCAGAGCTGATGAAACTGCGGCAGATCTGCTGCGATCCAGGGCTGTGTTTTGAGAATTACAAAGGAAGTTCCGCCAAACTGGAGGGTTGTCTGGAACTGCTGCGCAACGCCGTGGAGGGCGGGCACAAGATCCTGCTTTTCTCCCAGTTTACTTCCATGCTGGAGATTATCGGCGGGCGCCTCAAGGAGGAAAAGATCAGTTACTACACCATCACTGGGTCCACGCCCAAGGAGAAGAGGCTGCAGCTTGTGAAGGCTTTCAACCAGGATGACACGAAAGTATTTCTGATCTCTCTGAAGGCAGGGGGCGTGGGGCTGAACCTGACAGGGGCGGATGTGGTGATCCACTATGATCCCTGGTGGAACCTGGCAGTGCAGAACCAGGCCACGGACCGGACCCACCGCATTGGCCAGACCAAGGTGGTGGTGGTCTACAAGCTTATCGCCAAGGGCACCATCGAGGAGAAGATCCAGAAGCTCCAGGAGACCAAGAGAGCTCTTTCGGATCAGGTGATCCAGGGGGATGGAGGCCAGCTGGGCTCCATGAGCAAGGAAGATTTCATGTCCCTCTTGTCATAAAATGGCGTATGGGTTCGCAGTGAGTTTAATTTTTTGGAAAAAAGTACCTGAACATGTATATTTTACCCATCTTGTCCATATACTTGTATAAAAAGGATTGGGAGCAGTCCGGTGAAAGGAGAAGGTTTATGGCAAGAGGGCAGCGCAAGAGCATTGAGGAGAAGATCGCCGCAAAGGAGGAGCTCATAGAGGCACTGACAACCCGTCTGGAGTCGGAGAAGCGGGAACTGGAGGAGCTGTGCCAGGAAAAAAAGAGGAAGGAACTGGAAGTGGTCAGCGACATTATTGCAGAGTCGGGACTGGAGCCGGAGGAAGTGGCCGCCGTTCTGCAGCAGTATCTGGAGAACCGGGAGGAAGCTGCTTCTTAAGAAAGAGACAGGAAGACCGGGAATGCTTTTCGCATTCCCGGTCTTTGTCATAGTCGGAATATCTTAAGGTGCATACAGAGGGTTATTTACCCAGATTCCTCTGGGCTGTGGACAGCATCAGCTTGATCCGGTTGAGCTGGTTTACCTCGCTGGCGCCGGGATCATAGTCGATGGCCACAATGTTGGACTGGGGGTAGGACTTCCGCAGAGCTTTTACCACGCCCTTGCCCACCACATGGTTGGGCAGGCATCCGAAGGGCTGTGCGCAGACAATATTGGGCACGTCGTCATGGATCAGCTCCACCATTTCCCCTGTGAGGAACCATCCCTCCCCTGTCTGATTTCCGATGGAGACAATGGGCTCCGCGAAGGAGACGATCTCCCGGATGGGGGTGGGCGGTGTAAAGTGCCTGGAGCGCTTAAACTCCTTTGTGGCGGCTCCCCGCAGCAGGTGTTCTATGGCCCAGATTCCCAGGGCGGAGATCCTGGCGGCCTTTTTGCTTGTGCCCAGATTTTCCGCCTTGTAGATCTGGTTGTAGAAACAGTAGAGCATAAAGTCCATCAGGTCGGGCACCACGGCCTCGGCTCCCTCCGCCTCCAGCAGCTCCACCAGATGATTGTTTCCGGCGGGAGAGAATTTCACCAGAATCTCCCCCACCACCCCTACCCGGGGCTTTTGGATATCCCGCAGGGGCACTCTGTCGAAGTCCCGGATAATCTCACGGCACAGCCGCTTGAACTTGAAGAACCTCACATGTTTTGCGGAGACGAATTTTTTCACGGTCTCAAGCCATTTTCTGTGCAGTTCATCCACACTGCCGGGGACGGTCTCATAAGGGCGCATTCTGTAGACACAGCGCATAAAGATATCTCCGAACTGGGCGGCCATGGCGATCCGGACCAACATGTCTGTGTTGATGTGGAAACCGGGATTGCTCTCTATGCCTGCCAGGTTCAGGGAGATTACAGGAATCTGCTCCATGCCGGCCTTTTTCAGGGCCCTCCGGATAAATCCCACATAGTTGGTGGCCCGGCAGCCGCCCCCGGTCTGGGACATGACGATGGCGGTTTTGTCCAGGTCATACCGGCCTGACAGCAGCGCCTCCATAATCTGTCCTACCACCAGAAGGGAGGGATAGCAGGCGTCATTGTTGACATACTTCAGCCCCACGTCCACAGAGTGCCGGTTGTCATTGTCAAGAACTACGAAATTATAGCCGCAGGACCGGAAGGCGGGCTCCATAATCTCAAAGTGAATGGGGGACATCTGGGGGCATATAATGGTATAATTTTTCCGCATTTCCTCGGTGAAGGGCACCTTTTGAATGGCGGAGGAGTGCAGGACTCTCTCCTTGTGGCGTTTTTCCCGCACCTGCAGGGCCGACAGCAGGGAGCGGATGCGGATCCTGGCTGCTCCCAGGTTGTTGACTTCGTCGATCTTCAGGCAGGTATAAATTTTGCCCGAACCGGACAGAATATCGTTGACCTGGTCCGTGGTGACGGCGTCCAGGCCGCAGCCGAAGGAATTCAGCTGGATCAGGTCCAGGTTTTCCGTGGTTTTTACATAGCTTGCGGCCGCGTAGAGGCGGGAGTGGTACATCCACTGATCGGACACCACCAGGGGCCTCTCCGGACAGGCCAGGTGGGAGACCGAGTCCTCCGTGAGCACGGCTATGTCGAAGGAGGTGATCAGCTCCGGCAGGCCGTGGTTGATCTCCGGATCCACATGGTAAGGCCTGCCTGCCAGGACAATGCCCCGTCTGCCGGTCTCTTTCAGCCAGGCAATAACTTCCTCGCCCTTTTTGCGCACGTCGTCCCTGGCTCTGGCAAGCTCCTCCCAGCCTGCCGCCGCCGCTGCCCGCACTTGCTCCCCAGGCAGCTCCTGGAATTCCTTCAGCAGGGCCTGGGTGACGGTGTCAAGGCTTTTAAAGGACATGAAGGGATTGCGCAGTCTGGCCTGGCCGCTAGCAAATTCCTCCATATTGTTCTTAATGTTCTCAGAGTAGGAGGTGACAATGGGGCAGTTGTAGTGATTGTTGGCGCCCTCCACCTCATCCCGCTCATAGAACAGGGCAGGATAGAAGACAAAGCCCACGTTCTGCTTTATGAGCCAGCTCACATGCCCGTGGGCCAGCTTTGCGGGATAGCACTCGGAAGATCGGAAGAGCGTCGTGTAGGGAAAGAGTGTAGATCTCGGTGGT
>CAJUNZ010000118.1 GCA_910587755.1 uncultured Acetatifactor sp. | reverse complement strand
TTTTTCTGAGAAAGCTCAGTGTAATTGCCGTGGCCGTCGCTCTCAAACTGGGTGAACACATTGTTCCACACTTCCATAAAACGGTCGCAGTCACATCCCACGCCGCAGTCAGGCTTTCCGCAGCCGTACTTTTCTCCTCTGTCGTAGTATATCTCCGAACAGGGACCGCAGGGGCCGGCTCCCAGTTCCCAGAAATTGTCGCACTCCCCGTTCTCATCCCTGTAAAACCGTTTGATCCGCTCCCCGGGCACGCCCACTTCCTTCGTCCAGATCTCAAAAGCCTCATCGTCCTCACAGTAGATGGAAGGATAGAGCCTGTCCGGTTCCATGCCCACCACCTTGGTCAGAAACTCCCAGCTCCAGGCAATGGCCTCATGCTTGAAATAATCTCCAAAGGAAAAATTTCCCAACATTTCAAAAAATGTCAGGTGACGGGCGGTCCGTCCCACATGTTCAATATCCCCCGTGCGCACACATTTCTGGCAGGTAGCCACCCTGCGCCTGGGAGGAATCTCCTGCCCTGTAAAATAAGGTTTTAAAGGTGCCATGCCAGCGTTGATCAACAGCAGGCTGTTGTCATTGTGGGGCACAAGGGAAAAGCTCTTCATCTTCAAATGTCCCTTGCTCTCAAAAAAATCAAGGTACATTCTTCTAAGTTCATTCACACCCAACGGTTTCATGCGTTTCTCCTCCTAGTCTATTCTATCCGGCACTCTGTTCCGGTTCATGCCCTGAGGGCCATAAAGAAATGTCTCCATTATAACAGATACTGTTCCCAACTTTACCTTTCCGGCGGGGATACCTTACATTATAACATGGATTCTCATTTTGTATAGAAGAAAATCGCGCAATTTTATTTTTATTCCCCCTTCCCGACGGGCAGAATCCGGAGTACCTTCCCTTGCTTTCCCCACTGCAGCCTCAAAAGCACTTTTTTGCACTGTCCCTTTACCATGTCAATTCAACCGCAGCCGTTTTTATCCTTCCAACCTCTTTCCAAACCGCACTTCGCAGTCCTTTCTGTAAAAAGAAATACCATAGCAGTCAATTTTCCGATATCCTTCTGCCCGCAGCTTCTCCCTGTATTTCTTTTCATAGATCTGCTCCAAAGCTCTGTCCGCATCCTTCCCCAGATTGTCAATATGCTCTGAAATCTTTAACTCCAGGATAAAGGATCTGCCCCGCAGGGAAGGGCTCTTCACCATCAGATCAGAACGTCCACTGCCAGATTCCCGATTCGACTTTACCAGATAATCCTGGCTCTGGCTCAGGATTCCGGCAAGAAAACCATGATAAAAGCTCTCTACGCTGTCATAAAAGCTGATGGTGGAAAAAAGCAGCCCGCCCAGAATATCCTGCATTTTTTCTGCGTCTCCCTCTTCCATAGCGTGGTACAGATCCCGAAAATCCTGCTTCTCTATGGTCTGCCGCAGCCATCCCATGATCGTATTCTGATAGATGGTCTTTACCTCCACATTAGGGATCCTAAGCTGCAGGAAAATAGAAGAATTTCTGAAACTTTCACTTTTTTTGGTGAGATATCCGGTAAAATAGAGAAAATTCCACAGATTTCCCCCTCTGCTGTGCATATCCTCGTAGGTGATCTCTTCATGCACCGGCACCTCCAGCGTCCCCCCTTCCAGAAGCGTCTCAATATGCCCCTTGGTCTCCCTGTCAGCTTTGTACACCATATCCTTAATAATGTCGTTTGAACTGGTATTGACCCAGTAAGGACGCGGAAATGCGTCAATATTCGTTCTAAGGTCATACAGATAATTAATCACACTCCAGGGATTGTAGACTTCTCTATCACCAAACATATACCCATCGTACCACTCCTTCATAACAGTAAAACGGCTCTCTACACCGTAGTCTGCCATCATCCGCTGTACCTCCTGTTCAGTGAACCCGAAATACTCACTATATTGACGGTCAAGAACAGAAATAATTTTCAGGTGATTCAGTCCGGTAAAAATACTCTCCTTGGAAATACGAAGACATCCTGTTATCACTGCAAACTGCAGGTAAACATTGGTTTTCAGCACGGATTCAAACAAAGAGCGGATAAAATCAACCATCTGGCCATAAAATCCTCTAAAATAGGCGTTTTCCAAGGGCACATCATACTCGTCTATCAGTATAACCACCTTTTTCCCTGTAACCTGGCACAGACATAAACAGATTTACTTCCCCTTTCAGGTCCAGCAGTTCTTTGAGTAACATTGATTTATCGTTATAATAATATTCTTTTATTACCTTTTTAAAATTATCAACGCCTATGGGTAACGGTTTCCTCATACCCTGCCTCCTCTATATCTGTGAACCTCTTCGCCAGACAGAATTATCTCATCTGACCCATTGTCTTATTCTCCTGACCTATAATATCTGCCTTGCCACCAAGATCCCCTGTCTCTGCCATTAGAATAAGTTTAAAAGGGCCATTTGTATTCTCTACAAATGACCCTCCCAAATCAAATTGGAAAAAGCTCTTTTCCGCAAAAATTACTTATAATTCACAATTTTGCCAAAATCCGGCTTCAAGGAAGCGCCGCCCACCAGGCCGCCGTCGATGTCCGCCTGTGCAAACAGCTCCGCTGCATTGGATGCGGAAACGGACCCACCATACTGGATACGGACAGCCGCTGCTGTGGCATCATCATAGATTTCTGCCATGCAGTCACGGATCGCCTTGCACACTTCCTGAGCCTGCTCGGTGGTAGCCACCTTGCCTGTGCCGATAGCCCAGATAGGCTCATAAGCGATAACGGCGGAAGCTGCCTGTTCTGCAGTCACATTCAGGAATGCGATTTTGATCTGCTGACGCACAAAGTCAATGGTCACACCCTGCTCCCTCTGAGTCAAAGTCTCACCGCAGCAGACAATGGGAGTAATGCTGTGTTCAAAAGCCTTCAGAACTTTCTTATTCACAGTCTCATCTGTCTCCGCAAAATACTCTCTTCTCTCGGAATGGCCGATAATAACATACTTCACACCGGCATCCACAAGCATTGCGGGAGAAATCTCCCCTGTGTAAGCACCCTTCTCCTCGAAATACATATTTTCGGCACCGATCTGGATATTGGTGCCCTTTGCTGCCTCCATTGCAGGGATGATATCAATAGCGGGCACGCAGAACACCACGTCTACATCATCATTTTTTACAAGGGGCTTCAATGTATTAATCAGTTCCACTGCCTCGCTGGGAGTCATATTCATCTTCCAGTTTCCGGCAATAATCTTCTTTCTAGCCATGATTTTTCCTCTATTTTAAGTTTCGTTTCTTCTCTTCAATGCCCTTAGCATTTCCGTTCCGAAACTGTTTTAGCCTGATACCGCAGTTACTCTACTTCTATTTGTCGTCTGCTGCTGCCACGCCGGGGAGAACTTTACCCTCAAGGAATTCCAGGGATGCGCCGCCGCCGGTAGAAATATGGCTCATCTTGTCGCCGAAGCCCAGCTGGTTTACAGCAGCTGCGGAGTCGCCGCCGCCGATAATTGTGGTGGCATCTGTCTCAGCCAGAGCCTTTGCCACAGCAATGGTACCTGCTGCCAGGGTAGGATTCTCGAACACGCCCATGGGGCCGTTCCATACAACGGTCTTAGCGCTCTTCACTGCCTCAGCGTACATCTCTGCGGTCTTAGGACCGATATCGCAGCCCTCCCTGTCTGCAGGCATGGTGTCCACGCCGCATACTTCCGTCTCAATGGGAGCGTCAATGGGGTTGGGGAAAGCAGCCACGGTAACAGAGTCCACAGGAAGCAGCAGCTTTTTGCCAAGCTTCTCCGCTTTCTCAAGCATCTCCTTGCAGTAGTCGATCTTCTCATTGTCCACCAGGGACTTGCCGATCTCATACCCCTGAGCCTTCAGGAAAGTATAAGCCATACCGCCGCCGATAATCAGAGTATCGCATTTCTCAAGCAGGTTGGAGATAACATTCAGCTTGTCAGCAACCTTTGCGCCGCCCAGTATAGCCACGAAAGGCCTTACAGGGTTCTCCACCGCATTGCCCAGGAAATTGATCTCTTTCTGCATCAGGTAGCCCACTGCGTTCTCGCCGCCCTTTGCGGTAATGCACTTGGTAACACCCTCCACGGAAGCATGTGCCCTGTGGGAAGATCCAAAGGCGTCGCACACATACAGATCAGCCAGGTCAGCCAACTCCTTGCTGAACTCCTCGCCGTTCTTGGTCTCCTCCTTGCCACGGAAACGAGTGTTCTGCAGCAGCACCACATCTCCCTCTTTCATAGCTTCCACAGCCTTGGTGGCAGCCTCGCCGGTTACATTATAGTCTGCAACAAATACAACTTCCCTGCCAAGCTTCTCGGAAAGCCTCTTTGCCACCGGTGCAAGAGATTCACCCTCGTTGGGGCCATTTTTTACCTTGCCCAAATGAGAGCAGAGAATCACCTTGCCGCCGTCGTTAATCAGCTTCTGGATGGTGGGCATTGCTGCCACAATACGGGTCTCGTCAGTAATCTCACCATTCTTCAGAGGAACATTGAAATCACACCTGACCAGTACCCTCTTGCCCTTTGCGTTGATGTCATCAACGGATTTCTTGTTTAAGCCCATTTTTTAAATCCTCCATATACACACATAGTAATGCCTTGATAGAATCGTTCAAAAAGGGGCCCGGTCCTTAAGACCGGACCCCTCCAGGCCGTCACAGATTTTCGTCCTGCCAGAAAGACTGTCAAGTGCAAGCCCTCCTGGTGCGGGCAAAACTGCTTACCCAAAACGACTTCTGCAAACCTGCCAAGATACTTTTCTTATGCAAGCTCGCTGAAATACTTGATGGTGCGAACCATCTGGGAAGTATAGCTGTTCTCATTGTCATACCAGGAAACAACCTGTACAAGAGAGTTGCCGTCTTCCATCTTGGAAACCATGGTCTGGGTTGCATCAAAGATGGAGCCATAGGTGCTGCCGATCACATCGGAGGATACGATCTCGTCCTCATTGTATGCGAAGGACTCGGTAGCTGCTGCCTTCATAGCTGCATTGATGCCTTCCTTTGTAACCTCACCCTTGACAACAGCCACAAGGATAGTGGTGGAGCCTGTAGGGGTAGGAACGCGCTGTGCGGAGCCGATGAGCTTGCCGTTCAGTTCAGGAATAACCAGGCCGATTGCCTTTGCTGCGCCGGTGGAGTTGGGAACGATATTGCATGCGCCCGCACGGCTCCTCCTCAGATCACCCTTCCTCTGAGGTCCGTCAAGGATCATCTGATCGCCAGTGTAAGCATGAACGGTGGTCATGATACCGCTCTGGATAGCTGCAAAGTCGTTGAGAGCCTTTGCCATAGGAGCCAGGCAGTTGGTGGTGCAGGAAGCTGCGGAAATTACGGTATCCTCAGGCTTCAATGTGGTGTGGTTTACATTGTAGACAACCGTAGGAAGATCATTGCCGGCAGGAGCGGAAATAACAACCTTGCGTGCACCAGCCGTGATATGTGCGGATGCCTTGTCCTTGGAGGTGTAGAATCCGGTGCACTCCAGAACAACGTCAACCTTCAGCTCGCCCCAGGGAAGCTTGGAAGCATCGGCTTCCTTGTAGATGGTGATGGTCTTGCCGTTTACCGTGATGTTGTCCTCGCCTGCCACTACAGAATCAGCATACTTGTACTTGCCCTGAGAAGAGTCGTACTTTAACAGGTGTGCAAGCATCTTGGGGCTGGTCAGATCGTTGATTGCCACTACATCGTACCCTTCCGCATCAAACATCTGCCTGAAAGCCAGACGGCCAATACGGCCAAAACCATTGATTGCTACTCTTACAGCCATTTTAGATTCCTCCTAATATTTTTATAAGTTTCGGCAACCTCCATCCCCTGCAGGACATGTCAGATTGTCAAAATTTTATCAGCAAGGATATTTTACCCAATTTCGCAGCATAATTCAAGATGTAAATGAAAAATAATTGCCAAGTTTTCGGAAATTTTACAGATTATTTAGAATTGCCAGGAATTAGCAGGATTTGCTTTTCCACCGATGCTGTGGTATGATGGACAGGAACAAAATAATCAGTTTCGCAACGGAAATGCCCGGAAGATAATTCAGATGCGCTCTCGGCAGATGAATTTTCTTCCCCGCAAGGGCATTGCAGTGGAGAAACGGTACTGGAATAAAATCTGGAATAAATAATCAGTTTCGCAACGGAAATGCCCGGAAGATAATTCAGCTGCGCTCTCTGCAATGAATTTTCTTCCCCACAGGGGCATTGCAGTGGAGAAACGGCACTGGAATAAAAATTGCATTGGAGAAACGGTACTGGAATAGGAGGCCTGCCATGCCCATCATCGCCGACTGTCATCTGCACTCTTCCTTCTCCGGGGACTCAGACACCCCCATGGAGGACATGGTCCTGGAGGGAACCGCCCGGGGCCTGGAGACCCTGTGTTTTACGGAACACAACGACTTCGACTATCCCCCCTACCCCGACCTGACGGCGGACTACTTTATCCTGGACACAGGGGCATATCTCCGGACCCTGAACACCCTGAAGGAAAAATATACCGGGCAGATAAACCTGCTCTGGGGGGTGGAACTGGGACTTCAGCCTGGATGCGCCAAAAAAAATGCCGCTCTGGCCAAGGCTTTCCCCTTTGACTTTATCATCGGCTCCTCCCATGTGTGCCATGGAAAAGACCCCTGGTATCCAGGTTTTTTTGAAAACCGCCGCCAGGAGGAAGCCCTTGGGGAATATTTTGAGTCCATCCTGGAAAACCTTCGCTGCTTCCAGGATTTTGACGTCTACGGACACCTGGACTATATTCTGCGCTATGCTCCCCGGAAAGACGAGGATTATTCCTATGAAAAATACGCAGAACTCCTGGAAGAGATCCTGAAGACACTGATCCAGGCGGGAAAGGGCCTGGATCTGAACACCGGAGGCATCAAAAGCGGCCTGAGGGACTTTCATCCCTCCAGGGCAATTCTCAGACGCTACCGTGAGCTGGGGGGTGAGATTATCACAGTGGGCTCCGACTCCCACGGCACGGCAGGAATAGGCGCCCATTTCGCCTCTGCGGCAGAAGCCCTGCGGGAATGCGGCTTCCGCTATTACAGCGTCTTTGAAAACAGAACCCCCCGGTTCCTTCCTCTCTAAAAATCAAAAACTCTGCACAAACCTTCCTGCCATTTATGCAGGCTGGTATGTGCAGAATCGTTTCCGCTTCCTACTCCTCCTCTTCCTCCAGCACCTCGTTCAGAGCGTCCCTGGCATCCATAATCTCATCATGGTCCCCACTCCGCAAGATCGGAAGAGCACACGTCTGAACTCCAGTCACCGAATACGATCTCG
>CAJUNZ010000117.1 GCA_910587755.1 uncultured Acetatifactor sp. | reverse complement strand
CAGCGAGCTCATCAACACTTTCGAGGAAAAGCAGCTTCTGGGAGAACTTCTGGGGGAGACCGGACCGGAGAGAGAGAACACCGGCATTCAGGTGTATATCGGTGCGGAGACGCCGGTACAGAGCATGAGGGACTGCAGCGTGGTTACTGCCACCTATGAACTTGGAGGCGGCATGAAGGGAACCATAGGAATCGTGGGGCCCAAGAGAATGGACTATGACAAGGTTGTGGAAACCCTTAGAACCATACAGACCCAGCTGGACGCGCTGTACAGGGGCGGCAGGGAAGAGGGGAAGAGCAGCAGAGAGATAGAATAAGGAACGGGAGTTGGAGGTTGAGGATATGGCTGAACAGGAAACGAACGAGATTAGTATAGAAGAGGAAGTAAAGGAAGAGGAGACCCTGGAGGCGGAAGAGCAGGATCAGGCCGGAAGCGTCCAGGAGGAGCCGGATGCGGCGGAAGCTGCACCGGAGGACGCGCCCGAGGGGGAGGACCCCAAGACCTGGGCGGAAAAGAGAGCCGCCAAGAAGCAGGCGAAGCTGGACAAAAAAGCTCAGGGCAGCAAGGAGCGGATCGAGCAGCTGGAAGACAAGGTAAAGCGTCAGCTGGCAGAATTTGAGAACTTCCGCAACAGGACGGAAAAGGAAAAGTCCGCCATGTTTGAGACGGGCGCAAAAAGCGTCATTGAGAAGATACTCCCCATTGTGGACAATTTTGAGAGGGGCCTGGCCATGGTGCCCCAGGAGAAGAGGGAGGATCCTTTTGTAAGCGGCATGGATCACATTTACAGACAGCTGCTGACAGAATTGGAGAATCTGGGTGTGAAGCCCATTGAGGCGGTGGGGAAGGAATTTGACCCCGGCTTTCACAACGCGGTTATGCAGGTGGAGAGCCAGGAGTATGAGTCCGGCACAGTGGCCCAGGAGCTGCTGAAGGGTTACACTTACCGGGAGAGCGTGGTAAGGCATTCCATGGTGGCCGTGGTTCAGTAGGACGGACGGCGCAGAAGATCACATAAGGCAGATTCCATAATATTTAGTATAGAGGAAAAACGAGGAGGATATAAAAATGAGTAAGATCATCGGTATTGACCTGGGTACTACTAACAGCTGCGTGGCAGTGATGGAAGGCGGTAAGCCCACTGTCATCGCAAATGCGGAAGGCGCCAGAACCACACCTTCTGTGGTAGCTTTCTCCAAGACAGGAGAGAGGCTGGTGGGTGAGCCTGCAAAACGTCAGGCTGTCACCAACGCGGAGAAGACCATCGCGTCCATCAAGAGGGATATGGGTACGGACAACGGCCGCTCTATTGACGGCAAAAAGTACTCTCCCCAGCAGATCTCTGCAATGATCCTGCAGAAGCTGAAGGCAGATGCCGAGAGCTATCTGGGGGAGAAGGTGTCGGAAGCGGTAATCACGGTTCCTGCATACTTCAACGACGCCCAGCGCCAGGCCACCAAGGACGCGGGTAAAATCGCAGGTCTGGATGTAAAGCGTATCATCAACGAGCCCACTGCCGCAGCGCTGGCTTACGGGCTTGACAACGAAAAAGAGCAGAAGATCATGGTATATGATCTGGGCGGCGGTACCTTTGACGTGTCCATCATCGAGATCGGTGACGGCGTTATCGAGGTTCTGGCAACCAACGGCGACACCCGTCTGGGCGGCGATGACTTTGACAACAAGATTATCCAGTGGATGCTGGCGGAGTTCAAGAAGGCAGAGGGCGTGGATCTGTCTGAAGACAAGATGGCCATGCAGAGGCTGAAAGAGGCGGCTGAGAAGGCGAAGAAAGAGCTCTCCAGCGCCATGACCACCAATATCAACCTTCCCTTTATCACAGCCACACCGGAAGGCCCCAAGCACTTTGACGTGAACTTAAGCCGCGCTCAGTTCGAGGAGCTGACCCATGACCTGGTGGAAAGAACTGCCATTCCCGTGCAGAACGCCATGAAGGATGCAGGTCTGACCAATGCTGATCTGGGCCAGGTGCTTCTGGTGGGCGGTTCCACCCGTATCCCGGCGGTACAGGATAAGGTAAGGCAGCTCACTGGCAAGGAGCCCGGCAAGTCCCTGAACCCTGACGAGTGCGTGGCCATCGGCGCCTCTGTCCAGGGCGGTAAGCTGGCAGGGGACGCAGGCGCAGGCGATATTCTGCTTCTGGATGTGACGCCTCTGTCCCTGTCCATTGAGACCATGGGCGGCGTGGCCACCAGGCTTATTGAGAGGAACACCACCATCCCCACCAAGCACAGCCAGATTTTCTCCACTGCCGCAGACAACCAGACGGCTGTGGATATCAATGTGGTGCAGGGTGAGAGGCAGTTTGCCAGGGATAACAAGTCACTGGGACAGTTCCGTCTGGACGGCATTCCTCCTGCAAGGAGGGGCATGCCTCAGATCGAAGTTACCTTTGACATTGACGCCAACGGCATTGTGAACGTGTCCGCAAAGGATCTGGGGACCGGCAAGGAACAGCACATCACCATCACGGCAGGTTCCAACATGTCCGATGCCGAGATCGAGAGGGCTGTGAAGGAAGCGGCAGAGTTCGAGGCTCAGGACAAGAAGCGCAAAGAGGCTGTGGAGGCCAGGAACGAGGCGGATTCCTTTGTGTTCCAGACGGAGAAGGCCCTGGATGAAGTGGGCGACAAGCTGGGCGACGGCGAGAAGTCCGCGGTGCAGGCGGATCTGGATGCGGTAAAGGCCATTCTGGACAGAACCAAGGACCAGGAGATGAGCGACAGCGATGTGGATGAGCTGAAGGCCGCCAAGGAGAAGCTGACCAACAGTGCGCAGGCTCTGTTTACAAAGATGTACGAGAACATGCAGCAGGCCCAGGGAGGTGCTGGCCCCGATATGAGCGGTGCAGCAGGGGCAGGTACAGGCAGTGCCTCCGCCCCCGAGGATGACGTTATCGACGGCGACTTCCGGGAGGTATAAACCAAAACAGATTAAACAGCAGAGGAGTGGGAGCACAGGGCATGGGCCTGGGAGGGTTCCGGAGGCATCCGGAACGCCCCGGCGCATGTTCTGTGCCGCCTTGTCTGTGAAATGAGGTGATAGGGATGGCAGAGCAGAAACGGGATTACTATGAAGTACTCGGCGTGAGTAAAGGGGCGGACGACGCTGAGATCAAAAAGGCGTACCGTGCCCTGGCAAAAAAATATCATCCGGATATGAACCCCGGTGACAAAGAGGCGGAGAAAAAGTTCAAGGAGGCCTCGGAGGCCTATGCCGTGCTCAGCGACGCGGACAAGAGGCGCCAGTATGACCAGTTTGGCCATGCCGCCTTTGAGGGCGGTGCCGGCGGCGGTGGCGGATTTGATTTCACAGGGGCGGATTTTGGAGATATCTTCGGAGATATTTTCGGCGATCTTTTTGGGGGCGGCCGCAGCAGGAGCGCCTACAGCAATGGCCCCATGAAGGGAGCCAACCTGCGCACCAGTGTGCGGATCTCCTTCGAGGAGGCTGTGTTCGGCTGTAAGAAGGAAATAGAACTGAATGTGAAGGAGACCTGCAAGACCTGCAGCGGCTCCGGGGCAAAGCCCGGAACCAGCCCTGAGACCTGTGCCAAGTGCGGGGGCAAGGGCCAGGTGGTCTATACTTCCCAGTCTCTCTTCGGGACGGTCCGCAATGTGCAGACCTGCCCGGACTGCCAGGGAAGCGGCAAGACCATCAAGGACAAGTGCGCCGACTGCCGGGGAACGGGATACATCACCATGAAAAAACGCTATTCCGTGGATATTCCTGCGGGAATTGACAATGGCCAGTCCACCCGCATGCCCGGGCTGGGAGAACCCGGCGTCAACGGAGGTCCCAGGGGAGATGTGCTTATTGAGGTGATTGTGGGCAGGCATCCCATCTTCCAGAGGCAGGATTTCGATATCTACTCCACGGTGCCCATGTCCTTTGCGGTGGCCGCTCTGGGGGGAGAAATTCTGATTGACACCGTGGACGGCAAGGTGATTTATGACGTGAAGCCAGGCACCCAGACAGACACCAGAGTGCGGCTGAGGGGCAAGGGTGTGCCTTCCTGGAGGAACAAGGATGTCAGGGGCGACCACTATGTGACCCTGGTGGTACAGGTTCCCGACAAGCTCAAGCCCGAGGCAAAAGAACTGCTGCGCCAGTTTGACGAGCACACAGGGAACACTTTAAACGCCGCAAAACCTTCTTCCGAGCAGGAGCAGCCGGGAGAGGGCAAGGAAGCCAAGGAAGGCACCAAAGAGGGGCGGAAAAAGAAATTCTGGAAGTAAAACCGGAAGATTTGGCAAAAACTAAAAAAGGACTGCTGCAGCCCACAGCAGTCCTTTTCAAATGCGGAAAAAAAGAGTATAATCAAGGAATATGAAAAACGACGGAAATGAATTTTTAGGAATTTTGTGCAACCTGTATCTCATTGCGCTGCTGGGAGCCCTGACCCTCTACACAGGGGAGGGGTACTGGCTGCTGGGGGACACCAAGTATGTGCTCTTCCGCAACGTGTCCCTGATCTGTCTGGGAGGCTGGCTTGTGGCCGGACTGCCGGGACGGGTGCGGGCTTTGGCAGAATCTCTGGGGCGGGTACGCCGGGGCCAAAGCAGGGCCTGGTCCTTCAGCTTCCTTGACTGTGCCGTGGCCTCCTACGGCGCCTCCGCGGTGCTGTCGGCCCTGTGCAGCGCCTACGGTTCCCTGGCCTGGGAGGGGTATGACGGCTGGTTTATGGGGGCCTGGTCCCAGGTGCTCTTTGTGGGCGTTTACTTTTTTGTGTCCAGGCAGTACGACGGGGCTGCCTGGCCCCTGTACCTGGGAGAGGGGGCGGTGGCCCTGGTGACGCTTCTGGGGCTTTGGCACCGTCTGGGGGTGGATCCCCTGGGGCTGCACGAAGGGTGGAATGTGGCGGACTGGGAATACGGTCATATGCTCTCCACCCTTGGGAATATTAACTGGTTCTGCGGCTTTTACAGCGTGGCCCTGGCTTTTGTGGCGGGACATTACCTGTGGGAGGAGAGAAAATGGCTGCAGCCGCCCCTGTATGGAGCGGCGGCGGGGGCTTTTGTGCTCATGGGCATTCAGGGAAGCCAGGGGGGCCTGCTGATTCTGGCCGTGTGCATGGGCATGTGTCTTCTGGCAGGATACGGCAATGCCGTCAGGCTGAAGAAGGCGTTCCTGCTGTTTACCGGCTTCTTCCTGGGCATGCCCCTGATGGAAGTTCTGATGAACCTCCAGGGGGAGAAGGCAGCCGTGGTGCGGGACGGAAATATATTCGACCACATGAAATGGTATCATGGGATCGGCGGGGCGGCGGTTTGCCTTCTGCTTTTCCTGGCGGTGAGGGGAAGGAAGGGATCCGCCAGGGCAGAGCAGGATAAACGCAGCAAAAAGATCGCAGGAGCCCTGGTGGCTCTGGGAGCTGCGGTCTTTGGGGTGCTGTTCGCCGTTCTGGTGCTGGGAGGTGTGGACGACAGCTTTGGCAGCGGAAGAGGGCTTCTGTGGCGGATTGCCTGGGAGAGTTTTATGGAGGCAGGGTGGAAGGAGAAGCTTCTGGGAGTGGGCCCGGACTGCTATGGTCCGGCGGTTTTCCAAAGACTGGCCGCGGGGACGGATGTGTGGAAGGGGGAACACTGGGATGGGGCCCTCTTTACCAACGCCCACTGCGAGCTGCTGACCCAGCTGTGCAATGTGGGCATTCTGGGGACGGTCTGTTATGTGTGGGTGTTCCTGGCCGGGATCTGGAGCTTCCGGAAGGAGGCCCGGCAGGCGCCTGGATGGAGGAGCGTCCACGGGGAATGGCTGGGACTGGCCGCTCTGGCCATGTACGGGGCTCATTCGTTTGTGAGCTTTCAGCAGGTTCTGGCCACACCCTATCTTTTTCTGGTACTGGGGCTGTGTGAGAACAGGAAGCGCAGAATGCGCGGACTTTTGGGAGGACAAAGTCATTGAAGTGGATAAAATTTAAGATTAAGACGATTACGGAGGCAGAGGATATTCTGGTGAGCGCCCTGTATGATATCGGTCTGGAAGGGGCCCAGATAGAGGACAAGGTTCCTCTGACTGCCTGGGAGAAGGAGCAGATGTTCGTGGATATTCTGCCGGAGGGCCCGGAGGACGACGGGGTGGCCTATCTGAGCTTTTTTGTGGAGGAGAAGGAGGACGGCAGCCTGGAACTTCAGGGGGAGCGGACGGATGCGGACACCGTTCTGGCGCTTGTGCGCAGGGAACTGGAGGAGCTGCGCCAGTTCGGCGACATCGGAGAGGGCAGTGTCTCCGTGGACGAGACAGAGGATATAGACTGGATCAACAACTGGAAGCAGTATTTCCATCAGTTTTATATAGATGATATTCTGGTGATTCCCTCCTGGGAGGAGGCGCAGGAGAAGGGGAGGGGGAGCATGGTGCTGCACATTGACCCCGGCACCGCCTTCGGCACAGGCATGCACGAGACCACACAGCTGTGCATCCGGCAGCTGCGCCGGTTTGTGCAGCCGGGGATGGAGATTCTGGACGTGGGCACGGGCAGCGGCATTCTGGGAATCCTTTCCCTGATGTTCAGCGCGGGACATGTGACCGGCACGGATCTGGACCCCTGCGCCCAGGAGGCAGTTCTGGAAAACTGTCAGGCCAACGGCATTTTGCCCGGGCAGTTTACCCTGTACCTGGGAAATCTGATCACAGACCGGGAGCTGCAGGAGAAAGCAGGCCGGGGCCGCTGTGACATTGTGGCGGCGAATATTCTGGCGGATGTGCTGGTGCCTCTGACCCCGGTGGCGGTGGAAATGCTGCGCCCCGGTGGCGTCTACATCACTTCCGGGATCATTGACGACAAAGAAAATGTGGTGCGGCAGGCCCTGGAGGCTGCAGGGCTTGAAGTGCTGGAGGTGTCAAGGCAGGGGGAGTGGCGCTGTATCACAGCCAGGAAGGGCATGTAATATGCATCAGTTTTTTGTGGAACCGGACAGAATTGACGAAGGGGGAAGGCGCATCCTTATTCAGGGGGAGGATGGAGCCCATATCAAAAATGTGCTGCGCATGAAAGCCGGGGAGGAGATCAGTGTCAGGAACGGCCTGGACGGCAGGGAATTCCGCTGCGGCATTCTGGAGTACGGGCCGGAGGGCGTGGTCTGCGAGCTGCGCTTTGTGAAGGAAGAGAATGTGGAGCTCCCCTGCAGGATTCATCTGTTCCAGGCGCTGCCCAAGGGGGACAAGATGGAGTATGTGATCCAGAAGGCGGTGGAGCTTGGGGTGTACCGGGTGATTCCGGTGGCTTCCGCCCGGTGCGTGGTGAAGCTGGACGGGAAGAAGGCGGCGTCAAAGGTGCAGCGGTGGCAGGGCATTGCCCGGGCGGCGGCCCAGCAGAGCCGCAGGGCCCTGGTGCCCCAGGTGGGGCAGGTGGCAGGTTTCAGAGAGGCTCTGGAGGAAGCGGCGGGGATGGACGTAAAGCTGATCCCCTATGAACTGGCGGAGGACATGGCAAAGACCAGGGCGCTGCTGGAGAAGATCAGACCCGGAGGGCAGGCGGCGGTGTTCATCGGCCCGGAGGGAGGCTTTGCGGAATCGG
>CAJUNZ010000116.1 GCA_910587755.1 uncultured Acetatifactor sp. | reverse complement strand
TGATAAACAGGTGGCTATTTTTGAAAGTCAAGGTACGGATGATTACCTACTTACAATTGTCCGTGTGATGGTGGGTCTGGTGGTGGCACTGATGTATACGCCCCAGCCGCTGCACCACTTTGAATATTCCGTATTTCGCAATTTATCACTCTTGATTATGCCGTTTACAGTTCCGCCAGTGAGTGGCAGTGCCCCGATGTCTGTAGGGGATGGCTTGTCAATTTCGCTATATACCTTGTACCAAGTGACGCTGACTTCTGGGGTTGTTGTGCTACCCCCATCCACTAAGCCATAGTATACGTGTTGACCGCCTTGTGCCAATCCAGTGGACATCAGCAGAATGCGCCCGGTAACAGACCACTGGCTTCCAATACCATTCTGAAATCCCACAATAGCACACCACCACCCAAGAGATGGCGTCCATCCGCCGGTATCCTTAAAACGCATGGCGCACATGTGTGAGCTTGTTTTTATGCCATGCTTGTTCGCATCGCTCCAAAAGTCTTCAAATGTGTTGTATGAAGGGGAAGAAGTCAGAACAGGCAGGGCTCCGATATCCTCCGGTGAAAGATCTTCGATGGTTCCAGGCTCCCCTCTTGGAATGGTAAGGTGGAGGAGGGGATTTTCTTTTGTGCCGGAAATCTGCACGCTGGCTTCTGTTCCGGGCTCCCCGGTGGTGACGCTGCCGATGGAGAGATTGGGGGTTGCGCCTGTTTCGCCTTTGACACCCTGAATGCCCTGTACGCCGGACAGATCGGTGAGGTATGACATGCCGGAGACGTCTTTCATGTAGAGCTTTCCGGTGTCCTCGTCTTCGACACTGCCGGTATGGATCAGGACAAACTCATACAGCTCAATGTTATCAGTATCGGCATTCATTTCAGAAATGGAAGTGTAGGTTCTCTGAATTTTAAATGGTTTTCCTGTGGGCAGCCGGAGGTTCAGCTTCTGATTCCCGAAGTCCCCTGTGATGGAGGCAGTGGGATCCTCGTCGGAATCTCCGGTCTCCACAGTTCCCATCTGAAGCGTGTGCAGTAAATTGGGAGAAGCGGAGATGAGGCCGTTTCTGTCAGTTACCTGAATCTGATAGGAGTTTTTGCCTGGCAGGGGACTGATATTGACTTGTTCTATTTTGGTCAATTCAGCGTCCACATTGTCCTGCAGCTGGTCAAAGGTATCACTGCGGGCTTTTTCCGCATTCTGTCTGTCAATCTCGTTGCTTTTTCTGGTCTCTTCATTGGCGGTTCTGATGGCTTCGGCGGCTTCTCTGGCAGATTCCTTTGCTTCTCTGGCGGCCTCATTCTGCTGTCTGCTGGTTTCATTTTCCTTCCGGATTTCTTCGCTTTCTGCTCTTTTAGATTCTGCATCTGTGATATCGGTTTCGAGCTGTTCCAGTTTGTCTCCCAGTTCTTTATTGAAGAAGATCATGTCATTCAAAAGGCTGAATTTGTCGCTGTCCTCGACAATGGAGTTGTCATATACGCTGCCGATGACAATCAGATCAAATGGCATGGTGGAAAGCAGTTTTTTGGTGGACAGTTCATAGACATTCAGCTCGGCCCTGCAGGTTCCGGCGGCCAGGAGCATGCTTTCTTCCAGGGCGATTAAGATTTTTCCGTCCGGCTGAATGGTCTGAGTTTTGAGCATGTGCCTTCCGTCCGGGGTCTGGAGTTTCAGGATACAGGTCATGGTGTTTGGATTCAGAGGATACGCGGAGGCATCCTTGATACACGTCACTTCAATGAAGCGGGTGTCTTTGTCATACTGGTGTGCTTTTACAGAGCGGTAGCCGGTTCTGTAGAAGTCCAGTTCAAGAAATATTGTGTGAGTCATATGATGTAATCTTCCTTTCTGTAGTTCTGTTCTGTGATGCTGATTTCGGTATACGGTTAGAGCTGTGGAGATGTATGTCGTTTTCTGGAAGTTTGTGAAACTTTTGTGTGTAGCGGCAGTGGCAGTTTCAGGAAATGGCATATGGGAATCAGTGGTGTGACAGGGCAGCTTGGGCTGTGACTTCAGTGGGAAGTCTGTCACAGGCTGTTTCGCCCGCCGTTCTGGCAGGACAATAGAGCTTTGTCCTGCCCAAACGAGGCTGGGGAGTTATTTCGCCACAATTACGCTGAATAGGTTCAGCATCGTCGCCGCTGCAATAGTCTTTCAGAAACTCGATATCAAAGCTGTGCTTGCCCGTGGCTGTGAGGGCGGTTTCGATGGAAGAGGGGTCGATTCTTCTCCTGGCTGTCCTGATCACGCCTACATATTTGATATTGTCATTGTACATGTCCCGGAAAACCGCGAAGATTTTGACACCCACGGACTCAGGGAACTGGGTGCTGCGGTTTCTGACGCGGACGGCACTGGTGGCAAACTGAGAGATGACTGTCTGCTCTGGCTGTCAGTTTGCCGGAGGAAGTCCCAATGTGTATTCCGGTAATTTCTGGGCGGATGGGGCACTGGGGCCGTGGGGAAAGATGGATTCCAGTGTCCTCCTGGCGCCAGGTTTAAAATTCTGCCAGCCGGATAAATCCAGATCTTCAAGCAGTGCTGCGGCTTTTTCTCCGGTGATTTCTCTGGCATTGTAATCTCTCAGGATCATAAAAATCTTATAGTGCTCCATGGTGTCGGTGATTGTTCTCCATGAGGTATAGGCTTTTTCTCTGGCGCAGGAGTCACAGGCATGATATCCTCTACCGCAGACGGCGCACCAGTGGTCGAGTCATAGCCTGTCCTTCTGGCCTGAGTCAGAAGGGTGTTTCGCTGTACCTGATTGTAGCCGATGCAGGGGTTGCCGCAGGCTTGTTCCATGGCCCGTGCGATTTTTTCCCGCATGGGTTCTTCCCTGCATCTGATCATGTACTGCCAGGGTTTTCGGTACCAGGTTCTGATACACACTTCCTTTCCTGTCTGGTCCCCTGGGGTGCCTCCTGTGATATGGCCCCGCTCGTCAATGGATGCATGTGCAATGCGAAATGACATGTTTGTTCTCCTTTCTTTGCCTCACAAGTTATCTTGATATTTTTCTCAGTTTTTCCACGCAGTTTTTCACTGTGGCGCATACAAAGTCCAGCTCTTCCTGGGTTTCGCTGCCGGAGAAAGTGAGCCGGATGCAGCTGTGGACAGAAGGCTCGTCCATGCCCAGGGATTTCAGGGCCAGGGAGGGGGAGCGGTCGCCGCTGTGGCAGGCGGAGCCTGTGGACACCTGGATGCCCTCTGTGTCCAGAAGGAGCATCAGGGACTCCCCTTCCACCCCCGGGAAACACAGAAAGAGGTTCAGGGGCAGTCGTCGGCCAGAGGAGGGAGAGGGCCCTGCCAGGCGGCAGTCCGGCACAGTGCGGGTAAGAAAATCGTACACATAATCCCTGCTCCTGGAGGTGATGGAAGAGTAATCATACTCCTCCAGAGCTCTGCCCAGGGAGGCGATGCCCAGAACATTTTCTGTGCCGCCCACCAGTCCCTGTTCCTGATTTCCGTAGACCAGAGGCTTTAATGTCAGACCTTTTTTCTTCCACAGTACCCCTGTGCCTTTCAGGGCCTGGAGCTTGTGTCCGCGAGCTGTCTGTTGAACATAACCTGCATCTGGGAAAAATCCAGGGTATCCCCAAACAGAATTTCCGTCTGGGCCTTGGTGAGTCCCCTCGCCAGCATGTAGAGAAAGAGCTCATAATCGGATATTTTGGTGTAATCCACGCCCAGTTCATCCAGCTGCCATTTCAGGTCTGCCCCTACGGAGCAGAGGGTGTGCACCATGCTGAAATACTCTTGTTCCCCGTACTCACATATGCTGCCCAGGGTGGGATGGCGGATCAGGATGGAGCTGTTCACAGGCCAGTCCATGCCACGGTACAGTTTCAATTCGTCTTGATCATTCTTGTCCATACTCATCTCATTTCTCCTCTGCTCTTATCTTTTTCATTCTTTCTCTGGACTTTTCTTTGTTGGCCTGTTCCCCGCACTCCTTGCAGAAGCGCCTTCTGCCGTTTGTGTTTTTGACCAGGATACCGCAGCCTGCGCAGCGAATATAGTTTTCACCCTGGTACAGCCGCCACTCATAGCCCAGTTTCCGAAAGTCGGAGACAAAGAGCTTTTGTGTTCCCTCAGGGACTGTAAAAAGTACCTGGACGCTGAGGTTGTCTATTTTTCTGGCGTGTTCAATGAGGCCCATCTCTCTCAGCCTGCCCAGCTTCAGGTCTTTTTCGGCGGCGGTGGTATTGATGCAGGCCATGGAATAGATCTCTCCGTTGCTGGAATTTACCCAGTTATTGTTGAGGGGATTCCTGAAATTGTTAAATTTTGCCAGGCACAGAAGGGTGAAGGCCAAACGCTCCAGCACCTTGTCGTGAATCCCGGATATGGTGTCCAGTTCCTCTTTTGTAAGCCATATTCCCCGGCACTGGCACAGGGGATATCGGGAGGCCTTTCCTGCATATTTTTCCAGGTTCAGACCCCAGTCAACAGGATTATAGCGGGGATAATTTTCTTCCATAAAGGCGTCCAGCGCTTTGATGATTTTTGTTTTTCGGAGCTCTTTTTCATGGTAGAGATACCGGGCATAGAGGCCCAGAAAAAGGTAGATCCTGGAGGGATGCAGGGCACCTTCCGAAAGAATTTTGTCCACATATTCTTTTTCATCTAAGATCAACGTGGTCATAAATACCTTCCTTTCTTAAGGAGAAAAGTGTTGATTTTTACTGTTATTAATGTGTGAAATCCTCCTCCGGATCCAATCTTCTGGCACAGAGGATAAACTGTTCTCCTCCGAAGGAGAATTCTCCCTGGGATTCAGTCCGCACAGGGTAATGGATCAGGCGGTCGTTTTTGTCCAACAGGTTTTCGATGATAATGTCCCCGCAGATATCCCAGGCGAACTGTCTTGATCTGGGGGAGGAGTAGCACAGATCCACCACAATATCACACAGCTCTTTTTCATTGGGGCATGCTTTCACGCATTCCTGCCGGAATCCTGCCAACATAAGGCTGCGGTTCAGGCTGGTCTCTTCTTTGTCCTGGCGCTGCTTACCTGCCGCCTGCCGGTAGCGTTTCACCGCCTCATCGTACTCTGCTTTGATCCCTGCAATTTTCTGGTAATCCTTTTTGCTGTATGCCGCACCGGATTTTAAGATGGAGTGGTCAAAGCCGCTGTCCCCAGGGGGGCAGGAGGGGCCGGAACCGAAGGCATCCTCAAACAGATGGCAGATGCGGTTGACGGTGCAGGGGCTGTCTCCCACAGGCAGAGATCTCTCAAAGCAGTCCAGAAAATCCTGCTGAAGCGGTGTCCTGTCAGGTTTCCGGATCAGGTCCGCCAGGGAAATCTGAAACTCCCGGATGCACTTGCTGTTGGAATTTTTCAGGTATCTGTTGTATTCCGTCATCAGCTCCGGATAGATGTATCTCATAAAGTAAGGTTTGCGCTCGGCCACAATGCGCAGGCACAATTCTTTAAAGTGTTTTTCCTCAGGTGTATCCTCTGGGAGTCTGGCGCACTGGGCTCTGTTGTACCAGTACCTGGGCATGGGCCTGGAGAGGATTCCCTTGGCTTTGTCTATGGCGCACTGCTGATAGTGCTGCCCGCATTTGATGCGGTAGTCCAGAACCCGGTATTCTTCGCTGTCTTTTGCAAAGGCCGCCTGTCTCTCAATCATGGCGGTGATGCGGTTGGTGGTGGTGCCGATTTCGTCCCCAAAGGCAAGTTTGTTGGCCTGCACCAGGTCCTCCGGGCCGGGGATAATCTTCTCCGCTTTTCTCTGCATGCACTCGATGGTGGTGGAGTTAAGGGTGTGTTCTACAATAATCCGGTTGTCCGTGGTAAAGAACATGTCCCCGTCCTTGTCACTGCCGTTGGCGGCGTCACAGGTGGTGTCCCAGGAGTTCAGAATGATGCCGGTGGTGTTGTACTGATACCAGAAATCCATCTCCGGGCTGTGAACCACTTTTCTGCGGCGGATATTGTTGTGGCAGGTCATGGGGGCCCGAAAAAGGGCGATATCCTCCACACCTTTGTCGATCCAGTACCTGTGGTATACCTCTCCTTTGCGCAGCAGGCCGGTAACGGGAAGGCCGAAGAGGGATTGGGCCAGAGAGTAGAGATCTCCGGATACCAGGGCGAAATTACCGCTCAGTTGGATGGAACCTTTTGCGGCCATCAGGATCCTTTTTCTGATCATGGAGTGCAGTTTTTCTATCATAAAAGGGTCCTTTATGGTGCGGGGATCGATCATCAGAGCCTTGACAAAATCGTTTTCCTGCAGTGCTGCGTTTTCCTCATTCAGGTACATTCCCTTGGCAAAAACCACCGCTCTGCGCCAGTCGCCCCCAAGCACATCCCGGATCTCTTCCATGGTGGGGCGGCACAGTTCCTCAAGCTCGCTGTCGGTGAGATCATAGGTCTGGAGAAACTGATAATTGGCGTTCCGGACATTTTCCAGGGTGTGTGGCATGACCTTGGAGACGGAGAACTGATAATTGTTCTGCACACAGCAGGCGGCAAAGTGCTCCAGGCTCCGGTAGGAGTCCCAGAGCTTGACCATGGAGGTGGTGAGGATCACGTCGTATTCCCTCACATCCCGCCATTGGCCCCAGGCATCCTGGACCTGATAGTTCTCCTGATTCTTTCTTCTGGCAAACTCCACAAAGTCAAAGGTGAAGAGCATTCCTTTGGTCCAGGCGTATCTGGTGTTCACGCCGGAAATAGTCTGTCCTGCGTATTTTTCTCCGCAGAGTTCCCTGTGAATGATCCGGGAATAGGCAGGGGACATAAGGCCGTATCCGTCGGAATCACAGTACCGGACAGGGTAGTTTTCCCGGTGCGCAAGCTGGGGTTCATCCTCCCCTTCGTCGCTGATTGTGATGACATTTTCCGTAAATTCAACCGTGCAGTCTTTTACAATCAGGATCCTGGGGGTGGCGACGGGGATGGAGGCGCTGCAGATCAGGGCCTGGTAGGCCTCCAGTTTGGCGGGTATGATGGGTTTTGTCCTGTCCCTGCCGTTGTCCATGCGCTTTGCGATCTCCTGGAACACACTGTCCCCCAGGTAGACAATGGTGGATTTTTTGATCCCGCCATTGGTTCCCAGCAGACGGTGGTAGGGATAGCCGTTTACCCGAAAGCCTTTGTTGGCCCTGTCGTAATCACTGTTTGAGTTCATAATCATACAGAAGTAATCTCTCTGATACTGGAGGGAATACAGTGTTTCGTACAGGGCGGAAAGTTTCTCCCGGCCCTGTCTGCTGGGGGGCATTTTCCTGATGCGGCCGATCTCCTTTTTGACCCTGGAGACCTCCTGGTCCAGGTGCTCACTGTGGTTGAGTTCACAGATCCATCGCAGTAGCTGACTGTCGCTGAGAGCCACCAGATCGTTCTGATTTTTCATGGCGCAGGAGAGGGGAAGTTCCAGATTCCATCCGGCGTCTTTTAGCCTTTTACTGGGCAGTTTATAGATGAATTTGTTTGCCATATTCTATCACCTTTCTGTTTTGAGTTTCCTGTCAGGAATGATGCTCATACTTTACTCTTCTGTTTTTTTCCCGCCTCCGGGACGGGTTTCGTCAATGGTAGGGTCAGAGAAGATAACCAGATTAAGTCGTGTCAACAGCGTTGACACGCTGTCGTTAAGTGCGTCAT
>CAJUNZ010000115.1 GCA_910587755.1 uncultured Acetatifactor sp. | reverse complement strand
CGAGATCGTATTCGGTGACTGGAGTTCAGACGTGTGCTCTTCCGATCTCATCACCGCCCCCGGATGGTACACAAACTTCCCCGTCTCCTTCTGGTACATGGTAAAACCTGTAATATCCGCCGGCATCACATCCGGGGTGAACTGAATCCTGTTGGACTTCAGGCCCATTGCCTGAGAAAAAGCCATGGCCATCTCCGTCTTGCCCACCCCCGGCACATCCTCCAGGAGCACATTTCCCCCGGCCAGAACGGCGGCCATCACCTTTCCGATACAGTCATCCTTCCCAATGATCACCTTCCGAACCTCATCCATCACAAGATGGGCCCTGCTGCTTCTGTCCTCCAAATCCGGCATCCTCCTGTACCTTAACCGCAGAAGGGGTTATTTTTCTTCTCGTCTCCGATGGTGGTACTCTCCCCGTGGCCGGGATAAACCCTTGTATCCTCCGGCAGCACAAAGAGCTTCTCCTTGATGGACCGGACCAGAGTGCCCATGCTTCCGGTGGGGAAATCCGTCCTGCCCACGGAACCTGCAAACAGAGTGTCCCCGGACACCAGAATTCCGGCCTCCTGGAAATAATAGCAGCACCCGCCTCCGGTGTGGCCCGGCGTGGCGATGACTCTGCAGGTCATTCCCGCCAGCGTGATCTCCTCCCCGTCCTCCACGTACACATCCGCATAGGTCTCGCAGGCCCTGCCCGCCTGCCTGGACACGTTCATGCCCGCGTTTTTTAAAAGCTCCCGCTCCGCCTTGCAGGCGTAGGCTTTCACAGGTTCAAGTCCCTCTGCCTCCGCCGATGCGCCGGCAGCATCCCGCAGACCGTCCAGTCCCCAGATATGGTCAAAATGCCCATGGGTCAGCAGAATGCCCGCCACGGAAAACCCGTTCCTGCGCAGGGAGTCATAGATATCCCTGCCCCTGTCGGCGGGATCCACCACAACCGCCAGGCGCTCCCCCTGCCGGTATAAAAAGTAACAGTTGGTCTGGCACACTCCCATGACCATGCGTCCTATCTTGATCTCTGACATAGGATACCTCCCTCTCAGCTGCTCGCCCTCTCAATGTCCACCACATTCTTGACCATCCTGAGCTTGTCTATGACACGGTTTAGCTCCTCCCGGCTCTCCACCTCGAACGCCGTCTGAAGAGTGGCCAGTCCCTGTTTGCTCACCCGGGTATTCATGGACTGAATATCAATGTTTTTCTCCGCCAGCACCCTGGAGATATCCGCCAGAAGGCCGTTGCGGTTGTGGGCATAGATGGAAATCTCCGCCACATATTTCTCTGAGGCATTCTCCGGTTCCTGCCACTCTGCCTCGATAATGCGCACTCTCTCCATCTGGGGCAGATTCATAATGTTCACACAGTCCGTCCGGTGGATGGTGATCCCCCTTCCCCTGGTGACAAAGCCCACAATCTCATCCCCGGGAACGGGGGAGCAGCACTTTGAAAACCGCACGGACAGGTCCGCAATGCCCCTGACCACGATGCCGCTATTGTTCTTGGCCCTCATGGTCAACGGTTTTGCCGCAGCCTCCGCAATGGTGGCCAGCACCTCCTCGTTGGTCATCTCCTTCCTGTGATCCCTGTCGTAGAGCTCCTGCAGACGGTTGACCAGCTGGCCCTCTTTCAGAGCCCCGTGTCCAATGGCCGCCAGAACAGCATCCCAGTCCCGGAAGCCGTACTTGCGCATCACCGATTCCATGTACTCGTTCTTCAAAAGCTCTGACAGGTTCACCGCCCTGCCCTTGCAGTAGCCTGTGAGAAGTTCCCTGCCCTTGACGATATTGTCTTCCTTTAGTTCATTCTTAAACCACTGGTTGATCTTGGTCTTGGCCTGGGTGCTCTTCACCACATTCAGCCAGTCCCGGCTGGGCCCCTTGGAATTCTGGGAAGTGATGATCTCGATTCTGTCCCCGTTTTTAATCTCATAGTCAATCGTCACCAGCTTGTCATTGACCCTGGCCCCCACCATCCTGTTTCCCACCGCCGAGTGGATGCTGTAGGCAAAGTCAATGGTGGTGGAACCCGCCGGAAGGTTTTTCACCTCGCCGGAAGGGGTAAAACAGTAGACATTGTCGGAAAACAGATCCAGGTCGTCCTTCAGCAGCTTCAGAAACTCCCGATTGTCCGACATATCCCTCTGCCACTCCAGAATCTGCCGCAGCCAGACCAGCTTTTCCTCCTCCTGGGTCTCCACTTTCTTCCCGTCGGAGGCCTCCTTGTACTTCCAGTGGGCGGCGATACCATACTCCGCCGCCTTGTGCATCTCAAAGGTGCGGATCTGGATCTCAAAGGGCTGGCCGGAACTGCCGATGAGTGTGGTGTGAAGGGAGCGGTACATATTTGCCTTGGGCATGGCAATGTAATCCTTAAACCGCCCGGGGATGGGCTTATACATCTCATGGATCACCCCCAGGGCCGCATAGCAGTCCTTCACAGACTCCACGATGATACGCACTGCAAACAGATCGTAGATCTGGTCCAGAGTCTTGTCCTGGTTCTTCATCTTTTTATAGATGCTGAAAAAATGCTTGACCCGGCCGTCCACCTTAGCCCTGATACCGGCATTTTTAATGTGGTCGCTGACTTCGTCCACAATGCTCTGGATATATTTCTCCCGGACGCTTTTGCGCACGGAAATCTTATCCACCAGGTCATAGTAGACTTCCGGTTCAAGATATTTTAAAGACAGATCGTCCAGTTCCGTCTTCATCCTGCTTATCCCCAGCCTCTGGGCAATGGGGCAGAAGATCTCCAGGGTTTCCCGGGCGATCCTCTGCCTGCTCTCCTGGCTCTTGTACTTCAGAGTCCGCATATTGTGCAGTCTGTCCGCAAGTTTGATAAGAATCACACGGATGTCCTTGGCCATGGCAAGAAACATCTTGCGCAGGTTCTCCGCCTGCATCTCCAGTTTTTCATCCGACTGATGGGCTCCGGCGGAAAGGGGGATTTTCTCCAGTTTCGTGACCCCGTCCACCAGAAGAGCCACATCGTTGCCAAACTCCCTCTGGAGATCCTCCTCCGTCATGATGGTATCCTCCACCACGTCGTGAAGGAGCCCCGCCACAATGGTCTCCTTATCCAGCTCCAGTTCGGCCAGAATAATGGCCACATTCAGCGGATGGATAATATAAGGCTCCCCGGACTTGCGAATCTGTTCCTTGTGGGCCTCGCTGGCCGTCCTGTAAGCCTTCTCAATCATGGAGATGTCATCGCTTGGATGGTATTTCCGCACATGGCTGATCAGTCTCTGATACAGCTCCTCAGGATCCACAAACTCATGGGATTCGCTCATTTTTCCATCGTCAAAGATTTCATCGTTTTTTTCTTCTGCCATCAATATCCACGCTTTCCTGCCCACTATGCCTTAGAAACTGTCGGAAAATAACTGACACAGCCTGTTTCCTGTCTCCTCTGACCCCTGCTCTGAAGACATAATCCTGTCACCTGAACACGGAATCATCCATGGGAGCTACTTTCCCTCATAGCACACTGCCGACTCCAGACGGTATCCCTCAAGCTTCTCACGGCCTTTCAATCCTGCCAGTTCCATCAGAACCACAATACCCACCACCTGGCCTCCCAGTTTCTCAATCAGCTCAATCATGGCCTGGGTGGTTCCCCCGGTGGCGATCAGATCGTCCACGATCAGAACCTTCTGCCCGGGACGGATGCTGTCTTTGTGCATCTCAATGGTGGCCGTACCGTACTCCAGTTCATAGGATGTGGAGACGGTCTCCCTGGGAAGCTTTCCTGCCTTGCGGATCAGCACAAAGGGCTTTTTATTATTATAGGCAATGGGTGTTCCAAATATAAACCCCCTTGACTCAGGCCCCGCCACCACGTCATACTCCAGATCCTGGATCTTCTCCTGCATGGTGTCTATGGCCAGCTGCAGCCCCTGGGCATCCTGCAGCACGCTGGTCACATCGCGGAAAATAATGCCTTTCTCCGGAAAATCAGGAATACTCACCACATAGTCTTCCAACTTTTTCATCGCTTACACACCTTTCTTATGTATGTCTGGAATTTCCTCCGCTCTTATCCACAAAATACTTGATGATATCACCCCGGGTGACAATGCCGATAAACACACTTCTGTCATCAATTACCGGTACAAAATTCTGGCTCTTGGCCCGCTCCAGAAGATTTTCCATGGCCGTATCAATGGGGGCCGCTTTCACTTTTCCGTTCTGCAGGAAATCCCGCACGGTCATGTGCTCCAGTTTTTTCAGCTTGATGTCCTCCAGGTTCTGGTTGTGGGACAGAATGTTCCAGAGAAAATCCCCCTCTCCCACAACTCCCACGTACCTGTCCTCCACATCAATCACAGGGATGGCTGTAAAGCCGCTTCTTTTGAGTTTTTCCAGTCCCTGTCTCAGTGTCATGTCATCCCGCAGATAAGCCACCTCGTCCTTGGGCAGTAAAAACGATGCTATATTCACTGTTCCGCTCCTTTATCCGTGGACAGTACTTCTTCCACATCTCCCACCTGGATACTGCCCCTTTCAGGGGCTGCTGTCTGGGTGCCGCCCCCATTCCGGGCAGTCTCAGAACTGCTGTCTGTTCTCTCCGCATCTGTCTCCTGGCTGTGCTCCGCTCCCTGGCCGCTCTCTGTATCTGCCTCCTGACCGTCCCCCGCGCCTGTCTCCTGGGTGGTTTCTGGGATATTCCCGGCGTCTGTCCCCGGGCTTTTATGACTTTCTGTCTCCGTCACCTCCACATAGGTGCTGTCCACCGGCTGAAGGGCTTCGTAGAACTTCCGGAACCTGGAGGCCGCAAAGAGAACCATGGCCAGATCCGTGACCCCGCTGAAAACCAGCCCTGCCCCAATGACCTGGAAAAGCACAAGAGCCCACTCAAAAGGATTGACAATGAGCACCACCCCAAAGATCACATTCACAGCCGCCAGAATCAGCATTCCCACCCAGCTGCCATAACCCATCCGCTTCATGTCAATCACTTCCTGAAGCTTGCCGCAGCCGCTGGCCAGCACCAGAATGCCCAGAAGCACCGGCAGCAGGGAGATGATCCACTCCACCCTGTACAGCACCAGAATGCCTATGGCTATGCCCACAAGTCCGTGCAGAAAATCATTCCGGTAATAATTCTGCGCCGCCTCCCGCAGCAGGTAGCATATCATGGACACCGCCCCCGCCACAATCAGCAGAATGCCGATCAGATAGCCCAGGATCTTGGCCATGGCCAGAGGAATCACCATGGACACAATACCCAGCACTATGTAAAGCACTGACGTCAAGATGGCATCCCACTTTACTTTTTTCAAAAATTTTTTCATACCTACTCGTCCCCACCCGTCAATAACGGACGTGCCTGTGGGAGCACCCCTTCAGAAATTGTCCTTCAGGCATTCTTCTCTTTCCTGCCGCAGCACTTCTTGTATTTCTTCCCGCTCCCGCAGGGGCAGGGATCGTTGGGATACACTTTGGTCCCTTTCACAATGGTGGTAGAAGACTTCTGCTCCCTGTAGAGAGACCTCCTGGTATCCTCGTCGAAGATATCTTTCCACTCCTCCAGGTTGTAGAGCCAGTCCGCTTCCGCCGCCACCATATTTTTATACAGCAGCCTTTTCTCAAAACCAAGGTTCACCTGCGTGTCTTCTTCCATCTCCTCAATAGGGTTGGGCCGGACCAGGCTGTCATTGATGCCGTCCAGAAATCCCGTCATGGTCATGATGGATACCTGGTACTTCTCCGCAAGTTCCGCCACCGTCCCCTGCACCACCTCATCCGGATTCTTCAGAAGCTGAGCGTAGATCTCTTTCTCCTCCTGAAAATAGTCGGCCCAGAGCTTTTTCAGCTTTTCCTGGTTCTCCGACTCATTATATGCCATCTTCCTCCATTTTTCCAATAATGCCATAACCTGCCACCTCTTCAAGCTCCGCCGGCATGTCCGCCGGCTGTATTTTTGCCGGATTTTCAGTTATCCGCCACTTTTATCAGTATATAACAGAATTTCCTTGAACACAACATAAATTTTTTCCAAAAAAAAAGAAAGCCCGTGTATAAACTTTCTGTTTTGTGCAACAATATTTACTGTCAAGGAACCCCTCCTTTGATCATACAAAAGATAAAGATAATACTTAATCCTCCCCTTATAAGAATCCCGGGCTTCGCGGTTGGTGCAGGCTCGGGATTTTTGCATATTACTGTATCTCCATCCCGCTGTGCAGCCCCACAACCTGGTCGCCCATGACTTCTTTTAAAATCTGAAAGGGAATCTCCCCGGTGCAGTGTCCCGTATAGAAGCGGACATTCAGGCCCTTCAGCTCCTGGGCCGTCTCTCTTACCAGCTCCAGATCCTCCTCCCGGTAAGGGGGCTTTCTGCTCATATGGAATCCGCTTATCACCATGTCCGGATCCTTTCCGCAGCGCTCTCTGTACCGGTCCAGAATATTCAGTATTCCATTGTGGGCACAGCCCGAGACCAGAAGACTTCTTCCCTCTGCCTCCACTGCCAGGTACTGCTCATGAAGAAATTCATCCTGGGCAAAAACTTCCCCCTTTTTGACCATCAGCTCCCTGTTGCCTTTGGGCCAGAGACGTCTTCCTGACACAGAACCAAAAAGGGAGAGCTCCCCGTCTATGACCCGATCCCCTTCCACCCATTCCACCTGTGGAAGCTCTCTGATCCGGGGATCCATCCCGATATATTTTTCCATCAATGCATTTTTATGGTAATACCCTTCCCCTGCCAGGCGGTGTATGTAGATCCGGGCATGGGAATTTATCTGTGAAAAAGCCATTACTCCTCCGGCATGGTCATAATGCCCGTGGCTGACCACCACTGTGTCCACTGCCCTCAGATCAATGCCCAGTCTGCCTGCATTTGTCAAAAAAGCATCGGAAGCCCCTGTGTCCACCAGAAGTCTGTGCAATCCTGTTTCTATATAAATACTCAGGCCGTGCTCAAAAAGGCACTCCCTTGCTCCGCAGGTATTTTCCATCAAGACTGTGATTCTCAACCCACCACCCCCATATCCCTTTTCCGCCCCGGATTTCAACTCCGGCTTTTTCCCGTCCTATGCCTTTTCCGCCCTGGTTCCGGCAAAAATCCCTACACAGAGGGGAAAGGCATAAAATGCCAGCAGATAGTACCTTACATCGGACACCGGCCCGGCCAGATTCGTCACACAGACGCACAGCACCAGGCCCAGTGCCGCCAGAATTCCCCTGTCCTTCTTCCACAGACCATAAAACCAGGCTGCCAGAACCGTCCAGAACATAAATCCAATGGAGAACAGCAGCCGGACCACCGGATACTTCTGGAAAGTAAGTTCATCATCAATCCTCTTGTAATAGTTATACAGCCAGAGCAGCTTAGGATTTCCAAACTCCTCCTGCCACCCTGTAATGTCAAAATAGCGATAACCCCTTGTATCCTTCAAAACCGTTCCAGGATACCAGGCCTGATATGTGTTGTCCAGAAAGGACGCCACATAAGCTCCTGGATACTGCAGCCCTTTTTTTGCCCAGAGCAGGAAAAAATCCCCCATCCGCTCTGAGATAGTGTCATAGTGCAGCCAGAAAGCATACTTCATGCCATCTGAGATAAAGGGATCGTAGGAAGCCATCATTTCTTTCTGTACAAAAGAATACAAAAGCTCCCGCTCTTCCTCCTCAAAAGCT
>CAJUNZ010000114.1 GCA_910587755.1 uncultured Acetatifactor sp. | reverse complement strand
GACCACCGAGATCTACACTCTTTCCCTACACGACGCTCTTCCGATCTGGATAAAAGGATTCAGGTGTACCATAAGAAAAACGGCGGTTCTTCCTCTGCCAGAAATCTGGCGCTGGAAAAAGCCAGGGGGGAATACGTGGGGTTTGTGGACAGCGACGACTATATTGAGCCCCATATGTATGAACTGCTTATGAAGGGTATCCGGAAATTCAATCTGGGGGCGGCGCAGGTGGGCCGGGATGAGATCGACCAGCAGGGGCGACGGCTGCCGAATATCTGTGAACCGCCCTCTTCCCCTGCTGTCCTGGGGGCGGAAGAGTTTTTCAGGGAATTGCTGATGCACCGGGGAGACTGTTCCTTCTGCACCAAACTCATCCGTCGGGATCTGTTTCCAGGGAAGGCGAAGGCGGAAGAAACTGCCCCCAGTGGAAGGGGAACCGGGGAGGGCAAAAGGGAAGAAAACTTTCCTCTCGGCAGGCTCAATGAGGACTTTCATCTTCTTGTGCGGATGCTGCCGCATATGGGGGGGATTTTGACCCTGCCCCAGCAGGCGTATCATGTGTTTTACCGGATGGGCAGCAATTCCCGCAGAGCTGACAGGGAGGATTTTTCAAGGGTTTACAGGGACAGTGTGGACAATGCAGATATGGCGGCAGGGATTGTGGAGGAGCACTATCCAAAGCTGAAGGCGGCGGCATTCCGCTTCGGCGTGTTTCAGCGGCTGGAATATCTGCTGCACATACCCATTTCCCAAATGACAAAGGAAAATAAAATATATTGTGAGATTGTGAGGTTTATGCGCCGCAGGTGGGTCAGAGCCATGGGAAATCCTCTGCTGACAGGGAAAAATAAGGTATATCACACCCTGTTTGCAGTGTCTCCAAAGGGGATCAGAAAACTGCACGCTCTGGTGCGGCAAAAAAGGCAGGGGGAGAGCTGAGGCACCCGAATTTTTGCTTTTCAGTTTTGTTTTTTCATGGAAGAATGTACCGGTGGAGTTTCGGGGAAAGTATGTTATGATAGTGCGCGGACAGAGAAGAGTTAGAGATGAAAGGCATGGAAAGGGCATGGAAAGAGCATGGGAAGAATGAAAAGATACATGAAACATGTGCTGGGTATGTTGTCTGTGGCAGCGTTGTTTGTCAGCTGCATTCCGTGGACCTTACAGGCGGCGCCGGGAGGAACCGGAAACGGAGCCGGCGGAACTTCTGAGAAACTGGACCAGGAGACCACAGAGTGGATAGAGGAGGCCAGGAAGGCGCTGGCTGAGACTGCCGCTGAGAGGGAGATTATGGCCCTGGTGTACCTGAATGACGAGTACCCTGTCCGAAGCACGCCTTCTTACCAGGGCCAGACGGTGGTGACAGTTCTCAGCGGCCAGATGGTGAACATTCTGGATGTGTATGTGGATGAGGAGCCGCAGGTCTGGGCCTATGTAAAGCTGGACTACAGGGGACGGGAAGTGTACGGATATCTTCCCCGCGCCTGCCTGGCCAGTTCCGATGAACGCTTTCTGGCCTGGGAGGAGGAATACGGGATGAACCCGGAGGCTTCCATCTATACAGTGGACGCTGAGGGAAGGGTTTCCTATAAGGACATTGAGCAGTTTCCGGACAGCTACCAGGCAGCCCTGCTGGCGCTGAAGGAGAGACACCCCAACTGGACTTTTGTCAAGATGAACACCACCCTGGACTGGGAGGATGTGATATACAATGAGCTTCAGGACGGCAGGAGCCTTGTGTATAAGACCCTTCCGGACTGGGCTAAGGAGGGGCTTTACGACACGGGAACCTGGTATTATGCCTCAGAGGCGGCTCTGAAGCTCTATATGGACCCCAGGAACAGCCTTACGGAGGACACTGTTTTTCAGTTTGAGCAGCTTACATACAATGAAAAATATCACACTCAGGAGGCTGTGGCGCGTTTTTTGGAGAATACTTTTATGAAGGGCAGCAGCCCTGCGCCGGGTACCTCAAAGACTTACGCGGAGATTTTCTGGGAGGTGGGGCAGGAAAAAGGACGGGAGGTGAGTCCTTTTCATCTGGCTGCCAGGGTGCTGCAGGAGCAGGGCCGGGGGGATTCTCCGCTGATATCCGGAACTTATCCCGGGTATGAGGGGTATTACAACTATTTCAATGTCGGAGCCACCGGCACCACTGACCAGCAGGTCTATGAGAGCGGGCTGCGGTTTGCCATGACCCAGAAATGGACGGACGCATGGAGCTCTATACTGGGGGGAGCGGAGTTTATCTCCCGCAACTATATCAAAAAAGGTCAGTATACTCTGTACCTGCAGAAGTTTAACGTAAATCCCAACGGGGACTATAAGCCCTACACCCATCAGTACATGCAGAATATCTCTGCGCCCACCAGTGAGGCCTTAAGCATTAAAAAACTCTACGCAGGTGCAGGCGCGTTGGAGAGTCCTTTTGTGTTCAACATTCCGGTGTATGAAAACATGCCCGGACAGGCCTGCACTGCGCCCACGGTGTCAACCAATGTTGTCCTGGCTCTGCCTGAGGGCTACAGCGACAAGTCTATATGGCTGGATGGGGTGGCTTACCAGGGAGAATTCAGGAACGGGAGACTGATAGCGGAGGCTCCTGACGGGAATGCTAAGACTGCGGTGGTCTATCGGTATAACAGTTCAGGGGTGCCTTCGGGAATGTATGTGTGGAGTCTTGACTATAACGGCGCGACGTATACGGCCACACCGGTGCCGGAGCTTCAAGATCTGCTCACATACCACGGATTTTCCATCCGTATCACCGGCAAGTCGGGAATCCGGTATAAGACAGGCATTTCTACAGAGCTTAGGGGGAAGCTGACCACCACCGGTGCAGGGGGATACACGCTGAAGGAATACGGCACCCTTATTATGAACAACGCCAACAGGGAGAAATATCCCATGGTAAAAGGAGGCGCCAAGGTTACATCCGGTATGTCTTATGGCAGGGACAGCAGCGGAAATCTCAAGGATGTGGTCTTTGAGACCGTGGACGGCAGGTATCGGTTTACTTCCGTGCTGGTGGGGCTGCCGGTGGAACAGTATAAGACAGAGTATGCCTTCCGGGGCTATGCGGTCCTCTCAAAGAACGGAAAAGATGTGACCGTCTATGGGCCTGTCAGAGCCAGCAGCATCTATACCCTGGCGCAGCTTTTGCTGGAAAGGGGGAGCTACCAGCCCGGAACGGATGCCTATAAATTTCTGGAGAAGCTTATCAGTGACGCAGACGCCCTGGAGGGGACGCCCACGGTCAGCGGGGGCGACAGGAGCCAGGGAGGAGAGTGACGGAAGTTGTGTCGATTTGGCGCGGAAGCGCAGAAATGAGGAAGAATGGGAAAGAGATGGAGATACAGCGTGGCAGCAGGCCTTCTGGCGGCGGGGCTCCTCACAGGCTGCGGGGACGGCACCGGAGAGGACCTGGGCGTACTGGGGGAAGCGGTGACGTCGGAACCGGTCAGTGAGGAGACCCCTTCCCCGGAGCCTTCCCCTGAGATAAGGGTTTCCCACAGCACCGGGGAGCTGACAGCGGAGGAGGAAGGGGCTGTTCTGGAGACTTTGACAGATCTGTATCAGAATCTGTCGCTGCCTGAGTATGTGGGGGAGGGCATTCACATGGTGAACAGCCAGGAATGGTTCCAGGCGGCGGCTCCAAAACTTTACGAGGGCTGCCGCAGCTATACCCTGTACAGGGGGGAGGAACTGCTCCTGTCCGTGCAGGTGGGATATGACACAGAGGAACAGCCCTACACCAATGTGTTCCGTATGGGACAGGAGGGCAGTATTCTGCTGCTGAAACAGGCGGGGACGGTCACAGGCCTTCTGCAGACAGGACTCTTGGAGGGAGAGTACAACGGCGCTTTTGAACGGTGGCTGATTGACGGCAGCACCGGACAGATTGTGGGAGAGCAGGGAACCTTTGCCCAGGGAGTTATTGTGGGTGTGTATACAAAATCCACCTACAGCGGCGCGCCCGGGGAGGCTTTTGACCTGTGGACAAACAGGGAGGGATTTGCCTGCGAGACGTTGGTCGTAGAATATGACAGCCAGGGGGAACCGGTTCCCACGCCCACTCCGGAGATTACACCCACGCCAATACCCACGGTCAGGCCAACAGTGAGACCTACGGCAAGGCCCACGGCAAAACCAACGGCGCCTCCGGCGGCCACACCGGCACCCACACCTATACCTACCTTGGCGCCTACGCCTGTACCCACGCCTGTGCCTACACCGCCGCCGGCAGAGCAGCCTCAGCCGCCCCAGCAGGATCCTGAACCGGAACCAGATCCTACGCCGGAACCTGCTCCGGATCCCACGCCGGAACCTGTTCCTGACCCTACACCGGAACCTGTTCCTGACCCTACACCGGAACCTGCTCCCACACCTTCCACCGGAGATACGGATGTGGAATGGTCCCCGGATCTGGACGTGTAGAACAGGAGAGGAGCCGGACATTACAGGTATGGGCAGGATGGCAGAAATAAAACACTTTTTCTCCTTGCACAATCCGTGTGTGTAGTATATACTTAAGCGTGAACTGAAGAACATGGAAAGGCTGTTGGTCATGAACAAGAATACAAATTTATTTAAAATACCAATGAGCAGGATCGTGGCACTGACATTACTGGATGTGATGGCCATTGTCGCGTCCTCCTTTATGGCTCTTTATCTGCGTTTTGAATTCAGCTTTAAGGAAATTCCCATGGAGTACCGGGAGAGATATGAAGTCATTCTGCCTTATACGGTGCTCTGCACGCTTTTCTTCTTTGTGGTCTGGAAGCTGTATAAGAGTGTGTGGCGGTATGCAAGCGCCACGGAGCTGATCAATATTGCATTTGCATCCAGCTGTGCGGCGCTGTCCCAGGTGGTGGTGAGCTATGCCCTGAGCCAGAAGATGCCCAGGAGCTACTATGCCCTGTACTGGTTTTTCCTTTTTGCCGCCACCTGCGGCATCAGGTTCAGCTATCGGATTATGTGTATCCTGAATTCCAAACGGACAAGCATGATTGGGAAGACTGAGAAGACCAATGTGATGATCATTGGAGCCGGTGCGGCCGCCAATATGATTCTGAAGGAGATTGAGCAGAGCCAGTTTATCAGCCTGCGGGTGAAGTGCATAGTGGATGACCACCTGGGCTGTCACGGCAAACTGCTCCGGGGGATTCCCATTGTGGGCGGACGGGACAAGATCCAGGATGCGGCGGCAGAGTATGGGATTGACGAGATTATTTTTGCCATCCCTTCCGCCAACCGGCAGACCCGGAAGGAGATTCTGGATATCTGCAAGGAGACGGGCTGTAAGCTGCGGGCCATACCGGGCACTTATCAGCTGATCAACGGAGAGGTTTCTGTGTCCAAACTTCAGGAGGTGGAGATCGAGGACCTTCTGGGACGGGAGCCCATTAACACGAATATTGACGAGATCATCGGCTATGTCAGCGGCAAGGTGGTGATGGTGACAGGGGGCGGCGGCTCCATCGGAAGTGAGCTCTGCAGGCAGATTGCAGGGCACCATCCCAGGCAGCTTGTCATTGTGGACATCTATGAGAACAATGCCTATGACATCCAGCAGGAGCTTGTGCGGAAGTACCCCAGCCTGAATCTGGTGGTCCTGATTGCGTCTGTGCGCAATACCAATCGTATGGATCAGATCTTTGAGATCTATCACCCGGATATTGTCTATCACGCAGCGGCTCACAAGCATGTACCGTTGATGGAAGTGAGTCCTAACGAGGCGGTGAAGAACAATGTGCTGGGCACCTGGAAGGTGGTGCAGGCGGCGGACAGGTGGAAGGTGAAGCGTTTTGTCATGATTTCCACGGACAAGGCGGTAAACCCTACCAATATCATGGGAGCTACCAAGCGGCTCTGTGAAATGATCATTCAGACTTACAACAATCATTCCGATACGGAATTTGTGGCGGTGCGGTTTGGAAACGTGCTGGGCAGCAATGGCAGCGTGATCCCTCTGTTTAAGAAGCAGATCGCAGAGGGCGGGCCTGTGACGGTGACGGATCCCAATATCATCCGCTATTTTATGACCATCCCGGAGGCGGTTTCTCTGGTGCTGCAGGCAGGGGCCTATGCCAAGGGCGGGGAGATTTTTGTGCTTGACATGGGTGAACCGGTGAGGATATTTGACCTGGCGCAGAACCTGATCAAGCTCTCCGGTTACAGGGTAGGAGAGGACATAGAGATCAAGTTCACCGGTCTGAGGCCGGGGGAAAAGCTGTATGAGGAAATGCTCATGGCGGAAGAGGGCATGAAGGAGACTGCCAACAAGATGATCCATATTGGACAGCCCATCCAGATAGACGAGGACAAGTTCATGAGTCAGCTGGAGCAGCTTAAGGACTATGTGACCCAGGAGCCGGACGATATCCGGGAGTATATTAAGCAGATTGTGCCCACCTATGTGCCCAAGGAGGAGTAAGTGGGCACTGCTGGAACATGCTTAAAAAGAACCAGGGGCGCGATGAAAAGTAGTGTTATGCGCTTTTGGAAGAAGGGCCGGAAGGGGGCCGGAGGGTAGATAGGTTGGCCTGAGGCCCCATATGACGGGAATGAATTTTTGAGTATACTTCAGGGATGTGGATGGGGAAGAAGTATGATGGTTAGATGGCGAGATTGTGATGTTGTCAGGCAGTAAGATGGCAAGGCAGTAAGATAGTAAGTTGGTAAGATGGCAAGGCAGCAGGATAGTGAGCCAGTAAAACGGCGTGGTGACAAAGCAGTAAGTTGGAATGTAGGTTATAGCGTGTGATTGGGATATAAAAGTATAAACAGGGCGGCAGCTTTCTTGGGAAAAAGGAGGCTGCCGTTATTTTGCGGAAAGATAAATGGGAAGAGGGAAAAGACGATGGCATTAAGGCAGGTTTGTCAGGCAGAAGGCGGGTTTTTGGAAATCAGACGCCTTGGTGTCTGTCTGAGTAAAGAGGCGGACACCAAGGCGGAACGGCCTTCCTGTGCAGCACACGGGAGAGTGGCCGGGCTGACGGTTATTTTTTTGGATCAATGCGTATTTCATAGTGTTTGAGAGTATTGATGATCAAATCCAGGACCTGCAGGTTGCTCTCAGACATTCCTGCCGTGTCAAAAAAGATTTTTTCTCTCAGCTGCAGGTTTTCCTCCTCAGTTTTTGAGGATTCACATACGTGCGGGGCAGGATGGGAAATTCGTCCCAACAGGTAGTCTGTGGTTGTCCCATAATAGTCTGCTAACTGGCATAAGGTATCCAGGCTGGGCTGATGGATGCCGCGTTCATAATTTGACATGGTGCCGACGGAAACTTTCAGGTAAACAGCAAGTTCTTTGAGGTAAATTGATTTTACATGGCGCAGTTTGGACAGGCGTTCTGCTATGTTCATGGTGCTCCTCCTTTGTATGGTGTATTCTGCCATAAAAAGCGTTTGTTTTTGAGTGCCAAGAGCCAAGGTTTGTGTCCGGAATGAGCAGGGAGTTTAAAAAGAGATATACATTATACGAGACAGGTGCAGTCTGTATGTTTTAAATCACTCCACTGGTCATAGCGGATACCATTTATATTGTAACATTTTATGTAATATTTTGAAAGATTTTTTTGAGGAAATTATGGGAAATTTAAAATTTTTCCACCTGTGCGGTTGGATTTTATAGCTATACCACAAAATTAGGC
>CAJUNZ010000113.1 GCA_910587755.1 uncultured Acetatifactor sp. | reverse complement strand
CCTACACAGGCTCCTACACCAGAGCCCACACAGGCTCCCACTCCGGTTCCTACACAGGCTCCTACACCAGAGCCCACACAGGCTCCCACTCCGGTTCCTACACCAGAGCCCACTCCGGTTCCCACACAGGCTCCTACTCCTGAGCCCACCCCTGTACCTGCAGAGACTCCTGTAAACCAGGGAACGGGCACTGGCTCACAGGATAATAATTTTAACACCTATGACAATGCTGACCAACAAAATACCACCGATACATATGTGCTGAATATAAACCCAAAATCAATGAAGATACATTATCCAAGCTGCCGCTCTGTTCCCAAAATAGCTCCTCAGAATTATTCAACTTCAAGCGAATCCTTAGAAGAGCTAAAGGCAAGGGGCTTTACAACCTGTGGAATATGTTTTAAATAAGGCAGTCACACAATAAAACTTATATCAGATAAAGTAAATCGGCCGCCCCTGAAACCTCCCCCTGACAGGCAAAGGCTCAGAAGTCTCCTACACGGAAAACACTACCCGTTGGAGCTCTGAGCCAAAAAAGGAAGAATTGGCGGCTTTCGTTATCGGTTAAACTCCACAATCTGCGGCTCTTCTTTCTTTACGCCTGATACTTCTTCACCCCAAAGGACTCAAACACGCAGGCCCTGGCCTCTCTCAGATCCTTCAGCTCCCCTGCGGCAATCATCTGTATGGCCACATTCCCGATGGCGGTGGCCTCCCCGGGTCCTGCGTACACGGGCAGGCCGGTATTCCGGGCCGTGAGCCTGTTTAAGTATTCCGCGTTGGACCCTCCTCCCACGATATGTACACAGTCGAACTTCCGCCCTGTAACCTGCTCCAGCTGCCTGGCCGTCTCCGCATAGCATTTCGCCAGGCTCTGGTAGATCACCGCCGCCACCTGGTCCACGCCCTGGGGCACCTGCTGCCCGGTCTCCCGGCAGGCGCTGCGGACCTCCTCCGTCATATTGTCCGGAGCCAGGAATCGATTGTCATTGCAGTCCACCAGGGAGGCAATGTCACACTTTGAGGCCATCTCACAGATCTCCCCAAAACCAAGATCTCCCCCGATCTCCTTCTTCACAGACTGAATCATCCACAGGCCCATAATATTTTTCAGACAGCAGAACCGATCCCCGCAGCCTCCCTCGTTGCTCAGTCCCGCCGCCCTGCACCCGGGCGAGCAGTCCGCCCCAGTGAGCTCCGTGCCCATAAGGGACCAGGTGCCGGAACTGATATAGAGAATACTGTCGCTGTCCGCAGGAACCGCCGCCACGGCAGATGCGGTGTCATGAGTTGCCGGCACCACCACCCTGCAGTTGTATCCCACTTCCTGCTGCACCTGGGGAGACAGCTCTCCCAGTACCGTCCCGGGTGTTACGATTTTCTGGAATATTTTCCCCGGAAATCCAAGTTTTTCCAGCAGCTCCCTGTCCCAGTCCCTGGTAACAGGGCTCACCAGCTGTCCTGTGGTGGCCTCGGTGTACTCCGTGGCTGCCACGCCGGAGAGCAGGTAGTGGAAATAATCCGGCATCATCAGCATGGTCTCCGCCGCTTCAAGCTCCCCGGGTTTCTTCACCTTCAGGGCCATCAGCTGGTAGATGGTGTTGAACATCTCCTTCTGAATCCCTGTCCGCGCGTATAGCTCCTCCTCCGGCACCAGTTTATATACTTCCTCATCCATTCCTTTGGTGCGCCCGTCCCGGTAAGCCACTGCGTTTCCAATACGGCGGCCCTCCCCGTCAAGCAGCACAAAGTCCACTCCCCAGGTGTCCACCCCCACACTGACAGGGATTTTGCCCAGCTCTGCACATTTCTTCATTCCAAGCTTGATCTGTGTAAAAAGCTCCTCCACATCCCACACATGCTCCCCGTCCTTCTCCACCATTCCATTGGGAAAACGGTACACCTCCTCCAGCTCCATTCTGCCCTTCTCCAGGTGCGCCAGAATATGACGCCCGCTGGAGGCTCCTATGTCAACTGCCAGATAATAAGGATTCATTTGTTCTGTCTCTCCTTCCCGTACACATGCCATTTTTCAAACTCGCGCTTAGGAACTGTTAAAGAATTAATCTTTACAGTTCCTTATGATTATACCACATTTTCCAGGATAAAGATAGCTGAAAATCCCGAAAAACCCACGGCCATTGACAAGGACCCTTTCTGCCCATATAATAAGAAACAGTTGGTAAACAGAATGGAGGTATCTTATGAAGTATGACGTTGTAATCGTTGGTGCAGGACCTGCGGGGATCTTTACAGCCCTGGAGCTGGTCCGGAATAAAAAGGATAAGAAAATCGTAATTGTGGAAAAAGGCCGCCCCATTGAGCAGAGACACTGCCCCAAGGATCAGACCAGAAAGTGCATGTCCTGCAAACCTTTCTGCCATATCACCACCGGTTTTTCCGGGGCCGGGGCCTTCTCCGACGGCAAACTCTCCCTCAGCTGTGAGGTGGGCGGGGATCTGCCCTCTCTGATCGGGGAAGATTTTGCCCAGGAGATGATCCACTACACAGATCAGATCTATCTGGAATTCGGCGCGGACCAGCATGTGGAAGGAGTACAGCAGGGCCAGGAAGTGAAAGAGATCCGGCGGCGGGCCATTCAGGCAGGACTGAAACTGGTGGACTGCCCCATCCGGCACCTGGGCACGGAGAAAGCCCAGACCATCTACAAGGCCATACAGGACTATCTGGAAGACCAGGGCGTGGAGCTGATTTTCGGCCATGAGTGCCAGGATCTTATCCTGGAGGACTCCCGCTGCCTGGGCGTGCACATCACCAACGGCCGGGAGAACCGCGAACTCTATGGCAGCCATGTGGTGGTTGCAGCAGGCCGCCGGGGCGCGGACTGGCTGGAAAAACTCTGTGCAAAACACGGCATCCTCCACACCCCCGGCACTGTGGACATCGGTGTGAGGGTGGAAGTGCGCAACGAGATTATGGAGCGGGTGAACAATGTACTCTATGAATCCAAGCTGATCGGATATCCCCGGCCTTTCAAGAACAAAGTGAGAACTTTCTGCCAGAATCCCGGCGGCTTTGTGAGCCAGGAAAACTATGACAATGATCTGGCAGTGGTAAACGGCCACTCCTACAAAGATTTGAAATCGGACAATACCAACCTGGCCATACTCTGCTCCCACAACTTCAGCGAGCCCTTCCACCAGCCCATTGCCTACGCCCAGAAAGTAGGGGAGCTGACCAACATGCTGGGAGCGGGCCATATCCTGGTACAGCGCTATGGGGACATCCTGGACGGCAAGCGCACCTGGCCCAAGGAACTGTCCCGCTCCAATGTGAGGCCCACCCTGCCGGATGCCCAGGCGGGAGATATCACGGCAGCCATGCCCTACAGGGCCATGGTCAACATTATCAATTTCATTCAGGCAGCCGACCAGGTGGTACCGGGGTTTGCAGCGGAGGAAACCCTTCTCTACTCACCGGAGCTGAAGTTCTACAGCAACCGGGTGAAGATGGACAAGGACTTCAACACCAACATCGAAAATCTGTACTGCCTGGGAGATTCCAGCGGATGGACCAGAGGGCTTATGATGGCCTCCCTTATGGGTGTGCTCATGGGACGCAGACTGGGGCGCGACTAAAAAAGCTCTCAGACACACTCCAGTGCCCGGCAGCACAGCACATTTCTACCTGCAGCCAAAGGGCGGCCTGTCACAAGGCCGCCCTTTAGCTGCGCAGCTTCCTTATTCCGGTGAGGCATTTGCCCCCTCAGGGTACACCAACCCCTCTCCTGTCAAATCTTCTCTTCGGACCACTGTGACTTCTCCCTGGCCGCATTGGATCTCCCTGCCGTCTTTTGATAAGACGAAAGCATCCCCGAAATTTTCAAGTCTCACGGCCTTCAGCTCCTGGGGCCAGTGATAGCACTCCGCCTGGAAAGCGGAAGGAAAAAACCTCCAGTCACACTTGCCTTCAACCACCACAAGAATGCTGTCCATATACATGCCCGTATGTACTATGACCTGCGCCTCCTCCAACACAGCTTCCTGGGGCTTGAAAAAAGCTTTTCCCACCCCCATGCCTCCCAGCATCTCCACATAGAGCTCCTGGGGCTCCAGCATTTCCAGAATCCGCCGCTGCTCCTCCTCTTCCCTCTTTTTCCCCAGAGCCAGACATTCTTCCAGATCCAGGCTGATCCCCAGTACCCCCAGGGCCTCCCAGGTGAGCTCTGTGTGCTTCATATTAAGATACGCCAGATCAAGCCTGTAACAGCTTCCCGAGCTGGTATACAGATCTATCTTCTTCCCCTCCATATCCGGCACAATCCTTTTCACCGGAGAGGTATGAATGTGCTGCCCTGCCCAAAATCTGGCATTTCCATAGCAGTTTCCCTCCCCTAAAACCATGCCGTCTTCCACCTCCCGCAGAAACCAGTTCCTCAATTCATACATTTTCTTCCACCCCCGTTTTTTCTTCTGTCTGTATCATACCACAAATTCCGCTCCGCTGCACACCAATCGTGGGATCCGCCGCAATAATTCCCGGGCAGAAAAATTCGGAGCAGAAAAATCTGCCCCGATTCTCTAAAATTGACTTCCTTATCCTGCGCTTAAACTATCTCTCCTTAAAAGTGGCACAGGCCGTGCTCTCGCAGTCGCAGGCGCCGCAGCCTCTGATATCCACATGTTCCGCATGGCATTTGTAATTGGTGTTATAGACACATTTCACCGCTTCACAGTCAATGCTGATGGTCTTGCTGGGATGGACCACGGAACTTTTAAAGGAATCCGCTCCCTCTTTTCTCTGACTGAAGCTCTCACAGCAGGTGCCGTCACAACTGCAGGCATGGGCTCCACCCACCATAATATCCCCCTTGCAGCACAAATGCTCCTCATTATAGCTGCAGTTTTCCACTGCGCATTTTAAATCCGCCATATCTGCCTCCTTCTGCGCCGCTTCCCCTGCGGATCCACAGCAAGCGGCGCTGAAAACGGCAGATCCGGACAGTTTCCATCTACTGGCCCCGGGCCGGCTTTTTCCTGCCGGAATCTGGGGAAAGTAACTTTCTATCGGAATTAGTATGCCACATTCCGGAGGCAATATTCTAAAATCCAGAGGCGCAGAATTGAAAAAAACATCTTTCGTTGACTGTCAGGGTCAATTTTCTGCCCCCGGATCCATGACCGTCCCCATAAAGACCGGCACCATGGTCCTGCAGTCAACAATCATATATAGAAAAGGCCGATCCAGGTATACAGTCTGAATCTCCTCTGCGAAACCCCCGCCGCCCTCCTCCATTTCCACCACGGTGGCCGCTCCTGCCCTGGTCCCCCTCTCATCCACCGCCATAAAAGTCTTGTGCAGCACCTGACTGATGTAGACGGGGCCCTCCACAGAATATCCTATGCCTGAAAAATCCGCCCTGAGTTCATCAAATGCATTCTGCATCCCCATCTCCTGGAGCGCTTCTTCCAGACTTATGCCATACTCACTCTTATACTTTGGAACGGCGGCGTCCACATACCCGGATACAGGGGAAAGCAGCATTTGCCGCAGCCCCTCCCCTGTGAGGGAGGCCACATACTCCGAAACAGTGAGTCCTTCCCTGGGAAGCAGCGCCACATAAGCGTACTCTCCCTCCTCATAATATTTTATAAATCCCTCTGCCTGCCCGTCTGTGAGATATTGGGACTCTGCAGAATGCATCATCTCCACTTTCTGCACCGTGCCGTCCTCCCTGGTAAAATCCCTTTCCCGCACCTGATTTTCCCTGTAAATCTCCTGCCACTGGGCGTCAAAGACAAGAGCGTTCACCAGATACATCACCGCATCCGGAGAAACTTTCGTGACTATCTCCCGGATCCTGCCATCTGTGCGCTCTTCCACCCACTGGTTTATGTCTCCTGCCACGGAAGCCTCAAAGGGAACCTGATAGAGACCTGCATCAAAATAATCCTGGTTTGCCTGAAGAAACTCCTGCTCCACGGTAAAGCCTTCCTTCTCCGCGAACCAGATGGCATTTGCCAGATCCAGTCGGTACTTCTCACCCCTGGGTAGAGCCTCCCGGTAGGTGTGCAGCCACTCTGAGAGCTCCTGTACTGGCATACCCAGAACAGCCTCCATCTGGCTCAGTGTGTCCCCCTCTGCTCCGTTTGCCGTCATGGCAAGGGCGGAAGCCACCGACAGCGGCGACAGCAGCACATTTTTATCCCCCTCCAGAACCTGCTGCAGCAGACGCACTCCAAAATCCGTCACTGCTTCTGCCCCGCCAGGATTCTTGCCGTTGTCTCCCGACGGCTCCTCAAGATTCCCGCTGCTGCCTCCCGACGGCTCCTCAAGATTCCTGGCACTGTCCAAATCCTGCATTAAATCCCCAGGTATTCCCGTATTTCCGCACCCTGCCAGGACCGCCGCCATAAACGCCGCCGCACCCGCTCCGGCCAGTATACTCCTGAACTTTCTTTTCCTCATAGTCTCTCCTCTCCGGCCGCCCTGATTCACTTCCGGACAGCCTTTCTTTTCCCTATAGACGAAAGAAAGCCGGAAAAGTTCTCGGAAGCCCTGCACAAATTTGATAAAGCACAGAAGCCAGCACCGATGCTCCCATCACTGCCAGACAGTAGATTACATCATTGGCAATCCAGTCCCTGAAAAAAGATATAAAAAGAGGATGAAACAAAAATATCTCGTAGGAATACTTTCCCAGCCACAGGGAAACCCTGTTGCCAAGCTTGAACCTGTACAGGGCTGTCAGCAGGACAACCACAAAAAGCAGAGAGGCCATATTCCTTGCCGCCAGGTTTCCCACTACCCCCCCGACATAAAAGAATATTCCTATGGAAGCAATCATAACCAAAGTACAGACTGCGCTTTTCAGAAACGCCCTCCTGCACACAAAAATCTGCTCAAACCTGTCTTTTTTTATGTAATATACAATGCCAAGCCAAAAGCAGAGCGTACTTCCATACCATGGATTGTCCAACTGCAGCCAGAAGGCGGCGGCTGTAAAAAGCACCGACAGTCCCAGTAGAATCCAGTGCCCCTTCTCATAGTTCCGACAGAATTTTGCCCAGAGATAGAAAACAAGATACATGCCGGCCAGTTCCCAGACATACCAGTTCGTGCCATTAAAAAAGCGCTCCGGATTGAGCAAATTCCCCAGTTCCCCCATATTTTCCTTCTGGCAGCTGCGAACCAGAACCTCCACTGCAAAGACACCATATGCCGGAACCAGCAGTTTTAACAGGCGCTTTCGCAGGAACGCATCCAGGTAATTTTCTTTGCATGACAGACTGTACATAAGCCCATAGCCGGAGATGGCAAAGAAGACCCCGACAAATAATACGCCTGCCTTTCGGTTAGGATACAGAACCAGAGCGCCTGTGGCAATCCCCAGATGCCCCATCATAATCTCCACCGCACAGATTCCCCTGAGCGCAGCCGTATTTTCTCTGTTCAGCGCCGTAGGGGCCATTTCTCTTGAATATCTCACCCCTGCCCCCAACAGCAGAATCCAGAACACGACAATCAGTACCATATTCAACCCCTCCATAAAAACAGCTTTCCCAGTGCCGCCCCACCGGCCCTTCGTTTTTTCATGTACAGAATAACACGATTCTCTTAAAAACACAAGGTACAGGCCTGCTCTCCCTAAAGCTTGAAAAGACAAAAAGTTGACAGCCATAACGGTTGGTGATAATATAAATTATATCCTGAATCCGTGAAACTTACTGTCCCAGCACATTGACAACAGCATATTTA
>CAJUNZ010000112.1 GCA_910587755.1 uncultured Acetatifactor sp. | reverse complement strand
CCACAGCCACCATCCAGAGCTGAACATTCCCTCGGGCCGTGCCAGTTCCGGTCCCAGCATATGAAAAAAAGCCTCTATGTTTCTGGAATACTCTTTTGGCATGCTTTCCTGCATGGCATCAACAATACAATCCAGTCTCGAAAATAATTCTTTGTCCTCCAGAGAGTTTGTCAGGCGATGGACAAATTTCTGATCGTCAAAGTCAGGCATTACAGAAAGGATTTTTTGAGAGATATCCTGGGTATATTGGGCATTGTAATAGTCTTTGTATTTCATCTGTCTTGTCTCCTTACAATATAGTAGGAACAGTATAACATACATAAGGCCTATGTATCAATGGGGCGTCCGTAAGTGGATACACGCTCTAACTGACATTTCTGTGTTCATGGGATCATTTTGATAAGAACAAAACAGGTTGCGAGATATATTTTACACAGCTGTCGGAAAATTTGTAAGAGATACCTGTGAGAAATTCGTGAAATATGCCCTTTTACGAAATTTTAAATGGATTCTAAAACGGTATTTTGGGAGGACATATTGCATTTAAAGCTATCATACCACTTTAAACGCCGCATTTCAACTGCAAAATAGATATTTTTTTAGTTGGTGTGCTGTCAGATATTGTAAAATCTGCTTAATGCTGCAGCGGAAAAAAATTGTGAGCCGTCAAAAATCTGGTCAGAGAAAGGGAGAGAACCATGGCAAAAAAGGGATTAAATATCTATAAGAGGAAAGACGGAAGATGGGAGGGACGGGTGCGGTGTGGGATGCCAGGGACGGGATATCGCTCTGTCTACGGGCACAGTTATAAGGAGGTCCGGGAGAAGGTGCTGACCCTGACCCGGGAACTGGCCCGGGAGAAAAAGGAGGGCGGGAAGAAGTGCGTCGAAGATCAGTTTCTGACCCAAAAGCAGCCTTCTTCCAGTGAGCAGACGGGTTCTCTCACCATAGGTGAAATTGTGGACAAGTGGCTTGAGGAGAGGAAGGGAACCTGGAAAGAGTCCACTTATGCCTGCTATTTTCAGATTGTGGAACGGCATATTCGGAGGATCGGAAACCAGGAGGGAAGGACGTTTACAGGTGTCTGCTGTAGAAATTTTCTGGAAGGGATCCGGAAAAAACGTGACGGTTCAGGGATTTCAGCCGCCTATGCCAGAAGCATTGGGACGGTGCTGCGTCAGGCTTTCCGGCACATGTCCCGGGAGCATGGGTGCAGCCTGCCGGAGCTGGAGGCGGGGAAGACGGGCAGAAGGCCCCAGGTGGAGGTACCCACCGATCAGGTTATGGAAAAGCTTATGGAGTATCTGGCGGCGCATGCGGAGGATGGAACTTGTCTGGGGGTACTTCTGGCCTGCTGTACGGGGATTCGTATCGGGGAATTGTGCGCACTGAGATGGAGCGACATTGATCTGGAGGCGGGGGTGCTGCGGGTGAGCAGAAATATGCAGCGCGTCAGAAATTGTGGGACAGACCAGTCCGGCACCAAAGTGAAGATCCAGGCTCCCAAGACCCCCACCTCTGCCAGGAGTATTCCGGTTCCTGGGTTTCTGCTGCGTCTGCTGAAGCTGAACCGGCGCAGGCCTGATGTATATTTGGTGGAGGGAAAGAAGAAGGAGTGGGCGGAGGCCAGAACGGTGCAGTACCGTTTTGCAGCGCTGCTGAAAGCCTGTGGCATAGGGCATTTTAAGTTCCATACCTTGCGGCATTATTTTGCCAGCCGGTGTATTCGGCGTGGATTTGATATGAAGAGTCTCAGCGAGGTTCTGGGACACTCCAGTGTCCAGGTGACGCTGGGACTGTATGTGCATTCCACCATGGAACATAAGCGGGAGCTGATGGAAGGGGCATTCCAGGCGGCAGGAGCCTGAGCGGAGAGCGCTGTCTGGAAGAGTGGTTTAGAAAAATGGCGGGAATAGCCCGCTGACACTGCATAAAAAGCATGGGAAAACTGCCGCAGGAGGCCTGAGAGACAATCTGGGTGGACAGGGGCATTTTTTGCCATGCTTTTATGCCGCCAAACTTCATTCTCACATCTGGGGTATTTTGGGCAAACGCAAGGCACAGCCCTCAATTTTACACAGGCTGTGGCGTATATCTGTCAGAAAACAATTTCCAAGCACGCCATGAGGTAAATAAAAAATAAGCCGTCAGAAATAGTGGTCAGCAGCTCCAGGCAGGCCATTTTCTGCGTTTTGGGGAAGTGTTTTCGTAAAAGGGCATATTTCACGAAACGCGGAGCTGATACACATGGGCAGTATACCCGTCCTGAAGGGTTTTATTCGGCTGTTGAAAGTGTTGGGAGGATTTTGCAGAGGGCTGTTATAAGAGATTTTATAAAGATATGGAATGCAGCGTCAGACAAAAAATCAGACTGGCAGGCGGCATGTGGAAAGTGAGATTGACTGATATATCCGGGAATGCTCTCCCCGAATATATAAAATAAAACAAGGAGGTAAAAGAGAGATGGTAAGCAAGGAAGTACTGAAAAAGATCGGTGTGTTTGCCGTTGCGGCCATGGTGGCGGCGTCTCCGGTACTGGCGGTGAACGCAAATGGCGGCATCCCCCTGGGCAGATCCGGGGGAAGCGGTGAAAGTGGGGAACAGGTGACTGTGCCGCCTGCGCCCATTGTAACTCCCGGAGGAACCCCTGACACGGTTCCCACTCCGACCCCGACTCCGGTTTCTACTCCGGCTCCTACGGCAGTGCCCACGGAGGCTCCGGAAGAGTCCCGACCGGTAAACAACAGTGTGGTGACAATGGCGGACGGAAAAGAAGTGATCTCCACCGTGCCCGGCGAATACACTGCGCTGTGTGTGGAGGGCGTGGCTGTCACTACGCCTTTTTCGGCGGTAAAGGCAGCCTTTGGGGCAGGCCCTGGGGATGACGTCAGCATGTACAGTGTGGACACACAGCACGGTGCCCTGGCGGCAGCCAGCATCCGGGACGGCCTGGGAATCCTGGCAGCAAATCAGGTGGAGGCAGTGCAGGGACCCATTCTGGACATAGGCGGATTTCTGAACGGGAAAAAGATGGTGGACATAAATAAACCCATTGTTATCACTCTGGGTATCCCGGCGTCCTTCCGTCAGGCAGGCTATGAGTATGCTGTGATCCGGGTGCAGGAGGGCGGCAAAGTGAGCATTTTGGTGAACCAGTCCCAGGATCCGTCCATGCTCTCGGTGGAGACAGATGGTTTCGGCGTGTTTGCCATTGTCAAGGCACCTGCGGGAAGTTTTGATGTATTCAGAAAATAAGGCACAAAAGTCTGGGGGAAGCGCGGGCGGATTTCCGCCCGCTGTCCTGCCAGGGAGGCAGGGATCGTGAGCCGGAAAAAGAATGCCAGAGTGGCAGGGCTGGTTTTGGCGGGATTTTGCGGGATATGGTTTTTTATGGCCGCAGTTTTCATCCCGGGACTGTGTGCTCCAGTGGTATTTCCGGACGAGACGGGCTACTGGGCCCAGGCGGCAGCTATGGCGGGCATGGACTGGCGGGAAGTGGTATCACAGTATTCCTGGTACTCTTTCGGGTATGGGCTGCTGATGCTGCCTTTTATAAAGACAGGGGCGGATCCTTCCACCCTGTACAGGTGTATGGCAGGGATGAATTTCCTGCTTCTGGCAGGGGCAGTTCTGCTGTTGTACAGGATGCTGAAGGAGATTTTTCCCGGGGCAGGAGACGGACTTTTGGCCTGTGCAGGGGGAGGAGGGATGCTGTATGTATCCTGGACTGTCTATGCCGGGACCACCCTGACGGAAGCGCTGCTGACATTCCTGTATGTGCTGGCGGCATGGGGAACAGCCAGGCAGCTGCGGCATCCGGGAGGCCTGGGATGGCTGCTTCCAGCTGTGGCTGCAGGCTGTATGTACATGGTGCATATGCGGACTGTAGGAATTGTCCTGGGCATTATTTTGTGCATGGCAGCGGGGGCGTTTCTGCAGAAAAAAGAGGCGGGAGCGGGAGGCAGGTTGTGGTGTTTTCTATTTGTCCTTATTCTGTTTTTTCTGGCGGCAGCAGGGATTAAGGCAGCTCTGGTGGCCGAAATGGGATCGGAGATCTATACAGGAAAAACAGGAACCAACAGCTACAGCGGGCAGTGGGGTAAGATCGCATTTCTCTTTACGCCGGAAGGCATATGGAACTTTGCAGCGGGCCTGGCCGGTAAGATATTTTATCTGGGGTGTGCCAGCTTTGGAATGTATTTCTGGGGTATGACTTTTCTGCTGAGGGAGGTGCACAAGCTGGCTGCCGGAATCCGGACAGGAAGGACAGGGCAGGGGCGCAATGGAGGTGGAGCAGAGGGCAGAGGCATTTGTACAGTCCAGGGGCTGCTGTGCCTGTGGGTTCTGCTGACTCACCTGGGAGCACTTCTGATCTGCTGCATTTACTGTCTGAGGACGGATCGGCTGGATGGGCAGCTCTACGGCAGATATCACGAGAACACACTGCCGCCCATTCTGGCCCTGGGTATTCTGGAACTGGCGGGAAAATCCGGAGTAAAGAGGCGGTTTCTGCAGCTTCTGGGGATCCTGGGAGGATGTTTCTTTACGGTATTTCTGGTTCTGGGAACAGGAGAGATCCGGTTCACAGAGCGCCAGTCTGTGACGGGAATCCTGTATGCCCTGGATCTGGCGCAGAAGTATGACCGGCGGACCATACTGTATGCATACATGGGAGGAATTCTGGGAGGAATCCTGGTGCTGGGGGCTGCAGATTTCGCCAGGAGGGGAAAGGGGAAGCGGCGAAAGTGTCTGCTGCTTGTGCCCTGTCTGCTGCAGCTTCTTCTGGGAATTTACGGGGCAGAAACCTATGTACAGGCTGCAAACAGGGGACAGCGGGAGGATGCGGGGCTACTCTCCATGGCCAGAGAAGAGGCCCTGAGAGGGGGACAGCAGGAGGCAGTCTACCTGTGCGGCGGCGCCAGCAGACAGATGTGTCTGGCCCAGTTTATGCTCTGGGATGTGTCCCTGCATCCTGACTTGGATGGAGCACTGCCGGAGGGTGTGAGAGAGATTTTTCTGGTGGAGAAGGGGAATGGCATGGAAGAAACTCTGCCCGAGGACTGCGAAGCGGAAGGGGAGTCTCCACGGTATATTCTGTATCGCCGCAGAGGGCCTTGAGGTAACAGTCAGGTTAAGGTTGTATACAGGAGTTTGTCGGGGAAATTTATCTGCCGGAAAGTGCAGGGAGAAGCCCAAAGGGTATCTGGCGCTGGTCATGAAAACACAAAAAGCCGGAGCGGCAGGGGGTGCAGGTTGAAACAGAAAAAAGCAGAAAAATGGTTTCGCGCCGGTGTGTTTTTTGCCCTGGCAGCAGTGATGCCGGGATGGCAGATCGCCGGTGTGCCTGCCAGGGACTGGATGTGTTGGGGAGCCGGAGCCCTGGGATTTTTAATGCCGGCAGGAAGAAGAGCGTGGCGGGAAAGGAAATGGACGGCGCTGGATTGTCTGGCGGGAGGATTCTTTCTGTGGAATATATCCGGCATTATGGCAGGAGCTGTTTTGGGGCCTGGAAGCGGCTGGGGCAGTTTTTTCGGAATGTCCCTGGTGCTGCTCTTTTTCTCTGCCTCGCCGGGAAGCAGTGTGTCTCAGAGAGGCGCCGCACTGTCAGGCGGTCCGGCCGGGGAAAAGGACAGGATGCTTTTGACAGTCTGCGCCGTTCCTGCCTGTGCAGGGCTTCTGTGGCATTACCTGGGGAGCCCGGGTTATGTCTTTAACCTGCGTCCTCTGTTGAGAGAGGGGCTTCCTGCACCTTTTCTGCTGTTGGCGGCCTCAGGGGCCGTGGAAGAGTACTGCGTAGAGGAAGATCGGAGGCGCTGGACGGGCCTGGCTGTGGCGCTGGCGGTTTACTTTCTTCTGTTCCTGGAGGGGGATATTTTGGGAATTCTTCTGGGATTCCTGGTGTTCCCTGTCTCCATTCTGCTCCACAGACCGGAGAAGGAATTTGTGCGTAGGACCATGCAGATGGCCTCCGCCTGTTTCTTCCTGTTGTCGAACATGCCGCTGCTCGCCGGCATCCTGCCTTTTGAGGCGGGAGCCATGTACAGCCTGGAGGACGGAATCTTTCTGCAGCTGGCACTGGCTTTGGCGGGTGTGCTATTTTTTTCCTGGTGGGACAAGCTGCCAGAGGGCGGAGAGATACCTCTGCATGGTTTAAAAAAAGGGCTGTCATGGGCCCTTGCAGGGACAGGCGCGTTCCTGTTCCTGCTCCTGACCTTGGGAGAACATTTGGAAGGCATGGAAGGCGGCACGGGCATAAACCTGCTGCGTCGGTTTGGGGGCGCGCTGAGGGAGTACTGCACCGGTCACAGGGGCAGTTTTTACGATATTTTGGAGGCGGGGGGCCTGGCAGGAGGCATCTGGGCCCTGTGGACGGCGCTGATAGCAGTGGGGCTGGCCGGAAAGCAGTTTCGGCGGGGAAAAGTTTCACCGTGGCAGTTTCTGGTTCTGATACTTTATCTGGCACAGGCTGTTTTTTTCAGCCAAAATACGGCCGCTGCGCCGCTTTACATACTTGTTTTGGGCGGAACTTTGGGTGTATGCGGGAAAATATCTTCCGAAAGAGAAAGGCCTGCGGAAGGAGAGACAGCGCGGAAAGTTGGTCCTTTGGCAGATCAGCCGCCGGGACAGGATGGCTGTGGAAAGAGCGCCATGGGTGTGTCTGGAAATGGGATAAAACGGCGTCTGGATGTTGCAGGATCAGAGGATGAAAAGCAGTGCTTTGATTCAGCAGAAACAGGGGACAGAAAGCAAAATAAAAGAAATAAAAAAATTGCCGGATGGAGGGGAAAATGACAGGAGGATTTATTAGGGAAAATGGTGAAAAATCCAGGAAGAGAAAAAGTTTTTCGATAAGACTGGCGTTGGCTGTTTTTTTACTTTTAACGGCAGGGATTGTGGCATTTTCCCCGGTTTTGGCAGTACAGGCATTTTGCTCTCTGGATTTTATGGAGAAGACAGAGGAGCCGGTTCTCGCATTGGAGGCACAGAGCGGGAGTGATGAAACCGTGGATGGGCGGGAGGAGACAGGCATGGAATCCAGTGCCGGAATCACCAGTCCTACTATGATGTCTGTGGTAAAAAAGGTAAATGTACGCCGGGGGCCAGACACCTCAGAAGAGGTGCTGGGACAGCTGGAGGAGGGAGACTTTATCTTTGCTGTAGAGCTGACAGAAGAAGGCTGGTATCGTGTAGTATACGGTGGAGAGACAGCATATGTGCGGCAGGATTTTCTGGAGATATACAGCCAGGAAGAATGGGAGGAAGGTACCCAGGATCCCACGGAGATACAGGGGAATAATCCGGAAAAAATTTCTTCTGAGGAGACATCCGCAGAGGAAAAGCAGGTGGCAGGAGAAACAGCTGAAGATGGCAGTCAGAGAGAACAGGCGGATCTCAATACACCTGGGCAGGATGTTCCTGAAAGTGAGTCTGACAGCAAAAAAGCAGACAGCACTTCTGAAAAAGAGGAAGGAAAGAAGGAGCAGAAAGGCGGTATTTCCAACCTGGTTATTCTTGCGGTGGTGGCTGTGGTTATCCTTGTGTACGCAGCTGTGCAGATCATAAAAGAGAAAAGAGACGGCGGTCCGGCAACGGCCCAGAAAGGGGAAGAAGCCGGCGTACAGAGTGGTTCCCGGGAAGGGGAGAACCTTACTTTTGTGGATCTGGAAGCAGGGGATGGAACTGATCAAAAAGGAAAGGAACAGGGAAAGACATGAAACTGATTATACAGATACCGTGTTACAACGAGGCGGAAACCCTGGAGGTGGCCCTGGACGATCTG
>CAJUNZ010000111.1 GCA_910587755.1 uncultured Acetatifactor sp. | reverse complement strand
TCGTTGTAACATGGTATCTGTATGATCAGTTTCATCTGTGTCCGTTCCTTTCTTTATCAAGACATGATGGGCTTATAAATCTTTCACACTCTATCCCTGTTCTTTTTCTGCCGCCCCCTCCCGACGTTCCTTCAATATCTGAAATGCAGCGTAGGCAAGAATCACCACCCCTGTCAACACAAGAATTAGGACATTGGGAATACCGGATTTATGCTCTTTATCTGTATCCTGAGCGGCAGATCCATTTTCTGGTGCTTCCGACTGTGTTCCCTGATCAACAACAGAATTTTCGGAGGCGTCTGATTCCTCTCTCTGACCGGAGGCAGATTCACCTTCATTTTCGTGTTGTGGATCCTGACCAGCAGAAGAGCCTTCTGGCGCTTCTGACTGCCCCTTCTGACCGACAAAAATATCAGGCTGTGACTGGGGCAGGACATCCTCTCCCAGGGATTCGTTCCAATCTTCTCCCCCTGTGTACACTTCCAGAAAATCCATTCGCACATAACCTGTTTCCCCGTTATAAGCTACCTGATACCAGCCCTCCTGCGTCAGTTCCACGGCAAAGATTTTCTCCCCTGATTCCAGCTGTCCCAGAACTTCTGCCGATGTATTTGGCTCCCTTCTCACATTGACTTTTGACAGCACCTGCATCATAGTGGAACTGGTAATTTCTTTCCCTGCAGCCAATGTCACAACCTCCGGTACACTGACTGTCAGAGCTGTAAACAGCACCGCTGCCAAGACTCCAGTTAATCTTCTTTTTCTATCTCTCACCGTGTGATTCATATATCAATCCCCCGCTGTTTTGTTCTCAGTTCCCTGTTCTGAAAAGTCCCTCCATGCAATACTGATCATCCAGTATCCCTTGACTGCCAACTATCATTTTCTCTCCGTGAATAGAGTACTTTGGCAGCCGCCACAGCATAAAGAGCTCCTGCCGCCGCCTGCTGGCTGAAGAAAACAGCCTGGACCAGACATACTGTCAAAACCAGAAAATCCCCACCCAGAATGTCTCTGCCAAAGAGATATTCCGGCGTATCCTTCAGCGCATTCTTTGAGATTTTTTCCAGCGTAACCCTGCGCCGTGTCCTGCGTCCCATCTGCTGCGCTGCCGCAAGGCCTGTGCAGATCACCCAGACGCCCCCTGCCAGTCCAGAACTCTCAATTCCATCGTAAAAGCTGCCGTTGTGACCGGCGCAGTATTCCCTGGCAGCGGCCGAAAAATGCCCCAGCAGGTTTATGCCCATACCGTCTCCCATGCCTTCCAGGCGCTCCCCCATGGCCAGAAGCAGGAACAGGACCATGCCCGTCCCTGCCAGGGCCCATGACAGCCCCTTCTGAAAACCATGCAAAAGTATACCCCCGCCCTCTGGCAGTCTGTCCCACCAGGAAAAAAAGAGCATACCTGCCAGTGCCAGAGCCAGCTCCAGGCATACGCCCTCCTCCAGGCTCCAGGCACCCCCTGTCTCTATCAGGGGGAAACATCTGACAAGCAGCGGCATGTTCGACAACAGGAAGAAACAGGCAAAGGCCATCTGCATGGTCCTTCGCACAAATTCCTTCTCCGGTCGATGCAGCAGGATGGAAACAGGAAAAGTCAGACATCCCAGCAAAATTCCTATGACATTTCCATCCAAAAACAGGAGGAGCCACCCTGCCAGGGCCATCCCAAAGCAGAACCAACGCTTTCCGCCCTCCTCCATACAGTAGCCCTCTAGGGCTACTGTACCCACAAGCAGCAGGTAGGGCGCCAGGGCACTCTCTTCCATCAGGGGATGCAGATTAAATCCATAAGTAGAATCCACAAAAAAATGCCACAGCAGCCCCAGGTACACCGGGAAGGCACAGAACAGAAGGAGCCCTTTCCAGTCCCAGTTTTTCGGGAAACAGCCCACTGGAAAACCTCTTCTGTGAGGCGTATTATCTAATGGTCCGCCTCCACAATTGTTTCTCAGTAAAACCCTTTCCCGGTAATTTTTCCTCGGTAAACTACCCTTCTGATAATATTTCTCCGAGGAATCCGCAGGGCTTTTTTCCGGAGCTTCTTCCCAGGAAGCCAGAAAAAAGAGCAGGGAAACTGCAGTTCCCAGGAAACTGCCGCTGCAGTCTTCTCCGCCTGCGGCTTCCAGGACAAGTTTTAGAATATTCCATACCAAAAATCCGCCTGCCAGACAGTCCAGAGTAGTCCAACTTCGCCGAAGTTTTCCTCCACCTCCTGAGAGAAATGCCGCTCCTTCCAGCATGGCGGCCAGCCAGACCACCCACACCCGCCCTTCTATCCCGGCCAATTGCCATCCGGGCATAACAGCTGACAGCAGCACCATTGCGCATATCCGCAGCATATGTATCATGTCTTTTTGTTTCATTCTGCCATCCTGTCCGCCCTTCTTACACAGCTGATACTTTCGCCACAGCCTGCCACACTGTTCCCTGGCTTCCTCAGGGGATCTGCTTCCTCCTGCCTGTTCCCAGACCCTTTGTCCGCCCTTTCTCAGGCCCGAATTTCATTCTTCGCCCAGACAGACTCTGTAACCAGAAGACTCCATCACAATCATATACTCTCCGTGCAGCTCCTCCCTGCCGTCTCTCTGCAGAAGAAAAATCTCCCCCTGCCTGGGAAGTTCTTCCTCCTTCCCTGTTAGCTGCAAGGAAATCTCTCCCAGCATATACTGGGCCAGACAGGCCCGGGTACCCCTGTCCCCGTACAGGCAGAGCACATTTTCCTGCCCCTCGGCATGGAGCATTTCCTTCACCTGTAAAAGCAGTTCCACATCCTCCCTCTGCCACTCATGAGCAGGAAGAATATAAGTGACTGCATTATACCCAGACAACCCAAGCTGTAACAGGCAGGGCGCCAGAAGGAATCCCCGTCTCCACCCCCTGTCCCGAGCAGCATGAAACGCGGCCAGCAGCACTGTTCCTCCCAACATTCCGCCCCCATAAGCATACAATATTGTCCTGGTATCATACCTCTCTGCCAGGTCAAAGGCATAGAGTATTCCTGTCACGGAATGTCGATTTGCATACAGAATCTCTCCGCTGCCCAGGATAGAATACACTGCCAGAAAACCTCCTCCCAAAAGCCCTGTGAGCCACAACAGCCGCCTGCGCATCCCTGGTGCTGTCAGCAGTTCCACAACACCCAGAGCCAGTATGGGCGGTACCGTATTCTCATGGTACCTTCCGTACAAAAAAGCATCCATCCTGTCCGATCCCAGACAGTAGATATTTGTGACCAACAGTGCTGCTCCATGGGAAAGCAACAGCCACAAACAGCACCATTCCTGAAGACTCTCCGTCACACAGGAACTGCTCTTTCTCATACTTGTCAACAATTTTCCTGTCTGCCGAAGCAGTAAAGCCATTCCCCAATAATACAGTCCAAAACTGGCGCATCCCAGATAGAACACTTTTCCCAAAAGCCCTGTAAAGAAACGGTACAGACCCTCCAGACTGCACAAATATGCCAGCTTTCCCCACTGCCCGGCATAATCATTGGTTTGAACCAGAATCTGATATTCTGTAGAACCCACTTCACTTACCAGAGTCCCCTTGACCGCCCCTGTCAGTATTGCCACAGATCCCAGAATCGCCAGAAGAAGCAAAATACGCTTCCAGCTGCCGGGCTTTTTATCCCGAAACACTGCTCCCAGCACCATGCATAATCCCGTCCCCAAGAGAATCCCCACAGTCCGCAGATGTACCATATACATAAAACCTGCTGCCAGTACAGGCAATAATCCCCTCCAAAGTCCGGGATATTGAAGCCACTTCACCATCCCCCAGGCCAACAGAAGATATAGAAATGACAGTAATGCCTCCGCCAGAGTAGTCTGAGCATAAGTGACACAGGAAACATACAGCAGACCTGTCCCGGCTCCCAAAGCCAGATATTTCTTTTTTACGGCCCCAAAGGCTTCCCCCAGAAACCTGTAAAGCACAATGGTCCCCAGGCCCATAAGTCCGAAGTTCACTCCCGCCATAACCTGGTACAATGTCGTCGGATCCTGAATTACCGCCATAAAAGGAAACATCAGTAAGCCATATCCAAAGGAATACCAGGAGAACTGGGACACTGTCCCTGACCAGTCTCTGCCGGTCATAGCGGCAGCCTGAGCCCAGTAGCCGAACTCATCCGGAAGGATTACGGGGGCATTAAGTCCAGGCAGCACCGCCAGTGCAGCCAAGAACCATACTCCCATAAATCCAAGCAGTATCCATGGGGCTTTCCGGGAATTCTGTCTCAAAAAAATCTCCAGGCCCCTTTTCGGAAGGGCGGAGACAGTCTCCTGCCCCGCACCTTCCAAGGGTGTTTTCTTCATCTTACTCGAAAATGTCAAAGCTTCCCGCAGGTGCCTTGATCAGCGCAAATACACCAAATCCGTCGGATTTCACGGAAAGAACGGAAGGATCCTCAGACCGGTTGGGCAGGATGCTTACTCTGCCGCCTTCCTGCACTCGAATGACTGCATAGTCATATCCTGCCTGACGGAAGGATGCCGGGATTCCCAGAGTAATTGTGATGGGATTGTTGATATCCACCACCTTCTGACCATTTAAGTATGCCATCATATCCAGCACAGCTCCGCTCTCAGCCTGAATTCCGTTGGCACCAAGCATAGTCAGACCATCCTTGATGCTGGCCCGTGCCTGTTCTCCGCACCTGGTGTCCTGGCAGATCATCTCCACATAATCCCCAGGTCCTGCTCCAAAGGCAGCATTCACTGCCGCAAGGGGCGTGGTAACTGCCACTCCCTCAACCACCGTTGCACGATACGTGCCGGGAACTGTAGTCTTGATAACCGTACCGCTGGCATTGGTCACTACATCCGCCACATATTCCTGAGAACCTCCTGACGAATCATCAGGCGTCTCTGCGGGCGGCGTCGTAGGCGCTGTGCTGGGCGGCACTGTAGGCGCCGTACTGGGCGGCGCTGTAGGAGCCGTACTGGGCGGCACTATAGGCGCCGTGCTGGGTGGTACAGGGTCCCCGGTAACAGGATCCCCGGTTCCTGTGTCGGCGCTGAAAAGCTGTACGCCGCCGTTTGCATTCACTGCCAGTACCGGTGATACCGCCACCACAGCTGCAACGGCAAACACGCCGATCCTTTTAAGAACTTCCTTGCTAACCATCTCTCTTTTACCTCCTTGTTTTATTTATATATTCGGGGAGAGCATTCCCGGATATATCTGCCTGCTGTCCAACTTCTCTTCTGTTTATCTCACAGAATAGCAACAATAATTCTTTAGATATTTTCCGCTCCTATTCTGCTTTGTTTCATAAAAGGAGCACTTCTGCGAAAAAACGTCTGAAAACAGCAAAAAAGCAGCCTGCAGATATCTGCTGACCACTTTTTCTGACGGTTTATTTTATACCACGACTTCACTGTGGAGGAAAGTTTTTTGATGTTTTATTACGTCTATAACTATATGTTTTGAAAATCCCACGACAAAAAGCACAGCGCCGCTCCGGCTGCTGCGTTCTTTTCTTATCTTATCTCTCCATACCTATTTGTACCTGCTTACTGGCTTTTCAATCTCAGGTCAGGCTTCTCGCCCCTTTGTCCTGCCTCCAGCTTTCTGTTCTTTCCCCTGTTCCTTATGTCAGGTTTGCCCCATTGCAAACACCCCGTTGATCTGCTCTCTTTTCTGCTCCATAGTGGAATGCACATACAATCCCAGGGTCACTTTTACATTGGCATGTCCCAGAATCTCACTGAGACTTTTCACGTCAAATCCCTTCCTGACACAGCGGCTGGCAAAATAATGCCGCAGCATGTGGAACCTGAACCGCCCTATGCCGCAGGCTTTCAACAGCGCCCCAAAACGGTACTGCACCGTCCGGGCCTCCGCCCAGGCTTTCCGTTTTCCTGCCACCAGGTAGGCCTCCTCCCCTCCCTGATGCTTCTTCAGAAGTCCCAGAACCCCGGCAGGTATGGGAATGTTTCGGACTGAGGAGAGCGTCTTGGGCGTCTGCACCTGCACCAAAGTGCTGCAGCCCTCCTTCCCCCACTTTTTTATCCGCTGCATGTTCCGGCGCACCCGCAGCACACCCGTCTCCAGGTCAATATCTCCCCATTTCAGTGCACAGAGTTCCCCTATGCGGATCCCTGTGCAGCAGGCCAGAAGCACACCCAGGCAGGTACTGTCCCCTGCGTGTTCTGAGAGATATTCCATCAGCTTCTCCATGGTCTGGTCGGAAGGCACCTCCACCGGCTTCCCCCGCCCTGCCTTTCCTGCCCGCAGCACCGGCAGCACCCGCCCGTGCTCCAGGGACATATGCCGGAAAGCCTGCCTCAGCACCATCCCAATGCTGCAGGCGTAGGAAGAAGAAATCTTTCCGCCGTCACGCTTCCTGTGCAGCCCTTCCAAAAAAGTGCTGCAGGAAGCACTGTCAAAGGTCTCCCCATCCCTGTCTCCAATGTTTCCCCGGATATGCCGTTCCACAATCTGAAAATAACAGGCGTAGGTAGACTCCTTCCAGGTCCCTTTTTTCTCCTCCAGCCACTGGTCCACAATTTCTCCCACTGTCAGGGCACAGCCATTCCCGTCCGGCCTCCTCCCGGCCTCCTCCTGTTTTTTCTGCTTTTCCCGATCCTTTTCTTCCTGCTCCTGATCCAGCTCCTTTATCAGTTCCAGTACCTTCTCCCTGGCCTCCTTATAACTGCGCCCGTACACGGAACGGTATCTCGTCTTTCCGTCACTGGAGACCCGGATCCTCACCCGGCCCTCCCATCTTCCATCCTTCCTCCTGTAAATATTCAGTCCCTTCTTTGCCATGGCTTTCTCCTTTTGTACCGGCCATCATACTGACCATGTTTTTGACGGTTTATGGGCCGTCTACACTGCCCTGTACCGACCTTTTTAAGCAGATTTTACAATATCTGACAGACGGTTTGAAGAAAAATTTATAATTTACGGTTGAAATATGGATCCAAGCGTGATATGATGACTTTAGTGCATTGTCCATATAGCTCTTAACGCAGATACATAGTATTTTGTTTTTCGCAAATGTGCTCCTTTTACGAATTTTTGTCGGTTTCGATATATTTAATTTCCATGCAGTGCTGTGTTGTCATATTACCATTGTACACCGTGCTGTCTTCTCCATGAAGAAAAATCCCGGCCCAAAGCACTTGTAACACCATCGGCTCGATTTGTGCTTTATACCAGGATTCATCATTTTTCACAATATCTATACTTTCATATAACACTCACAGGTTGAAAAACCTTATAAAAATTTCGTATCACACTCACAAGTTGAAAAAAATTATAAAGATTTCATATTACACTGGCAGATTGCAAAAACTTATAAAGAGAAGCTCTCTGCACAGAGTGGAATGGCATGAATGAGGCATGGATTCAAGAACAGGTTTTACCTCTTACCTTAACCATGCATTCTTTTCCACAAAAAGCAATGCCGTAGCAGCTAACCACACTATAATCTTCGTCTTCGAGCTCTGCCACGTATTTCCTGTCTTCAATCTGTCCCAGGGCCTCGGCCGCCTTGGCATCCAGATCCCTCAGCCGCTTTGCCACCTTAAATTCCACTACAAACGCTTCCTTCCGTTTCGACACCGGCTTCACAAACAGATCGCTTCTGCCCATTCCCGCCTCCCTGTTTGACTTGGTCCGATAGCCTTTCATCGGAGACAGCAGGCCGGCCACCAGTCCATGGTAATAACTTTCCTGTTCGTCAAAGGAACTGATGGTCTCAAGGAGAATACGGTTCAGCTCCTCCTCAACCACCGCCGCATCCTTGTCCACAAATGCCTTATACAACCGTGTCAGGTTGTCCGTCTGGATCTTCTCCTGAAACCAGGACATGATTTTCTCCCGAAAAATGTAATTCACTTCCAGATTCGGAATCTGTAATGTCAGCCAACGCT
>CAJUNZ010000110.1 GCA_910587755.1 uncultured Acetatifactor sp. | reverse complement strand
GCGACCACCGAGATCTACACTCTTTCCCTACACGACGCTCTTCCGATCTAGGACTATCTGTCCTTCCGCTCCAGCATATACTCTCATATGATGAGTGAAGCATCGTGTGACGGCAGCTCTGGAATATTAAAAAGCAGGGATGGCGCCTCTGGAATGATAAAAAACGGGGATGACATTTCCGGAACCATGAAGGGCGTGGCTGACACCTCTGGAATGAGGAAGCATATGTCAGACAGTGACAGGGGGATGGATAGGCCGTCAATGGGCGGGATGACGTGAATCGGTACTGGTGCTGGCAGAATGGGCAGATCACGGGGGCGGAGAAATCGACCATGCGGGAATATATATGGATGACGGGAATTGTGCTGAAACAGTCTCCGGTGGGAGAATATGACAGACATATCAGTCTTTTGACCAGGGAGAGGGGAAAAATATCTGCTTTTGCCAGGGGGGCCAGGAAACCGGGCAGTCGCCTTTCGGCGGCTGCCAGCCCTTTCTCCTTTGGCAGTTTCAGGCTCTATGAGGGCAGGAATTCCTACACCCTTGCGGAGGCGGATATTCAGAATTACTTTGAAGCCCTTCGGAATGATTATGTGGGAGCCTGCTATGGCATGTATTTTGCCGAGGTGGCAGATTACTATACCAGGGAAAACAACGATGAGAGTCAGATGCTGAAGCTGCTCTATCAGTCCCTGCGGGCGCTGGGGGCTCCTGCGCTTCCCAATCCCCTGGTGCGGTGCATTTTTGAGTGCAAGGCCCTGGTGGTGAACGGGGAATTCCCCGGCCCGCCCCAGGGGGAGCCCCTGGAGGAGTCCACGGTCTATACCCTGGAGTACATAGCGGCCAGTCCCATAGAGAAACTTTATACCTTCAACGTGACGGACACGGTTCTTTCCCAGCTTCAGAGGGTCTGCGGGGGATATATGAAGCAGATTGTGGGGCGGGATTTTAAAAGCCTGGAGGTTCTGAAAACTCTGTGTTGAAAAAAAGTCCTGTTTTTGATACAATACCTTAGGTAAAGCATTGTTTTTTGAAAATTTGCTTTGGAAAGGTATAAGGCAGAGCTGTCTGCGCCTCAGGACCTGGGGTTTTGGTGCGGGATATGGGAAAATTTGTTAAGGTCGCCTGTCTCTTTCTTTGTTTTCTGGTTCTGACAGGCTGTGGAGCAGGGGTGCCGGATACCATTGAGGCCCCCACCATACTGGTGGAAAAAAAAGGGCGGATCACCCTGTGGCAGGTGGGGGAATTCAGCAGGGACGACTATATTCTCTCGGAGCTTCAGACCTTTGCCCAGGAGGAAACGGCGCGGTTCAACCTGTCCAGGGGTGTGGACGGCGCGGTGACACTGGAGAGCGTGGAGATGCAGGAGGACAGTTCCCTGGCGGTGGTTAAATATCAATTTGACGGATGGGAGAGCTGCACCCGGTTCTGCGGGGAGGTCTTCTTTTTCGGCACGGTGAAAGAGGCAGTGCGGCAGGGATTTTCCGCCGGGGTGGCGCTCACCGGTGTGAAGGACGGCGCGCAGGTGCCGGAAAGCCAGCTGGCCCAGTGGACGGACCGCAGTCTTGTGGTTACGGACATGAAGGCAAATATATACTGCTCAGGCACCGTAACCCATGTGAGCAGCGGGGCGGTGCTGAACAAGGACGGGAGCGTGGACACTTCCGGCGTGGAGGGCCTTGTATACATCCTGCTGAAATAGGGGCAGGTTAAGAAAGGGATGGATATTATGGAAAAGACAATGGAAAAAATCGTGGCTCTGGCCAAGGCCAGGGGATTCGTGTACCCGGGCTCGGAGATATACGGCGGTCTTGCCAACACCTGGGATTACGGCAATCTGGGTGTGGAGCTGAAAAACAATGTAAAGAAGGCCTGGTGGCAGAAGTTTGTGCAGGAGAATCCCTACAATGTGGGTGTGGACTGCGCCATTCTCATGAATCCCCAGACCTGGGTGGCCAGCGGGCATCTGGGCGGGTTTTCGGATCCCCTCATGGACTGCCGGGAGTGCCATGAACGCTTCAGGGCCGACAAGCTCATCGAGGATTTCTGTGCGGAAAAGGGGGAGGAGCTGAAGGAAAGCGTGGACTCCTGGACCCAGGAGCAGATGAAGGAATTTGTGGAGGAACGCAATATTCCCTGCCCCAGCTGCGGAAAGCACAATTTTACCGATATCCGTCAGTTCAACCTGATGTTTAAGACTTTCCAGGGAGTGACAGAGGATGCGAAGAATGTGGTGTATCTGCGCCCGGAGACGGCCCAGGGCATTTTTGTGAATTTTAAAAATGTGCAGAGGACTTCCCGGAAAAAGATTCCCTTCGGCATCGGGCAGATCGGCAAGGCTTTCCGCAATGAGATCACCCCGGGCAATTTTACCTTCCGCACCCGGGAGTTTGAGCAGATGGAGCTGGAGTTCTTCTGTGAGCCCGGCACGGATCTGGAGTGGTTCCAGTACTGGAGGGGATTCTGCAGGGACTGGCTGCTCTCTCTGGGGATGAAGCAGGAAGAACTGCGGCTTCGTGACCACAGCCCCGAGGAGCTGTGCTTCTACAGCAAGGGCACTACGGACATTGAGTTCCTTTTCCCCTTTGGCTGGGGCGAGCTGTGGGGCATTGCGGACAGGACGGATTATGATCTGACACAGCATGCCAACACTTCCGGGGAGGATATGTCCTACTTTGATGATGAGAAGAAGGAAAAATATGTCCCCTATGTGGTGGAGCCTTCTCTGGGAGCCGACCGTGTGGTTTTGGCTTTCCTCTGCGCCGCCTACGACGAGGAGGAGCTGGAGGGCGGGGATATGCGCACGGTGCTGCGTTTCCATCCGGCCCTGGCGCCGGTGAAGATCGGTGTGCTGCCCCTTTCCAAGAAGCTGGGAGAAGGCGCGGAGAAGATCTATGCGCAGCTCTCCAAAAAATACAACTGTGAATACGATGACAGGGGGAATATCGGCAAGAGATACCGCCGCCAGGACGAGATCGGCACACCCTTCTGCGTCACCTACGATTTTGACTCGGAGACGGACGGCTGTGTGACAGTGCGTTTCAGGGATTCCATGGCCCAGGAGAGAGTGGCGGTGGAGAATCTGGATGCCTATTTTGCGGACAAATTCATGTTTTAGCCATGGGTGAAGGCGAGGAGCAGAAGAATTCTTCTGCTCCCTTTTGTGGTGGTGAGGCGAAGATAAGAGGCTTACAGCGAGGGGCAGTGTCCTGTGGTTAGGGACTGTGAGAAAGGCGGCAGGCGGCAGCGTCCTGTGGTTCGGCTGGGTGTGACAGGGGTCTGCAGCCGATGGAGGTGAAGATGGATCAGAAGTGGAGAGACGCATTTCGGATACTGGGGATAGTGAACAATGAGGACGGGCAGTCCGCCCTGGACGAGAGGACGGTCAAAGAGGCTTACAGGAGAAAACTGGCGGGCACGAATCCGGAGGATGATCCGGAGGGATTTAAGCGTCTGCGCCGGGCGTACGAGGATGCCTGCAGATTTCTTCGGGAACAGGAGGACCCTGAGGAAGAGGAGCAGGACACCACCCCTTCGGGCCTGTGGGTTAAAAGGGCCGGGGAGATTTACGGCAATATCCGCAGCCGCCAGGATGAGAGTCTGTGGAAGGATCTTTTTGACGACGATCTCTTTTTGTCCCTGGAGGAGGAAGAGAACTGCCGTCAGAAGCTGCTTCAGTTTCTCATGAATCATTACAAACTGCCCACCAGGATCTGGAAGCTGCTGGACCGAAAGCTTTCCATTGTGAGCGACGCCAAGGCTCTGCGGGAAAAATTTCCGCCCAACTTCATGCGCTACTGCCTGGACCGGTGCGAGCGGGGGGAGGATGTGGAGTTCAGCCAGTTTGAGGGCCCGGAGGAGGGAGACTATGATGCATTTTTACTGTGCTATGACCGCTGCTGGCAGGCGCTGCATGAAAAAAATCTAAAGGAGGCTCTTGAACAGCTGGAGAGCGCCGACACTCTGGGCATCCGGCATCCCGTCATGGAAGTATGCCGGGCCTGTCTGGAGGTGGAGCAGGGCAGGTGGGAGGAAGCCGCGGCCATGATGGAAAAACTGCTCCGGGAACATCCGGATGACGGAATGGTCTGTTATAATGCCGCGGAAATGTTCTGGGCCCAGGGGGAGGAGAAGAAAGATGACCGGCTGAGAGAGAGGGCCGTGGAACTGTACAGGAAGCTGAAGCAGGAGAACGACTCCCACTACATGGCCAACATGCGCCTGACGGAATGGCTTTACAGCCAGAAGGAGTATAAGGAGGCAAAAAAATGCGCCGAGAAAGTTCTCGCAAACGGCTGCAGCGACGATTTTATGGAGCTGCTCTCCAAGATTAACATCAACATTGAGAAGGAGCTGGAGGCAAAACCGCCGACTTTTGATGTGTGCCTGGAGCTGTGCTGGTGTTATCTGCAGGACGGCAAATTTGCCCGGGGAATCAGACTGGCTCAGTCAATCCAGGAGAGTCTGCCCCAGGATCGGGACGCGGAGTTCAAGGGACTTATGGCAAAGCTCTATGTGGAGCAGGGTGATTATGAGGACGCTGTAGAGATGACCCGGAAATGGGAGGCTGCCCTGGAGGAGAAGCTTGCAGAGGGCAGCAGCGACGAGGAAAAGGATCGGGACAGGCTGCGCCAGGTTCATCTGATCCGCATGCAGTGTTTTCACAGTCTGGGCTATAAGGAGGAGAAGTACTTTGCCCGCGCGGTGGAGGAGGGGGAAAGCGTGCTCACAGGGGATATGAAAGATTTCAATATCCTTATGGAGCTTGCGCTGCTCTGCACGGAGATGGGGGAGTATGAGAAAAGCCTGGAGATCTCCCAGAAGTTGGTGGACGAGTATCAGATCTTTGCCGCCTATGCCTACTCCATGGAGGCCTACAGAAAGCAGCTCAACGCCGGAGGCGTGGTGCGCACCGCCACTCAGTGTATCAGATATTTTCCAAATTTTGCCAAGGCTTATGAATACCTGGCCAAGGTTTATCTGGATCTGCAGTGCAAGGAGGATCTGGAGGCGGTCCTGGGGGATGCGGCGAAAAACGGGGTGAAGAGCCCTATACTGGATGCCTATGCCTTTCAGAGGAACCATCCTGCCATGGAGACAGGCCAGCTTAACAGCGCTCTGAAGGAGTTCCGCAGAAAGTATCTGAGGGCGGTGGAAGAAGGGGATATGGAAGCCTACAAGGAGGGGCTGCCCATCCTGACGGAATACCTGTACCATTATCCCGATGACTTTATGCTTGTGGAGCGGGGGATTTTCCACAGAGCGGCCCGCCGCTACCAGGAGGCCAGGGAAGATTTTGAGAAGGCCCTTTACATCAACCCTTCCAATCCCTATGCCTTTAACGGGCTGAGCTTTGTGTACAAGTACCTGGGGGATTATGAGAGAGCCCTTGTCTTTCTGAAAAAGGCTATTCTGTACATGGATGAAGAGATGTCCCCGGTGATCTACACGGATATGGGAAATCTGTATTCCCTTCTGGGCTGTTATCAGAAGGCTCTGGAAGCCTACAGGCAGTATGAGAAACTGGCGGGGGAGAACAAAAATATCTGGTTTGGGGACAATCTGGCAGAGTGCCTGTCCCGGGTGGGAGAGTATGAGGAGGCGTCCAATGTCTACCAGCGCTATCACAGGGGTGATGTTCACACCAGATATCAGAGGCTGATGGACATGTACATTGAGGCGGGAAATGAGGCTCAGGTCCGCCGCCTGGCGGCGCTCTGGGGGGAAGAGCTGGGGATGGATCCTGTGAATGGCACTCTCAGGGCAGTAAAGCGTTTCCTGTCCCGCACGCAGATGTCGGAGAAAGAGAAAAATGCCCGCATGGAATATTTTTGCTGCATGGGCTGGGTGGAGCTGGTGTTCGGGGACAAAACCGCCGCCCTGAAGGCTTTCGACAACATGTTGAAGGAGGGCATTCAGGAGGAATTTATGGAGGGGAAGATTGCCGACGCGGTTTTCGCCTGCATTCTGTGCGGAGATGAGAAGACGGGTAGAAAATATGCTCTGCGGCTGAAGGAATGGCTGAACAGAGAGAAAGCCAGCGCTGAACACAGGTATTACAGTCGGGAAAAAGGGCATCTGCATCTGGAGTTTCTGGCGGCTTATTATGCAGAAGGGGAGGAAAAGCTGGAAGAAATTCTGGCCAGGGACGAAAAAAGCGCCATCTGCCATTTTTGTACCTGTCCCCTGTGCAAGGAAATGGAAGGCATGCGGATCCTGTATCTGCTCCGCACCGGGCGGAGGGAAGAGGCCCGGGAGAGGCTTCTCGGCAACCTGAAGGTGCAGCCCTGGGATGAGTTCATGCTGGCCATAAAGCATATTATGTTTGGCGGGCAGGAGTGACGCGGTGGATTTTTTGCAGACATAATTTTTACCAAAACGTATTTTTCCAGTGAAAGTGCCGGAAAGGTGTGCTATAATGCTGAAAGGGTACTGCTTCCCGTGAGGGAGGCTTGTGGTACTGTGTGGACAGGACGGTTCGCCGTCCATGATAAAAGTGGGAGAATGAAGGTTACATAATGATAGTAGGAATTGATTTAGGTACTACCAACAGTCTGGTGGCATATTTTACAGAGGAAGGGCCGAAGATCATCCCCAACAGGCTGGGCAGGAACCTGACGCCTTCCGTGGTGAGCGTGGACGGGGAGGGCAATGTGTATGTGGGAGAGACGGCCAGGGAGCGCATGAGCCTGTATCCGGACACGGTGGCCCAGACGTTCAAGCGGAACATGGGTACGGAGCGGGATTATGTCCTCAGCGGCAGGCATTTCCGGCCTGAGGAGCTGTCCAGTCTGGTGCTTCGTTCTCTGAAGGAGGACGCGGAGAGTTATCTTGGGGAGGAAGTGACCGAGGCGGTCATCAGTGTCCCGGCCTATTTTGACGACAAAAGGCGCAAGGCCACCATGCGCGCAGGAGAACTGGCGGGCCTGAAGGTGGAGAGGATGATCTCGGAGCCCACGGCGGCGGCGGTGGCCTACGGCCTCTATGACAAAGAACAGGACACCCGTTTCCTGGTGTTTGACCTGGGTGGGGGCACTTTTGACGTTTCCATTTTGGAGCTGTACCACAATATCCTGGAGGTGCGCGCCGTGGCAGGGGACAACTACCTGGGCGGTGAGGATTTTACAGAAGTGATGGTAAAGCTTTTTCTTCAGAAGGCGAAGATGCAGCTGCAGAATCTCTCCGAGAAGGAGCAGGCGCGGCTGTACCGGGAGGCGGAGAAGGCCAAGTGCAGTTTAAGCCAGGGGGAGGAGGCCCGCATCAGCTTTCTGTACCACGACAAGACACTGGAAGAACATATTACATACAGGGACTATGAGGACGCATGCGAAGAGCTGCTGATGAAGATCCGGGGGCCTGTGAAGAAAAGTCTGGCGGACGCAGGGCTGAAATTGGGGGATATCGACGAGGTGCTGCTGATCGGTGGAGCCACCAGACTTTCCATTGTGCGGGATTTTCTCATCCGGCTTTTCCGCAAATTCCCTGACACAAAGCTCAACCCGGACGAGACGGTGGCTCTTGGGGCGGCGGTCCAGGGAGCCATGAAGGAACGCCGGGAGGAAGTGAAGGAGGTTATCCTGACGGATGTGTGCTCCTTTACCCTGGGCACTGAGGTGGTGGTGGAGTACGACGAGGGCCGTTTTGAGGACGGCAGGTTCTGTCCCATTATTGAGCGGAACACGGTGATCCCTGCCAGCCACACGGAGAGGCTCTACACCGCCAGGGACAACCAGAGCAAGGTGCGGGTGCGGGTGCTCCAGGGGGAGAGCCGTTTTGCCAGAAACAACCTGTTTCTGGGAGAACTGGAGATTGACATTCCCAAGGGCCCCAAGGGCCGGGAAGCCGTGGATGTGACTTACACTTATGACATTAACTCTCTTCTGGAGGTGGAGGTGACAGTGGTGTCCACGGGGGAGAGCCGGAAGATGATTATCAAGGGCCAGAACAATGAGATGACTGAGGAGGAGATCCGCAGGCGCATGGAGG
>CAJUNZ010000109.1 GCA_910587755.1 uncultured Acetatifactor sp. | reverse complement strand
TCCCGAAATATTTTCCTAATTCCGCTCCTGTCAGTATCACTTTGTCTACCTCCTTTTTATCTTCCATCATGATTCCGTCTATCACATCCCCGTTCAGCACGCCCTTTTGGTCCAGCTCCCGCATACGCTGAGCCTGGGAAAGAGAAGGACTGGACTGCTGGCTGTCGATAGCGACGGCAATATAATTCTGGTTTCTGGGCTTGATATAGGCCAGCTCCACGGCGGGGGTGAACTTAATCCGCCCCTCGTCCATCATTTTCTGTAAATCCGGAACAAGGTCATTGAGCTTGATATAGCGCTGAACCTGTTTCACGGTCATTTTGTTGCGCTCGGCCACTACCTCGTTTGACCGCCTCCCCGCATCCTTCGGGTCAAGCTGGCCCGAAGTGAAATTCTTCGCCCCCTGGTGCTTGATGGCCTCAAGCTGCATTTTTAAGGCTTTGGCCCGCTCGCTGGGGAGAATGTTCTCACGCTGATTGGTGTTGTCCTCCACCATCTGCGTGATGGCCTGCTCGTCCGTCAGATTGCGGATGATACACGGCATATCTGCGTAGCCTGCAAGTTCGCTGGCCTTCTGGCGACGGTGGCCGGAGACAATCTCATAGCCGCCGTCCTCCCGAGGCCGGACGATAGCGGGCTGGGTCACGCCCTTATCCTTCACACTGGAGACCATTGCTTTCATTTCTTCGTCATTGCGGACCTGGAAGGGATGGTTCTTGAAAGCGTGGAGTTCGGACAGTTTCAAATAGACAATCTGCTCGTCACCACGGCGGGGCGCCTCCTGGGGCTGTGTCGGCGCGGGTTGTGCAGGAGGATTTGTCTGTGCCGCCGGCCCTCCTGCTCCCGGCGCTGCCTTCGGAGGTTCCGGGGATTTAGCAGACTTTTCCGCCTTTCCAGCCGGAGGGACTTTTTCCGTTTTTTTCTCCGGAGCGGTTTTCTTTGTCGTTTCTTTTTGGGGAGCCGCCTTGCCGGAGGGTTCCTTCTCCTTTTTCGGAGCGGCTTTGCCCTCTTTGGATGTTGCTTTGTTGGGAACAGTCTTATCCTCTTTCAGCGCCGCCTTGTCGGGGGCGGCCTTGTCTTTCTCCGGAGCAGCTTTGTCCGGCCCTGTCTCGTTCTCTTTGGGTGTTGCCTTACTGGGTTCTGCTTTGTCTTTCTTTGGAACAGCTTTCCCCGGCTCTGCCTTGCCTTCCTTCGGAATAGCCTTGTCCTGTTCTGCCTTATTCTCCTTCGGAGAGACCTTTTCAGCTACCGCATTTTCTTTCTTTGGAATGCCCTTATCAGACCCGGCATCTTCTTTCTGGGCTACGGCCTTGCCGGGGATTGTCTGTTCCTTTTTGGGAGCGGCTTTGTCACCTGCCGTTTCTTTGTTCTTTTCCGTTTTCTGTTTCTCTGTTTCCTTTACGGGAGAATCAGAAGGAGCGGATTTTTCCGGTTGCTTCGCAGAGTTCTGAATTTCCTCCGCCTTAGCCGGCGCCGGTGATTCCTGCACAGGAATATCCGTCTGCTTTTCCTGCGCGGCCTTTACCGCTTTCACCATATCCGCCAGACTTTGCTTTCCGGATTCTTTTGCGGTATCGGTTTCCGGTGAGGGTGGTACTTTTGCTTTTTCATCAGCCAATACAGATTACCTCCTTTTCGTGGCATGAAAAAAGGCCCAACCTTTATGGTCAGGCCCGGTCAATGGGAACTGATATAATATTTTTCTCCTCCTTCCAGTCTATATATAGAAAAAAGGACAGGTCAGGCCTGTCCTTCTTCTGGCAAAGTAAATTAATGTAGTTGTGCTATGAGACGGACACAACCTTTTCCTCATATTTAAAAACCTTTAAATCCGGGGATTTCCGGCTTGTCCACTCATAAATTCCTCTGATGTGTTCCCATGTTACATCGTGGCTAGGCATGCCGCCCGCCCTGCCGCCGAGCACATCCTTTCCCTTGAGCATATCCCAGGAAAAACCTTCAATGGGCTCCCTGGACACAAGGAAATTTCCTGCCCGCTGGGTCAGCTGTGCGAAGTTTACCACATAGTCCTCTGTTCCTCCGGCATAGGTATATACGGTACTTTCACAACCCATGAAGCCTATGTCCGCTTCGCCGGTGAGCACTGCCGTCATGGTCTTGTCGGCGCCGAAGCCAGTCACCAGGGTCAGATCAATGCCCTCCTCCTCAAAATACCCTTCCTCAATGGCCACATACATGGGCGCATAAAAAATGGAGTGGGCCACCTCATTCAACACAACCTTGGACTTGCCGCCCTCCTCCTTGTTCCCACTGTCTCCGCACCCGGTCATAACAGCCGCTGCCGTCAGCACCGCCATGCCTGCTGCTGCAGCCCTTTTTAGGGAAAACTTCTTCATACCAGCCTCCGTTTTTCAATATTCTATCAGATATGCTATTCTGCAGTTTATCTGATAAACTATCATATGAAACGCAGCCTGCAATTGTTCCACAAAAAGAAAGCAGGGCTGAAAAACACCCCTGCAGCCCTGCTACTCCGACTCCCCGGTCCTGTCCTCCCCCTGGTCTCCCCGACGGCTCTTCTTCTCCGTCCTTTTGTTCTTCCCCGTGAGGACAAATTCATCAATCATTTTCTCAATCATGAGTTTTTTCAGGTATACATCAAATCCCAGGACACAGATAAAAGCAAATTTCCGCAGAAAGTCCGCATCCTCCTCCGGAGCATCCTTGAAAGTCTCCTGTGCCATCCTGTATTTTTCCGTCACATCCGCCTTCATAGCCTGGATCTGTCCCTCCTCCATGCTGAAAGCCTCCCGGTAAACGCTCTCCAGGTTGAACTCTTTCCCATTGCGGAAAAAGCGCTCTGTCACCGGTCCCAGAAGAGCCTGAATGTCGTTTATGGACAGAATCCCCTTATAATAGTAAATAAATATCAGAAGAAGCACATGTTCCTTGGAATATTTCTTTCTCACAGGGGGCGGCAGCAGATTATTCTTTGCATAATTGTTAATCATTGTCTTTGTCAGGATCTTGTCCTCTTCCGGGTATCTTGATGTAGGACGCAGCCTGCTGTCCATAAAAGTTGTCACCTGATCCATGTACAGGTCTATCCCAGGCACATCTTCAGGACTGATATACTGCACCCGGTCCAGGCTTGCCAATATACTGTTCAGCAGATCATCATTGTCAATCGTCATGTAAACTTACCTCATTTCCGCATGTGTGCTTGTCCTGGCTCTATTATATAGTAACTAATACTACATAGCAAGAAATATTTGCAAAATATAATTTCATCCCGGTTCTTTACTTGACAACTTTCATGTGTTAAAATAAAAAGAATAATTTGTCTGCGAGGTATAACTCCAATGAACAAAAAAATCAAAACAGAATCTCTTGACTTCCTCTTTGACGCCATTCTTTGCCTGAAAGACCGCCAGGAATGCCAGCTTTTTTTCCAGGATATCTGTACCGTCAACGAGCTTCTTTCGCTCTCCCAGAGATTTGAAGTGGCGGCAATGCTCAGGGAACGCCGCACCTATCTGGAGATCGCGGAGAAAACCGGCGCCTCCACTGCCACCATCAGCCGGGTCAACCGGTCACTGAACTATGGCAACGGCAGCTATGACCTTGTCTTTGAGCGCATGCAGCAAAAACCTGAAGCATGACAGGCATGGATCCAAAGTATCCTTCCGCAATTCAGAATCTTTTTACTGCCGGGCAAAAAGGCAGGAATGCCACAGAATTGGCAGACCTGCCTTCAAACCGCACCAGCGGTATGTATTCCCTCCATTTTATTCACTCTGAAAGCGACACGGATTCGGATTCAGCCTCACCGGGAGCCGACTCCAGTCCCTTCAAAGCCTCTGAAACCGCCATCTTTGCCGATTTTTTTCCGTCCTTCAGAGTTCTTCCGCTGAGCTTGGGCCTTTTGCTGCCGTCCTGATTCATGTTACAGCTTCCCTGGAATATAGCTTTCTCATCAATCACAAGACCATTTGTAACAATGTCTCCTATCAGTCTGGCAGTGGAAGTAAGCTCCACCTTCTCGGGCACATTCAGATTGCCGTAAATCTCCCCTCCGATAATTACTCTCTTGGCATCTATGTTACCGTTAATGCAACCGGATGCTCCTACGATCACCGTGTCCGTCACCACCACATTCCCATTCACTGTACCATCAATCCTGATGACGCCGCTGGCAGAAAAATCGCCGTTACACTCTGCGCCCATTCCGATAATGGTCGTAATCTGCAGTTCATTCCTTTTCATCTCTACACCTCCCTGCCCGCTAAATGGGCATCCAATCAACAACCTGAAAACATACTATTTTCAAGCTTTCACTTGATCGACGACCTGAAAGCACAATATCCCCATGCCGGTTCCCTCTCCGGGTCAGCCGCTGATGGCAAGCATCTCCATGGGATTCACATACACGCCGTCTTTCATCATCTGGTAGCCCAGCCTGCTGTTCTCACCTGTGACCAGGATCAGCGTGTTTCCCTGTGTAACCGTCTCCCCCTGTTTCACCTTCACATCACCCTGGCCCCTGTACACTGTGGTATAACCGTTGCCGTGGTCAACCCAGATATTGTTGCCGTACTCAGGATCTTCCGTTACCACCATAACAGTCCCGCTGGCCGTGGCAACAATCAGGGAGCCTGTCTCTGCAGGAAAAACACAGATAGGATCCCCCTCAGTGCCCTCTTCCATGGTCCTGGCCCCTTTCAATGGAACCTTTGTAGGCATGTACTGTTCGCTCAGCTGTTCGGACAGCACCAGCTCATTCTGGACCTTCTGAGCCACAGTCTCGCTGAGGATCTGAATATTTTCATTCAGACTGTCAATCTCCTCATTCAGGACAGTTATCTGCTGCTCCAGCTCGGCCTTCTCCTGCTCCATGCCGCTGATAACATCATCCCGCTCCGAAGTTTTTTCCCTTGCTGCATCCCAGATATCCTTCTCATAGAATAAGTATCCAATCAATGCCCCCACAAATATGCACACAATGATGATAATTGTCTGCAGCATCCAGGGACGGATGCGGAACTGCTTCATCCGGATATCCGCAGCATCGGATGTAACGATCACTACATGGCTGTTTTTACGCTTATGTCTGTTACGTCCCATATTAGTCACCTCCGGTAACTTGATGTTATTTTACCATAAAAGGGCTTTCATATCAACGATAATCTGACTCTTTTGTAAGATTTACACAAAATTACATTGATTTCCAGCGAATATGATTTCAATTTTTGTGCATATTAACCATGTATACCTGATTTAACCCGATGCCTGACTGAGCAAAAACGTAATTAAAACCATTTTCCTCTCTACAGAGATCTGCAGATCTCCATAACACGTTTCCAGGAAAGAGGGCCTCCAAACAAATCCAGAGCACTGCCTATGGTGACATTCAGGCGGCCCTGTCCCAGGAAATGGAGACGTTCCAGATCGGCATAACTGTGAACACCTCCCGCATATGTTACCGGACACTTTCCCCACTGTCCCAGCAGCGCCGCCAGCGGTTCCTCAATGCCCCCCGCCTGTCCTTCCACATCCACGGCATGTACCAGAAATTCATCGCAGTAAACGGCCAGCCGATCCAGAAGAGATGCCTCCACCTTTACCTGGGTGAGTTTCTGCCATCGGTCTGTCGCCACCAGATATCCCTCCGCCGTCCTTCTGCAGCTCAGATCCAGCACAAGATGTTCCTTCCCCACAGCATCCCTGAGCCGTTCCAGCCTGTCAAAGCGGATCTCCCCGTCCCTGAAGGCATAGGAAGTGACGATCACATGGGACGCTCCTGCCTGAAGAAAACCTGCCGCGTTCTCCGGGGTGATGCCTCCACCAACCTGAAGGCCTCCCGGATAAACCCCCAGAGCCTCGTCAGCCTGTTTCCTTGTGGCTTCATAATAGGCGCTCCCCTCCGGATTCAGCAGGATCACATGCCCACCCCGGATGCCGGCTTCACGATACAGCCCTGCATAATAAGCAGCGTTCTGTTCTGAGACAAAATTCTCCCTGGCCTGATCCTCCCTGTCGGTTAAACTTTCCCCTACAATCTGTTTTACTCTGCCGTTGTGAATGTCAATACATGGCCTGAATTCCATTTTGCACTCCTGTCCCTGGACATGTCATAGTATGCCCAAATATCCTTCCCCTGTTTCTCCATAATTTGTTTTCCTATTTTATGAATTTTGAATAAATCTCGCTGAAAACCACATACTATTGGCAGATCAGCCCTATCGCACAGCCGTGCCGGTTGGTCTATAGCTTATGCGCAATAATATGGGCAGGGTGATTTCCGCCTTTCCCGATTCTTATGCCCGCCTCAGCGGGAGATGGGAGTTATTATGAAAAAACCAAAGGTTTTCGCTGGCGTCAGAAAGCTTCTGGCCGTAAGCCTGGCGCTGGCCTGCGTCTTTATTGTAACGGCCTGCACAAACAATGATAAAAATAACGGAGATCCGGACAGTATGGCCGGAAACAGTTCCGGCACCGAGTCAGGACCTGGTTCCGGAGCCGCAGACGGCAGCAGTGTCACCGGCACAGGGGGCGCAGCCCAGGGAGACGATGATTCTCTGGTAGATAATGTCGAAGACGGACTCACCAACGTGGTGGACGATGTGGCCGACGGCGTAGAAGATTTCACGGATGACCTCACAGGAAACGGTGACAACAACCCTGGATCCGGCAGCAGCAACGGCAGCTCTGACCTTTCTGATGGAACTACCAACAATGGCACTGGCTCCACTGGCACCAACAATGGCAGCACGACAAATGGCACTGACAGTTCCAACGGCAGCTCTGTAAACGGCACCGGCAGTTCTTCTAATGGAGGAAACACCGGCAGAAGTTCTATGAATGGCACCGGCAGAAGTATTGGCTCTACAGGCACAGGAACTGGCAGCCGCACTTCAGGCGCCACATCCAGTCCCAGCCCTGCAGGCACAGGCAGAACCAGGTCCGGCGGTGCAGCAAACAGCAATCCCGCCGGTATGGGCACCAACGGCAGCCGCACCTATAATATGGGCGGTACCAGCGGCACCGGCATGGGCGGCACCTTCTCCACAGGTGCGGGCAATACTGCCGGCACAAACAGTTTCGGCACTGTAAACGGTCCCTTAGTACAATAATCCTCTGTCTCAGGTGCCGGCTCCTTCACGGAGACCAGCACCTGAGATTTTTGCATGGAAACCAATCGAAAGCCTCCTTTACGACTCCATAATAGCGCCGTTCCTGTAGGCTTCCAACAACTCTTCCAGACAGTGAATCTGTTCCCGGATCTGTCCTCCGATATCCGTGTCCGCCACAAATTTCCTGCGGGTAAATGTCTCCACCTGGATAGAATGAGAAAACAGATCCGACTCGTTCTCTATCACATCCCTGGCCGACTGAAAAGGCTCATGGGCCGCCAGATGCATCCCTCTGGAATTACAAACCAGGGTATAGCCTGCAATTCCCGTTTTTTTCTGATATGCCTTGGAAAAACCACCGTCTATGATCAGTAATTTTCCGCCGCATTTGATGGGAGATTCCCCGTGGATCTGTTCCACCGGCACATGCCCGTTCACAATATGCGCCTCAGGACTGTCCAGGGCAAATTCCCGAAGGATACGGTCCACCGTCTCTTCTTTCTCCAGAAGCCGGTAATAACTGTTTTTCTTCTCTTTGTGAGTCTCTTTTTCCTCTATGAAATATCTCTCAAAAGTGGCCATTTTTTCTTTTCCAAACACAGGAGACCCCTTCCCGGCCCAGATGTACCACATGATATCCTGACCTGCAGCCCTCTCTCCACCGTCCTTGGCATAATAACCCCTTCTGGCATAATGCTCCAGAATATCATAGAGCGCTTTGCCCTGATATCTCTTTCCATAGATTTCCACACTGGAAAAACTTCCATCCTCATTCAGAGGGACGCACCCATGGTACAACAGGTTGCCATTGTAGACCTTGTAAAGACTTCCCTTGGAATAGAGGAAACGCACATGGCGCTGTAGTTTCTCACAGCGAAGAAACGCCTGCTGCAGGCGCTGCATCACTTTGGCCTCTTCCTCCGTGAGCTCGTAAGGGCTGGCAGGATCCACCGTGGGCAGGTACATATCCCTCATGGCATACTCTGTCCCCTCCACCCAAACCGTCCCTTTCTCATAGTCAACTTTATCCAGAAGAAGCCGATCCTCCATGTGGAATTCCGGATGCCTCCGCACCAGCTGTCCCTCCAGCTTGAACTGAATCACCGCTATGGCCTTGTGCATCTTTGTGTCAAGGGTCAGATCCTTTGTGTTGTAGTCTGTGTTATACCGGATAGAAAACACGCCCCCGTCCCCATCCTCCCCATAGGCCTCCATGGCAAAAGCCGCCAGGGGCAGCAGATTGATGCCGTACCCGTCCTCCAGGGTTC
>CAJUNZ010000108.1 GCA_910587755.1 uncultured Acetatifactor sp. | reverse complement strand
ACAGAATATGTCCGTTCACCGCGTTGGAGGCCTCCGAGGCCAGGAACACCGCAGGCCCTGTCAGCTCCTCCGGCTTCAGCCACCTGTTGGCAGGAGTCTTGGCGCAGATAAACTGGTCAAAAGGATGCCTGCTGCCGTCGGGCTGAATCTCCCGCAGGGGAGCCGTCTGAGGGGTCTCAATATACCCCGGCCCAAGGCCATTGCACTGAATGTTGTACCGGCCGTACTCGGAACAGATATTCCGGGTCAGCATCTTCAGGCCTCCCTTGGCTGCGGCATAGGCGGACACAGTCTCCCGGCCCAGCTCCGACATCATGGAACAGATATTGATGATCTTGCCGTGACCCTTCCTGATCATGGAAGGAATCACCGCCTTGGACACAATGAAGGGAGCGTTCAGGTCCACGTCCACCACCTGCCGGAACTCCTCCGCTGTCATCTCGGTCATGGGGATCCTTTTGATAATGCCCGCATTGTTGACCAGAATGTCTATGACCCCCACTTCCCTTTCAATCCTGGCCACCATGGCATTCACCGCCGACTCCTCCGTCACGTCGCACACACAGCCGAAGGCCTTGATGCCCCTCTTCTCATAGGCCTCGAGCCCTCTGTCCACCAGCTCCTGACTGATGTCGTTGAAGCAGACTGCGGCTCCTGCCTCCGCATACGCGCAGGCCACCGCAAATCCAATCCCATAAGAGGCCCCTGTGACAAGCGCCACTTTTCCCTCCAGTGAAAAATTTGTAAATTGTGACATTTTCTCTTTTCTCCTGCTCTTATTTTTCCCAGATGTGCAAATTGTAGCATAAAAGAAAAAAGATTTCCATCAAATTCCACAAATTTTTCAAATACTCTTACTCCCTCACTCCCCCGAACGGCCGCCCCGGCCCCAGGTCCTCCAAAGGCCCACAGCCATCAGCACCACCGCCGCCATCTGCAGCGCCGTCCTAACGGGAGGCCACACACTGCCCTGGAAGATCAGAACGGCAAAGTTGAGCAGCAATCCCGCCGAAAGTAAAACAGAAACCTTCCTGCCCTGCAGCATCAGGCCCTCCGGCGGCCGCCCCTGTCTTTCATAGAGCTCCACAAGGATATGATTTACCCGGAACATCTCCCGCACAAGCCCTGCGATCAACCCTCCCAGCACCACCCAGGACACAATATCCATCCCTGACACATCCCCCTTCAGGGACATCATATACGTATTAAACATCAGAAGCAGAAACTCTATCACAACAACAACCTTGAACAGCTTCCTGATCTTCCTGTAATGTTCAATGGTGGACTCCACGTCTGTGTAGAGCTCAAAGGGGCCCATCTCCGCTCTTCTGCGCAGCATCACCCAGTATCCCCACAGGCTGACAATCTCCACCCCGGCCTCCGCCATAAACTGTCTGTAGTCCCCGCTGACCCGGAACATCCCCTCCGAAATGTCCACCTGGTACAGATATTCCCCCGGGGCACATTTCTCAAAAGTAAAAAAACCCATAAAGAATCCTGTCATGGCATACCCCTGAGCCGCCATGTCATTGAGCCAGACCGTCTCCGCATCCTTGTCAAAAGATATCCTGAACCTGGTCATTGTCTCTGCCATTTTCTTCTCCCTCCATCAATTCTGCATTCCGCAGCAGCTCTTCCAGCCGCTTTCTCTCCTGCCGGAAAATCTCCTTTCCCAGCTCTGTTACCACATATTCCTTTTTCCTGCGTGAATTCTTCTCCTGGCTGTAAATCCGGATCCATCCCCTGGCGGTCATGGTCTGGATGGCGCCGTAAAGCGTCCCCGGCCCCAGGCTCAGCCGTCCATGGGTAAGCTTCTCCACCTCCTGGATAATGCCGTAACCGTGGTTCGGCCCCCGCACCGACAGCAGTATATAAAATAAAGCCTCCGTCAACGGAAGATTCCTCTCTATGTCCATCCCCTCCTGTCTGCCTCTTCCTGTCTGCGCCTTTTTATATTCCCTGCAGGCTTTTACACCTCTCGGTTCTTTCCTGCTTTTCTCAGCTCCAATATATCGTCTGCCGATATATTGTGTTCTAAATATATCATCCGCCGATATATATGTCAAGGTTATATTTGTGCAGGGAGGGCCGCAGCCGGCCTCACATAAAAGCCCAAATAAAAACACTCCTGTCCCGGTCACTGTCGTACCAGATACAAGAGTGTCTTATTGACTCATACGGATTATTTTTTCAATTCTGCATCCTGATCTGCTCTTCCAGGATCAGAGAATACCTTCCCAGTTCCTTTCCCTCCAGATCCTCTCTGTGCATGTGCACCCCGGTGATCTGATGGTTATCATAAGTGGTATAGTAATAAATGCCCTTATCCACATTACAGCAGCAGGTATAGACCGTGATCTCATACCCCGCCTGCGAACCCCTCTCCTGTCCTGTGTCCGTCCCATATGTGCGCAGCCCTTCTCCTCCTGCCCTCTGCCCGGAGAATTCTCCGGCAGCGCCCTCAGAACGATCCCTCCATACCCGGCAGCATCCCCTTGGATTGTCCACCGTGCCCAGAATATGGAAAAACTGGCTTACGCTCTCCCTCTCGGACTTTCCCGACACAGCGTTCATTCTGGTGAAAGCCGCCCTGACAAAACGGGACTGGGAGGACAGATCTCCGGGAAGCCCCAAAGCCCCCATGCCCCGGCTGTAAGTTTCCAGAGGCAGTCCGGGGGAAAAATGATTCCCGGGTTCATCCACGGACAGTCCCATATAGTTGTTCAGCTGAAACATCTGCAGCGGAAATGGCGGGTTATTCGTCATTACACCCACGGGATTATCGTGAATATGAAGACCATCCTTCATGGACTCCACCACAATGGACCCTTCCCTGCCGGAGATCATCCAGTGGAGCTGAGCCACCGGCAGCCTGGAACTGAAAGCTTCCCCTGTAAGATGAATCCTTCCCAGAAGATCCCTTGCCTCCTCCAGGGATGCGCACTGCCCCAAGATCCAGGGAATGAACTCAAAAAAAGCCACATTGTCCCTGCCCCGGACCTGCTCCCCGTAAAATGCATTTCCCACAAAGTTCAGCCCCGCCATCCCCAGGCCCTTCTCATTTATCGCCTCATAGTACAGAGGACAGCCCTCCTCCACATGGGCCATACCGATCATGGCATAATGCTCATCCAGCTTCCTTCCGTTCCGGAAAGAATAAGGGAAACGGCGCGGCGTCACCACAACTTCCTCCCCAAAAGAACACTCATAGTCCAGGGTGCGCCCAAAATAAAAATCCTCTGTCTCGTAAGTCGCCGCAGTACACATATTCCTGCCTCCTTCTCCTGTCCCGGCAAACCGTTCTGTGTATCAGTATGCCCAAAACAGCAGAAAAACGTCCCCGGATCAAATTCATCCCAAATATTTCACCGCAAGAATGGCGGCACCCAGAAGAGTCAGCACCACCCCCGTGGCCCGGTTCAGCGTCACCGCGCTGGCTCTGTTGGCAAATTTTGCGGCAATTCTGGCCCAAAGCAGTGTAAACGCCACACACAACAGCAGGCACCACAGGTCGGGCATGCCCCCTATGGCAAAATGTCCTGCCGCCCCTGTGAAAGCGGTAAAAGCCATAATAAACACGCTGGTTCCCACCGCAGTCTTCAGCTCATAGCCCAGAAAGCCTGTCAGGAGCAGAAGCATCATCATCCCACCCCCTGCGCCCACAAACCCACAGATAAATCCTACGGCGGTGCCGCCGGCCACCGACTGTATCACCCGCTTTTTCCTGCTGACCCCATTCATGGACTCCCTGGTGGTCATTACAGGCTTCAGGATAAACTTAATGCCCAGCAGAAAAGTCATGAACACGGAAAAGCTTCCCATGGCGGCATTGGGCACCTGGCTTGCCACCCAGCTCCCTGCCAGGGTAAACGCCAGCACCGCGCCCATCATAACCAGACCGTTTTGTATGTCCAGATTTTTATTCTTCCCATAGGTGTACGCGCTGACGGCGCTGGCAAGAACATCGCTGGCAAGAGCAATACCTACCGCTTCATAGGCGTCAAGTTCCAGAAACGTGATCAGCATGGGACTGATCACCGCAGCCGCGCTCATGCCTGCAAACCCCGTGCCCAGTCCCGCCCCCATTCCTGCCAGAAAACAAATGATCAATGTAAACACAAAGTCCCACTGTCCTTTCTCATCTTCCTGGCTGCGCCCGCAGGATCTTGTCCATGGACTTCCCTTTGGCCAGCTCGTCCACCAGTTTGTCCAGATACCGGATCTCCTGCATCAGGGGCTCCTGAATCTCTTCCACCCGAATGCCGCAGACACAGCCTTTAATCAGCTTCCTGTTCTCATTCAGCTGCGGGGCATTCCGGAAAAAATCACCGTAGCTCACCGGATTCTGCAGCATCTCCTCCAGATCCTCCTGGCTGTAGCCGGTAAGCCACCGGATAATTTGATCCACTTCCTCCCTGGTCCGCCCTTTTTTCTCAGCCTTTCCCACAAGAAGAGGATAGATTTTGGCATAACTCATCTGATACACTTTCTCATTTTCCATATGCTCCTCACCTCCTGTAAAGCTTGAACTGGCTTACCATATATGTCAGGCTGGCCGCCTCGGCAGACAATTCCTCACTGGCCGATGCTCCCTCCTGGGCCGTGTCACTGTTGCTCTGCACCACCACCGATATCTGGTTGATCCCCTCGCTGACCTGCATGACTTCCTCGGACTGTTCACGGGAAACCGCCGCAATGCCGTCAATGGCGCCCACCACAGAATTAATGCTGTCCATCACTTCCAAAAGAGTATCCGCAGCCTCCGCCGCAATCTTCGTGCCTTCCTGCACAACCTCCATGGAATTTCCTATCAGCTCGTATGTGCTCTTGGAAGCCTCGGCAGATTTCCCTGCCAGAAGCCGCACCTCCTCCGCCACCACGGAAAAGCCCTTCCCCGCTTCCCCTGCTCTTGCCGCCTCCACAGCCGCGTTCAGCGCCAGAATATTCGTCTGGAAAGCGATATCCTCAATGGTCTTGATAATCTTCCCAATCTCCTGGGAACTCTGGTCAATCCGGTTCATGGCATCCACCAGTTCCTGCATCTTATGATTGCATGCAGACACTTCCTCGCCTGCCTGGTGGGTCCGGCTGCGGACTTCCACCGCACTCTCGGCCGTCTTCTTTGCCTGTCCCGATATCTCACCGATGCGCGTTGCCAGCTCCTCCACGGAACTGGCCTGTTCCACCGTTCCCTGGCTCAGGGACTGGGCGCTTATGGCCAGCTTGTCACTGGCGGCGGACACCTGGCTGGCTGAGCTGTTGACCTGGAGCAGGGTTTCGCTGAGCTTCAGCTTCATGTTCTGTATGGAGCGCAGAATGTTCTGAAACCCTCCCACATAAGCGCTCTCCTGCCGGGAGCTCACATCCAGGTTCTGTTCCGCCATCTGGTTCAGCACGTGGTCTATGTCAAAGATGATGGAGCGCAGGCTTCCCACCAATTCTGCCGCCGACTCCGCCAGCATGCCTGTCTCGTCCCGTCCCCGAACCTGAGGCACCGGCGACTCCAGGTCTCCCTTCACCAGCAGCTTCATCCGCTCCGCGCAGGCTTTCATAGGCTTGCTGATACTGTTTGCCAGGAAAAACGCCACCAGACTGGACATCAGGATGGACACCCCAATCACAATCAGGTTAATGACGATATTGGCGCGGGTGCTGGACAGATAGTCCACCTGAGGCGCCGTGACGGCAATGCTCCACCCATTGGTACCCTGAACCGGCGCATATGCCACAAACATATCCCCCTCGGGACCTTTGTAGGTTCCAAATCCAGTGGCTCCCTGGCACATGGCCTCGTGAATGGCGGCCAGTTCCTTCAGAGAAGAATCACTCTGAGCCTCTTTCCCAATATTCTGCACCATAACCGTATCCATGGTAATGTCCGCGATGGTATCACCTGACTTGTTTATCATATACGCTCTGCTGTTCTCACTGAGCTGAATAGAAGACACGATATCATTTAGAAATGTTTCTTCAGGAACCAGATACACTACTCCGGCAACATTGGAGCCATATACTCCTGCCGCGTAGATAGGAGCCGCCACCATAATGGAGAGCTCCCCCGTGATCTTGCTGATCAGAGGGTCCGACACAAAGACTTTTCCCTGCATGGCCTGCTTCACATAATCCCTGTCGGAATAATCATTGCCGTCAAAAATGCTGATGCCATCCGATCCGATCACATTCCCTCTCTGAAAACCATGCATTTCAATACGGGTGTTGATGATCTCCTCTTTTTCCTTCTTACCTGCGCGCCAGCTGGACAGCTGAGGAACACAGCCCGTATTCATGGCCACATTCTTATAGGCATCCAGTTCCTGCTCTATGCGCTCCGCCGCCAGAACCACCGCCTGGCCCATCATCTGTTCCACCGTGTTGAGCATGCTGTAATAATTCAGCGAAATACTTAATGTCCCCACCACAGTCAACGCCGCAAGAACAATCAGTATCAGACACAAAGTTACCTTAGTACGTATACTCTTCATTTTCCTCCCCCTGTTTTCTGTCAGAATGCTGCTTCCAGGCTGCCTCTGATCCTTTGCCACAGGAACTTATCCATAAAGAAAAAGGCCGGACCGCAGATTTATTTGTGAATAGTTCCCTATGTGTATTATATAGAGTCCAATCACACTTTGTCAATAAAATTGTCAACTGCTTTGCCCGACCCTGTTTCCGTCAGCTCCTCCGCCCCCAATGACTTCGTCATACAGATCCAGCCCAAAGCTTGTCAGCTCCGGGGCATGGGCTATCATCTTATAAGTGCGCCTGCCGCCCTCCATGCGCTGGGCACTTAAGAACACCGCCCCGAAATCAGGATCCTGCAGGGCTTCCTGATATACTTTCCTGGCAAACGACAGCAGATGTGTCACCGTCAGAACCTTCACGCCGGCCTCCGTCAAAGCCCTGACTATGTCATAGACTATGACCGAACCTTCCTTTTCCGTGGTGGAGGCAAAGGACTCATTGAGCAGAATCATGGAATTTTGACCCAGATGATCAATAATCTGACTCATACGTCCCAGCTCCTCGTCCAGTCTGCCGCTGTTCATGGCGCTGTCCTCCCGCCTGGTGAAATGGGTGAAAAAGAAAGGAAAAACACCGCTCTCAAAGTGCTCTGCCGCCACCATAAGACCACACTGGAACATTACCTGGGCAATGCCCACACTGCGCAGAAAAGTGGATTTACCGCCCTGGTTTGCGCCTGTCACCACCAACAGGCTCTTCCCCTCAATGTCACAGGTATTCCCCACAGGCGTCATTTTCTGTTCAATGCTCATGACAAATTCCTTTAATTCCCGAAACTTCAGACAGTCCCCGGAACCTGCCGCAGGATAGCAGTAGGGCAGCTGAAAACGCTCCAGATAAGCTCTCAGATTGACTGCTCCACGGTAAAAAGCGGCCTGAAAACGCAGCTGGTCAAAAAACTTTTCAAATGCCTTGAAAAAGGGCTCGCAACAGGAGACAATGTACTCCACCCCTGTGTATTCCAGAAGATCTGTCTGGCCTCCCAGAGATGCGTCCCGGTTCACATAGACTACATTTTTTCCCCGAATTCCCAGGTACTCCTGTGCTCTTTCCAGAAAATTTCCGCCGGAACTCTGGTATTTTCTGCTGTCCGTCGCCACATCCTGAAGCCTGAAATGGCAGAGTTTTAAGCCGTCTCCCACACTGCATCCCGCCAGGATTCTGGGCCTGTTCTCCATGGGTGCATTCACAGATTCCGTGTGTTCTTTTTCATTGGCATAAAAAGCCACATCCTGCAGAATCTTCTTCAAAGTCCGCTCCATGCCGTCGGAAAATTCCTCCTGAAGCCGTCCCTGCAGGGCAAGAAAACCTCTGGAATAATGTTTTCCCCCGTACTCTTCCAGCAGCCTCTTCAACCTGGACAGTCCTGTCACAAACAGCTGCAGCACATGTATCTTCGTCACCAGCACTCTCGGCGAACCCTCCCCTGCCTTTCTGCCCGCCCTGCGCCCCAGTCTGTCCCACTGGTCCAGAATGTCACAGGCCAGCTCATAGAGACTGCGTATAAAATTTTCCTCCTGAAGGCAGTCCCTGAGAATCTCCTGGCGGTACAGAATCTCTTCCGCTTCCACAGGAACCATCACCACCTTTTTCATGGTCTCCTCCAGATACAGATCCGCCTCCCGGATCCGCTTGACTTTCCCATCCTCCTTCACCACCTCCTTGGCGGCGGCAAGAAACAGGGTCTTCAGCCCCAGATCCTGCACAATCGCCTTCTCATCAAAATATGGTTCCGGATTCAGCCACTCCTTCTGCGGATACAGTAAATATACCTTCATGCCCCCTTTCCTCCCTGGGCCTCTCATAACTTCTCGGAATCTTCAGCCCTTATTTCATGGGGCTTTCAGAACCTATTTT
>CAJUNZ010000107.1 GCA_910587755.1 uncultured Acetatifactor sp. | reverse complement strand
ATATATAAAACTTTCTATTTTTCCTATTCTTTACTTTATCAGCCATAGTTCAATGTGTAGTGGTCAAGCGTTTTTGTAACATTTGTGGCTAAAAAAATAAAGCAATTAGTGCTGGATTATTTCCAGCGGCTGTCAAGGGCAGGCCCCTGCGGGGGGCGGAAGAATGCAGCCAGTAACAGACGAGATGCGGGCGGATTTTCTCCCTATTTTAAAAAATGGCTTATAGTTTTTGCAGAAATGGATTCCGTAATTCCTTCCCGGACTGATACTGCCGCCAGCTGGTTAAGGCTCCAGTGGCAGGTCTCATAGCCATATTCCTCCAGGCTGCGGCAGGCGATTTCAATTATTTTAATGATCTGTTCATCCGTATAGGTGGGCAGCTGGCCAGAACTGGCACAATCCGCAAGTGCTACAACTGCCGAATCCACCATCTCCACTGCACTCACAGGAATCGCTGTCACCAAGCCAAAAGCCACACACTGTTGCCAAAAAAGATCTTTTACTAAGATTTACTTTCTTGTTCATATCACTATGCCTTCACTCTTTACAACTTGAAACTACCAAAAACAAATCTGGGATAATCTGTTCTCATCATTCACAGTTTTTTAGCAATAAGTATTTACTGGTTCTCATCCAGGTACAGCTGCACCCTGTTGGTAATGATATCTGCAACTTCTTCAATGCTCTTGTCTCCAGTGAAATAAGCTTCCGACTCCTCTCTGATGATCTGCCATATTGGTTTCATCCGCCGGTCTTCCTCTGCATCCATCGGCTCCGCTCTGTCTCGCATATTGATATATTCCGCCACCTTCTCATCCGTAATATCCTCTCGGGTCCAACTTTTACTCCCTAAATCTATTTCTTGGCGATCCATTGTAAAGTAATGATAGTCTTTATTCATCACATGTCCTTTTTCAAGCCAACGGATCTGTTCCTGTACCGCCTCTATACATACTGCCCGGTTAGTTGCTGTCATAGGTTCGCTTTGAGACCCTTGTACCTCCTGACTCATCATATAAGAGAGAAATTCCCATGCTCCCTCTATATTGTCAGAGTTACTGTTGATTGCAAACACATCCGAATGGGATGCCTGACCATAAGGAGCCCCTTCCATATTCAACAGAGGAATTCTGCCCTGTTCTTCTATATCTGTCAATGTCTCATATTCATAAATATTTGAAACACTTACCTGTCCAGCCACATAAGGCTTGCCATATGTGTTAGAAGCTCCCGCCAGTACCTCGTTCCAGGTATACCCATATTTCCCAGCTGCCTGAATCATTTTTTTAAAAAGTTCATTCTCAAAGTCACAGACCCCTTCCTCCCAGTCCAACATTCCGCAGTAATCATCCGTATATTGTATGAGGTTGATAAGAATTTCGCTTGCCAAGCTCATTCCACAGTAAGTTGTCGGTTCTTTCACTGCCAGCAGCGCATCCAGCAGTGTCTCGATATCAGGCCTTTCCTTCAGTCCCAAAGCCCTCCCATCCAGCCAGTCATACATAACCACTCCTACGAGACTGACCGAATATATCTTGTCACCACTCCGCCAACGACTGAAAGCAGAAGGGAAATAGTCCTCTTCCTTCATACCGGATTCTTCCATGTAAGGCGCAAGATCCGCTATGCCGCCCTTTCCTGCCAAGTCATCCACAAAGTCCAGAGCATAATCCATTAAAATATCTGGCCCTTTTCCTGCCGCCATCTGCATGGCAATCATCTGGCCATATTCCACCTCCTTCTCAACATCCGGATACTCCAGCACCAGGTAATAAGATTCATTCCTTTTATTAAACTCTGCAATCTTATCTTTAATCCAGGCAGGTTTTCCTACATGTGTAGTCTGCATGACCAGAACCGTCTTCTCCATCTCCTTCAACCGCAGTATCTCCAGGACTCCCCGGCCGTCCTCCTTACTGGCCCACAAAATTTCTATACTTCCGTCCTCTGCCATCCTGAAATCCTGCAACTCCATATTCGTGGTATTCGCTCCAAGACGATAGCCGCCACCCTGAAAAGATTTTTCTATCTTCCTTTTTCCATCCTTAAGGCTGATCTCTGAAAGCCCTTCCCAATACCCCTGCTCCAGAAAGACCAGTTCTTCCCCGCCGGAAGCAATATATCCTGACACTACCCCCAGCCCCAGCTGCACCTGATCCAGCCTGGCAACAATCCCCTTCATAGCATTCAATTCTGCCAGCTGTACTGCCCCTGAGCCCTGATTCCTCAGCAGAAGCAAAATTCGTCCATCCGAGAGCTGACAGATGTCTTCCGGAACGATTCCCTCCTCCATCCTGACCCGGCACACCTCCTGGCCAGAAGCATCATACTTCCAGACAGATGGAATCCCGTTTTCCGCCAGTTCTGCATACCGCTCCCAGCAGTATATACTCCCATCCTGATCCAGATAGCAGCACAAAGCGGCAGCCTGTGGAATCTCCATCAGCTTTTCCCGACTGCCGTGAATACTGACCAGATACACTTCGTCTCCTTCTGACCATAGCTGTACTGGCTCTCCTTGGTAATATTGCATCCCAAGAAACATTCCTCTAGATTCATCTATAGACCCCGCCGCATAGAGGACGTTCAACTCAGATACAATATCAAAATATTCTACTCTCCCATCTTCTTCCTTCTTGCCACAACCTCCAAAAAGCATAAAAGCTCCAAAAGATAGAAATATAATTCTATGTGCCCATTTCCACATAAAAAATCCCTTCTATGGCTAGACTATTTTTTATAATCTAGATAAATTATTCATCCCGTCAAACATATTCTGTTAAACGGGATGAACTACTAAATAATTCAAAAATTACGGTCTCACATGAGCACCTCCATTAAGTAAACCCATACAATCAAATGGATCCCCTTTTTTATTTCCACACACACATTGTTTATAAAACCAATGTGTTGTCCCACTCGTATGACTATCATCTACGTATCCAGTATAACTGTGACTTTCATTAATTGTCTTATACTCCGTAGAAAGCCCATGCGCACATTCATATTTCAACGTATAATATGCTGTGTGTGTATTATCATCAACTCTGCTACACTGCCTTGACATAGCAAGTAACTCTTTCTTGCAACTACAGCTGGCCGCCACACTGATAGAATCCTCCCCCTGCGCAATAACCGCCGGATCCACCATCTCCGCCGCGCTCACAGGAATCGCTGTCGCCATAACAGACGCTGCACACACTGCTGCCATCAAAGTCCTCTTGAAACCATTCATTTTCTTGCTCATATTACATTTCCTCCTTTTTTATTACAGCATGGAATTATCCGTAAGGAACCCTCTGCGCCGCCCTGCCGTTTCACCTCCCCCTATTCCTCAACCATGCGCCCTCCGCCGGGGCCATACAGGAATGGAATGCCTGACATCCCTGCTCCCGGCAGACTGTCTTTCTTTCCCGATATCTTCCATGAGCTGTTTATTTATGGTAAAAGGATTGTACCATATTCTTCTATTATCTGCACAAATCTGGGATAATCCGTCATTTTTTTACCATTTATCCCAAATTATTTCCTTTGAATATTATTTTCACTCTATAGAATACATCTTTTTCCAAGCTATGTCAATGAAATAACGAAAATAATATTTCGTCGAGAATTGCTAAAAAGCGCTTGCACAGACTAATATTTTCAGTTATAATGTTTACATATTGAAATAATTAGCAATTAAACCATAAATGAAAAGGAGGATTTTGAATGATAAATTTAGCAATATGTAACAATGTCGAGAGTCATGCAACCCAATTAAAAGATCGCCTTATCCACTTATGTTCTTCTTTTGTAGAGAACCTGGAAATACATATTTCCATCTTTCCCACCCTGGCAGAAACAGTGCGTCATCTGCAAAAAAGCTATGCACAGATTCTCGTTCTGGATCCTGCGGGACAGGAAAGTTCCTCCCCAGCGATACAGCAGCTGCGAGAGGCCAATCCTGACACCGAAATTATTCTCATCACTGCTCAGGAGCATCTCGTGTGCGAATTATCCAACTGCTGTCCTTTCCTCTGTGTACGCAGAAACCACCTGGAAGAGGATCTGAGAACAGCATTTCGCAAAGCTGTGATAAAGAGCCTGAATAGTCCTGCCTCCTACTGCTTTTCCACCACAGCCGGACCGATGCATGTTATGCTAGACCATGTACTGTATCTCGAAGCTGCCGATAACTATTTTTCACTGCACTGTGCGGATACAGTGTACAAATGTCGGGAAACACTTGGAACAATGGAAGATTTACTTTCAGAAAAAGGATTTTTCAGAATCAGTTCCTCATATCTGATCAACATGCATGCCGTCAAGAGTGTGGGCCCAGGCAATGCTCTGGTTATGAAGAATGAAAAGATGCTGTACATAAGCCGAAGTAAGACAGCTTTATTTAAAGAAGCCTATCTGGAACATCTGCAGAAAATAAACTGCAGAAATTAACATAGACCAGATTTAAAAATAAGATTCACACCCCAGACCCTTCAGCGCCGTTCCTGTTCCAACAGGCTCCACCGGCCAGAATGAGGAATAGCCCTGTCGCTGCAGCGGTTTGTCATATTACAGCCACGACATTTAAAAACCACAGCCGGAACCTGCTGTGGTTTTTTAGAAAGGTGCTGTATTTTACTTTACATCATTGGGGCTTGCCTTCTCCTGCTGGAAGTCCATGGCATTTTCCAGAGTGGTGGAGGCAATAGCTTCCAGGGCCTCCCGGGTAAAGAATCCCTGATGGGAAGTGATCATCACATTAGGGAAGGACAGAAGCCTTGCGGTGGTAGAGTGCTCCAGAATCTCGTCCGAGCGGTCTTCATAGACATTGTTTGTCTCCTCCTCGTAGACATCCAGGCCCACACCGGCAAATTTGTGCATACGGATTCCCTCTATAAGATCATTAGTCTTCACCAGAGCCCCCCGGGAAGTATTTACCAGAATGACCCCGTCCTTCATCTGCCGGATGGTATCAATATGAATCAGATGATAGGTGGAATCCATCAGAGGACAGTGCAGGGAAATCAGATCGCTGTCCGCAAGCAGTTTTTCCAGAGAGACATATTCCACAAATTCCTTCAGGGCATCGTTCTGATACACATCATAGGCGATGACTTTCATGCCAAATCCCCGGCAGATCCGGCACATGGCAGCTCCGATTTTACCCGTTCCAATGATTCCCGCCGTCTTCTCATAGAAATTAAATCCCATCAGGCCGCTTAAACTGAAGTCATTTTCCCTGACCTTGTTGTAGGCTTTATACAGCCGCCGGTTGCAGGCCAGGGCCATTGCCATGGCATGTTCCGCAACAGCCTCCGGAGAATAGCCGGGCACACGCATGACACGGATACCATGTTTTCTGGCCGTATCCAGGTCCACATTGTTGAAGCCTGCACAGCGCATCAAAATCAATTTTACCCCCTTCTGGTGAAGGATATCTACAGTCCGGGTGCCGATATCGGAGCTCACAAAGGCGCACACGGCGTCAAACCCCTGGGCCAGGGATGCCGTCCGGGGATCCAGGTCGGATTTTGTGTACTCTATCACCAGATCCGGGTACTCCTTCAAAACCTGCTGAAAGCTGTCCCTGTCGTAACTCTTGGTGTCATAAAATAAAATCTTCATAAGTTTACCTCATTTCCTCTTTTAAAACTATTATTGCTTTTTCTGAAGAAATCATACAGAACGCTTTTCCTTCTCCATTTTATTGCGTTCCCGCAGATCCGCAAAAAATGTTTTCAGCAGCGTACTGCACTCCTGCTCCATAATGCCTCTGGTCACTAGAGCCTGGTGGTTGAACTGGGGCATCTCCAATATATTCAGCACCGAACCGCCGCAGCCCGCCTTGGGATTCATACAGCCCATAACCACCTCCGGAATGCGGGCCTGAATGATGGCTCCTGCGCACATCTGGCAGGGTTCCAGGGTAATGTAAATGGTGCATTCCTCCAGGCGCCAGTCTCCAATGTACTTGCTGGCCTTTTTGATGGCGGTGATCTCCGCATGGGCCAGGGTGTTCTTGTCAGTGTTGCGCCGATTATAACCCCTGCCGATGATCTTTCCCTGATGGACAATAACACAGCCGATTGGCACTTCCCCCAGGGCAAAGGCCTTCTTCGCCTGTTTTAATGCTTCTCCCATGTATTTTTCATGGACACTCTTCACAGCAGCCATTTTCCTGCCCTCTCCTTCTTCCCCGCCTCTGTCCAAACAAAAAACAACTGAAACCATCCGCTTTGACCTGGCAGAAACACAGCCATCTTCTGTCCGGACAGGAAAACAATTTTTCCAGGGCCGCTGTACGGCTCTCCAAGGACAGTATACCAAAAAAACAGCCGCCGCGCCATAAACATCTTGACAAATCCTCTGAAAACAGCTACACTAAAATAGCCGTACATTTCAAAGTCCGGTGCAGTGATGAAATTCGGTCTTGCGCAATGAGAATCTGCGAACCGTGTCAGGTTGGGAACAAAGCAGCACTAAGCAGAACCTTTCATGTGCCGTAAGGCAGCCGGGTGGAGCTGTATCCAGGCTTTGGGTGTGCGGCCTTTGTATGCCCAAAAAGAGCACCGGGAGGCATTATGGAACTGAATTTGGATAAGTTGAACGAATATATGAGAGACTGCACCCTCTGTCCCCGCAGATGCCATGTGAACCGTCTGGCAGGGGAAAAGGGATTCTGCGGCCAGGGGGCGGAAATAAAAGCTGCCAGGGCCGCGCTGCATTTCTGGGAAGAACCCTGTATCTGCCCCAGGGAAGGATCCGGGGCTGTCTTTTTCTGCGGCTGCAGTCTGAAATGTGTGTACTGCCAGAACTATGACATATCCATGGGAGACGCAGGACGCGCTCTGTCCCTGGAGCGCCTGACAGAGATTTTCCTGGAGCTGCAGGCCAAAGGAGCCGCAAACATCAATCTTGTCACCGGAGGGCATTTTCTTCCCCAGATCTGTCTGGCCCTTAAAGCCGCAAAAAACCAGGGCCTGTCCGTTCCCGTTGTGTACAACAGTTCCGGCTATGAGGAAGTCTCCTCCCTGAGACTGCTGGAAGGGCTGGCAGATATCTTTCTGCCGGATCTGAAATACCATTCCCCCCTGCTGTCCTCCGCATACTCCAGGGCCCCGGATTACTTTGAAAAAGCCACTGAGGCCATTGCCGAGATGTTCCGCCAGGCAGGACCTCCAGTGCTGGATCCGGAAAAGGGCCTGCTGAAGAAAGGGGTCATTGTGCGCCATATGCTGCTTCCCGGCCAGGGAGGCGATTCCAAGCGGATCCTGCGGTATCTCCACAGCACTTACGGCAGCGATATCTATATCAGTATCATGAACCAGTACACTCCCATGCCGCCAGTGCTCCGGTCTTCCATACCGGAACTGGCCGCTCTGAAGCAGCCTGTCCCCATGTCACAGTATCAGCGCGTTCTGGACTTCGCGGACCGGATAGGGATCGAAAGGGGGTTCCAGCAGGACGGCGGCACAGTATCCGAAAGCTTTATCCCGGCCTTTGACGGGGAAGGGCTGTAGAAATTGACTGCTACAGCTGTGTCCTCATCATATAATAGCCAAAGTCGCCCGCCTGGGCAGGCTCCTCCGCACATTCAAAACTCTCAAATCCGAACATGATGGCCACTTGTTTCTCCCTCTCAAAGAAATTTCCCGGCACGCCAATGTAATAAAGCACTTCTCCTTTCTTCTCCAGCCGCACCAGAAGCAGATGGTGGTAATTGTAATAGCCGTGAAGTAGAAAGCTGTTGTTCACCGCCCGGTAGGAAGCCGCAGGGAACAGCACAAAGTCCGAAGGTTCAATGGAGAGATACTCCCTTCCATCCTGAAAAGGACGGATATGAGGATAAGTGGCCCATAGCTGCTCCCATTTATCCTCCAGAAGCCTGACAGCCTTCTCCTGCTGCTTTCCTCCGCTCCTCCTGTCGCCTGGGCGGCTTCCCTTCTTTTCCTCCATCCAGTTCACTTTCTTGTCCCCTGGCCGATTCCCTCTTCTGTCCCCTTCCTGCTTCTCCCTTTTTCTTTCCATCCGGCCTCCCTCTACCTCCCAATCTGTCACTTGTCTCTCGTCACTGTCGCGCAGAGAAGTCATGCCCAGCACTTTTTCATACCCTGCCTCCCTCTCCTGATACTGTGCAAAGTCCCTTCTCATTCCCGTAACTCCCACGCCTCCTGCTTCTTCCCGCGCACTGAAGAAGTCCAGGCCCATTCCCTGGGCACCCACTCCTCCTTCTGCTTTCTCTCCCTGCGCACCGGAAAAACCCATGCCTATTCTCGAAGCTCCGCCTGGCCCTGCTTCCTCTACCTGTCCCCCGGAGAAACCTATGACTTCCCCCTCATCTTTCTTTCCCTGTACAGGGGGAAAACCCCTGCCTATTCCCGAAGTTCCACCTGTTTCTGCTCCCTGGCCCAACACACCAAAGCAGCCCTGGCCCGAAGCACCCATTATCCCTCCTTCCACTTCCTGTGCCTGTACACCGGAGAAGCCCAGGCCCATCCCCGGAGAACCCATGGCTTCTGCTTCCCCTTTCTCTCTCCACACACCAGAAAAGCCCAGGCCGGTTTCCACTACATCCCCGGCTCCTGCTCCCCCTCTCTCTCCCAGCACACCAGAGTAGCCCATGTCCCTTCCCACTACTTCTCCAGCTCCGGCTCCTGCTTCCCCTTTCTCTCTCCACACACCAGAGTAGC